>NZ_JANDHW010000003.1 GCF_024330105.1 Coprobacter tertius
CAAGTGAATCGAAACAAACTCAAAGAACCGGACAAGACAAAATACCAGATACACCAGGCGGTTTCAGCCGCACTGGTTAAGTCCAAAAACTGGGAAGAGTTTATAAAGGCGGTTTACAAACAGGGAGTGAAAATGCAACCCAAGTTTAAAGGAAATACAAAAGAGATACAGGGAATCTCTTTCGAGAAAAACGGTTATTCTTTTAAGGGTTCGGAGATAGACCGGAAATTCAGTTTCGCCAATCTCGATAAACTAATTAAAAGGAATGCGGAGAAAGCCGCGACCAAAACCGAACGAGTGTCCCGAATCGGACAAGATGGAATAATATACGAATACCTGCAAAAGGAATATACTCCCCCATCCACAGAAAACATTTCTCTCGTATTTGCCGCCCTTATCACCGGGTCGTTTGAACCGTATTATAATAATATGCCGGATGATTCTTTAATCAGAAAGATGAAGATAAAAAAGAAAAAGAAAATAATGAGACTGTAAATATTTAAAATATCTTTGTAATAAAATTTAAAGACACATTAGATTGTTTTTTAAATGTCATTTAAAGCATGATAAAGTATGAAAGTTAAATTAAGTAAAGCTGTAAAAATGTTCTTCGGAAATTCATCATTAGAAATGGTGTACTTCGAGGCGATTGCGAATGCTTTAGATGCAGAAGCCAATAAAATTTCAATTAAAATTTTTACACAGGCATATAATCAACCTGAAACTTTAAAGGTCGAAATAGAAGATAACGGTATCGGATTCACAGATGAAAGATTTAGTAAATTTTGTAATCTATTTGATGTAGAAGAATCTTCACACAAAGGTCTTGGAAGATTGGTATATCTTTGTTATTTTGGGAAAATTTCAGTTCAAAGTTATTTTAACAATGGTTTTTGTAGAAATTTTGAATTTTCTAATGATTTTGATGAAAAATCAACCGTTATAAAAAGTCAATCAACTACAAATGGTACAAAATTTTCCATGTCAAATTACGTATTATCCAGACTTGGACAATATAATTATATTCAGCCCAAATATCTAAAAAACAGAATATTAGAAGAGTTTTACCCTAGATTATACCAATTAAAACAAGAAAATAAAGAAATAACTATTACTATAAATTTAGAAATAGAAAATCAACTTATAACTGAAACCTTATCTACAAATGATATACCAAATCTTGAAAAAATAGAATTAGATTATTCTGTCTCAGCTTTTGATAAAATATATCTATATTATTCTATCGAGGCATCCAATGAACCCTCTATTATAACAGCTATATCTGTAGATAACCGAAGTCAAAAGATTGAGATTATTGCAAAAGAAAATATTCCGTTAGGATATAAAATGATATTTCTTCTTTATTCTGATTGGTTTATTGGAAAAGTAGATCATGCACGTCAAAATCTTGATATTTCAGAATCTGATATGCAACAAATAAAATATAGTTTTAGAAATAAAGTATCCCAATTAATATCTGAGAAAATACCTAAAATTGCAGAAAGTAATAAAAAGGTTAAAATATCATTAATTAGTCGATACCCCCATCTTAATGGATATTTTGAAGAAAACTGTATTGGATTTAGTTCTCGTGTGGAACTATTGAAAAGAGCACAGGATAAGTTCTTTAAAGCTCAAAGAGATATTTTAGATGCTAATTCTCTAACTGAAGAGCAATATAGTAAAGCTTTAGAATTATCATCAAGAACGTTAACAGAATATATACTATTTAGACAACTATCTATTGAAAAATTAAAAAAAATAAACAATAAAAATTTGGAATCAGATATACATAGTCTTATCATTCCTATGAAACAAGAATTTACTAAAGATGATTTTTCAAAAGATTTATATAGGAATAATGCGTGGATATTAGATGACAAATATATGACCTATAGCTCTATTTTAAGTGATAAAGAAATGACTGATGTCGTTAGAGTAATAACAGAAGGAGAAATAATTGAAAAGGATAATGATAGGCCTGACATTGCCATCGTTTTTTCAAATGATCCAAATAAAAATAAAGTTGTTGATGTTGTAATTGTAGAATTAAAGAAAAAAGGATTGACTCATAATGACAATATGAAAGTAATTACCCAATTGGAAACAAGAGCCAGAAGATTGATGAAGTATTATAAAAATAAAATTCAAAGAATATGGTTCTATGGCATAATTGAGTTTAACGATGAAATAGAATTGGCATTATTGGGAGAATATACAGAACTTTATTCTACGGGAAAAATGTTCTATAAAGAAACATCTGTTGCAATACAGAAAGACCCAAAGATAACACTTCCTGTAGGAATCTTCATTATGGATTTAAACTCATTAATAAACGATGCAGATGCAAGAAATTCAACATTTTTGAATATTATAAAAAATAGGATTCTTCAATCTCAATCATAAAAATACGGTTCAAATTAAGAAAATATCGACAGCCATAATATTTATACAATATTAATCTTATGCCCATTAATTCTTTGATATATCTCAAATAAATCTTACTATTTTAAGTGATAGTCAGTTAGTTAAATCAAAATATTGCAAGGCAAGCAAATATAGATTTTGCTTATTCGTGGAGTTAGATAAAACTTATTTGTAAAGCATTGATATACTATTGCTTATATATCTTTTTTTAATATTGACTGCATAAAAAAGATTCCATTTTATTTTGTGGTATATATAAAAACAACTATCTTTGTATCAGTATTCTACATGATGAAAACTACTGCAAAAGGGTTCAAAAAAATTAGTGGGATAAATCATGGGATATGCTTGAAGCAAAAAATATAAAGTTTTAAATATCAGCGTGGTAACTCCTATTGGAGAATCCCAGGCGGATCACAAGTAAATTATCTAAAGCGCTTAAAATCAAGGTTTTAAGCGCTTTTCTTTTGTTCCTATTTTGCCATAAGAAGCCATAAAAAGACATGTTTAAGCCATATTCGGGTACACGTTAGGTACACAAAAGGGCAATTTGAGAAGGTGTACCTGAATGACGCTTATAACTCTGTCAAACAGCCATTTGCGGACATCGTTAACTGATGTTCGTATTTCGTGTCCGATTTTTTTTGTGACGTTTTGGTTTCGAAATGGCTTTAGTCGTTTTTTTTCTGTTTATTGGTGCTACAAGTCTCCTCTTGGCTAGGCATACTTTCGCCACAACGGTAACGCTTGAACATGGTGTTCCGATTGAAACGGTGTCTAAGCTTTTGGGGCATACGGATATAAAAACGACTCAGATTTATGCGAGGATTACCAAACGGAAGATAGAGTCGGATATGAACCGGCTGAAAAAGAAATTGTCCGATTATTCTGAAAAGTGTGTGGTATAGTTTTTGGGGTATATGCTTTAAAGGACAAGAAACGGAAGGGTATCAACTTCGTTTGTATTTTGTTTTATTTTCTCTTTTATTGTGTGTTTTTCTATATCGATTAATAAATTGTATAGAAACTTGGTTTTACAGTATTTAGACGTAATAATCACTTTCATTACTTATAGAAACGAACGAGAAAAGGCGTGTCTCTTGAATATTTAAACAAGTAGGATAAAAAAAGATTTTTGGTTATTGGGCTTCTTTTCGTAGAAATCTTAATATCGATAACGGCATTTTTTTTTGATTTGTATTTTGATTTACCGAAATGATTTGATCGATAAGTTTTATTTTTTTCCTCATATTATATCTCCATGATATAAATTTTATTTTTAGCCATAAATAGGGAAAGTGCTTTGTATAAACATCTTTTGAATTTTTATGAAAAATATAGCTATAACATATTTATGTATAAGCAATACAAAACCAGAACTTCATTATGTTTAGTTCCGGTCACTTTTCTGCAATGTAATCGTAAACGATTTTTGAGATAGTCGCTATTATATCAGCATTTGTTTTATCGTCTTCTTTCGAATCACGTACAAAAACAGTAATGCAATACTGTTTCCCGTCGGGTAACTGCACAAAAGCCAAATCATTATCTCCCGCTTTTATACCTTTAGCGCTTCGGTCGGAACTTCCGGTTTTGTGTCCAATAATCACTTCATTTGGAAGTCCGGCTTTTATTTTATCGTTCCCGGTGGTCGTCTCTATCATGATCTTTTTCAGATAATCCCTATATTCGTTTCTGAACAACTCTTCTTTTAAAAATTTACCTAACAAAAGAACTGCAGAAGATGGTGTAGCCGTATTACTGTATTGCTTTTCGAACGCTTCATGCATCATCGCTTCCGTTGCAATAACAGACATACCCGAAATACCTAATTGCTTAATATAATTATCAACCACTTTTGTTCCACCGATATACCTGAATAGTATATCACACGTATTATTATCACTTAATGATACGGTGTAAAAAAGTAACTTTCGTATTGATATTTTAATATTTCCCAGTGGATATCGGTCCCTTAAAGGGCTGTATGTGTCGGGTAACAAATCTGATTTACGAATGAATATTTCCGTATCGAGAGAAAGATTATTTTTTTGAAGATAATCGAGAACAGCAAGAGCTAATGGAAATTTACAAACACTCATCATCGGATAATTGCCTTTATTTAATTCAAAAAGCCGGTTATTTTCATATAATACAGCAACTCCTACGGTTGCCTTTTTCCCTTCAAGAACAGAATTTATACGTACTTTTAATTCTTTTTCTTTTTTTGAGAAAGCCGTAGTAACAGTAAAAAAAGCAGTTAAAATTCCAATAATAAAATATTTCATAATTATCCGGCATTTTATTGGGGAACAAAAATATGAAAAATTTAATTTTTTCCTTATCAGGATTAAACTATATACATTTTAGTCTGCTTAATGAGTTCTTAAAAACAAAAATCATCCCCATATAGAGACTGATCTAACGGGGATGAAATCGTAAAAATGAATTTGTTCAACAAATTCATTTTTACGGATATACTGATATTGAACTTGATATTTGCAGTTTACATAATAAAACAAGATCTTGTTTTATTACTAAATATTTTCATGAATCCTGTCTTTGACATTAATTTCTTCTTGTTTGCTGATGTGTGCATTTTCAGCAGGATGACCAATTGCTGTAAAACACGGGAACTTATAACCGGCAGGTGTTCCGACAAGAAATTTCACATGTTCTGCCTCTTGTTCAATCGGGATATGTAGGGCGTAGGAAAGACTTTCTGCTGTTGTGGTAAGCAGTATATTTTCTATAGCTGCCCATGCTTGAAGCGAAATAGTTGAGAGAACTTAAACAAGTCGGTTTAAGAGGAGGATATCCATTATGAGAAAAAATGGCAATATCAGATATTCTGATTGTGTGAGCATCTTTTGCTGTTTGGGTATTGCATCCACAAACATAGCATATTCTTAAGAAGATATTGCGTCAGATATAGGTATGAACTGTTCTGCATTTTGCACTTACTTTAAAAGATGCAAAAGAATGACTTTCTCTCAATTTGTGACTCAATACCGTTTGAATACAGCTTGTGAACTTCTAAAATATTCGCAAAAGCATATTTCTGAAATTAAATTTGCTGTAGAGTTTAATGATATACTGGATTTCAGCAGAGTTTTAGAGCACAGAAAAGAATGTCTCTTAAAGAATACAGAAACCTAAAATCATGCTTCGGAGAGCATCTGAAATAGGATAGGTGATAAAGGTGTTTCGATCATGGCTTTTACTTATATTCTTCTTTCAATTATTTCAATTCTGTTTAATAGCAAAAATACCAACAGTGTTAAAAAAAGCCGATCTTTTATAGTATTTGTAAAAGATCGGCTTTAGAGCGGTAAGCGAGACTCGAACTCGTGACCCTCAGCTTGGGAAGCTGATGCTCTACCAACTGAGCTACTACCGCATCTATATTGTAGATGCAAAGGTAGTAAAAATTCTTGTTTTTGCAATATTTTAGTTCTAAAAATTGAATGAATGGTTGCTTGTCTGTATATATAAAAAGTAAATGAGATACGGTGTATATGCGAGAAAGATTTATCTTTGCGGCCGAATCAGTAGTAGTATCGAAATGATAGAATTCAGAGATGTTACATTCATATATGACGGAAAGCCGTTGATAGAACATTTTACCGAGACTATAGAAACTGGGGAAAAAGTTGTATTATATGGGTCTTCGGGGACGGGTAAAAGCACATTATTGGGGGCCATTGCCGGGTTTGTAAGGCCCGACAATGGAGAGATAGCGATAGACGGTAAAATAATGAACGGGGAGAGTATTCAATTGTTTCGGCAACAAATTGCTTGGGTACCGCAAGAGTTCACATTGCCTTATAATACAGTACGTGAAATGATAGATGCACCGTTTCTTTTTAGAATAAATCGCCAGAAAAGACCTTCTCGGCATAAAATTTTAAAAGAGTTTGAAAAACTTGGTCTTGAAGAAATTTTGTACGAAAAAAAAGCAAGTGAAGTCTCTGGCGGGCAACGACAGCGTATTATGATTGTTATTGCCCGTTTACTCGGTAAGGAATATACTTTAGTTGATGAACCTACCTCGGCTCTCGATGAAAATTCTATCGGTTCGTTAATCAATTATATACAAAATTTCGGATCTTCGGAAACGGTAGTTATGGTATCGCATGATAATCGTTTTATTTCTGCTTTCGACCGTAAAATAAAAATAGGGGTGTAAATGAAATGATGAACGCAACGATAGATATCGGTTGGTTACATATGTTTTTGGGAATATTGTTATTGGTGATTCCCACATGGTTTTTGTATTATTTTCGTACCGGTTTGGTGCGAAGTACTCTCGTTGCAGCCTTGCGTATGATTATACAACTTTTTTTTATCGGTTTTTATCTCGAGTATTTGTTTAAATGGAATAATACATTTATAAATCTACTTTGGGTTGTACTTATGACAGGGATAGCCGCCTATACGGTTTTACAGAGAACGAGTCTTCCGAGTCGTAAACTTTTCTTACCGGTAATTATGGCTTTTTTGTGTGCTATAAGCGTTATCGATTTGTACTTTCTGGGTGTTGTAATATGTCTTGATCCACTCTTCGACGCACGTTATTTCATTCCCATCAGCGGTATGATTTTAGGAAATATGTTGTCGTCAAATGTAATTGCCCTGAATGCTTTTTACGGCAGCATCAGGAGAGAAAGGCAACTTTATCTTTATTTACTCGGCAATGGAGCCAGTAGAGGAGAAGCAACAGCTCCTTTTATGCGGGAGGCGCTTATAAAGTCGTTTAATCCGACTGTAGCTTCAATGGCTGTTATGGGACTTATTGCTCTTCCCGGTACGATGACCGGTCAGATTTTGGGAGGTAGTAGCCCTAATGTGGCTATTAAATACCAGATTCTGATTATGATTACGATTTTCTCTTCGTCTCTCATTTCGGTATTACTAACCCTTTGGGCTTCTAAAAGGAGAGCTTTCGATGATTTCGGGCTCGAAAGATAATAGGCGGTATTGTACTGCATTTTATCGGTCATACATACGATATTCTGAATAAAATATATTTTAGGATGTCGGATAAATTAATCGGTTTTTGGTATATTCTTTACACTGTTTTGGCGATGTAATGATCATTTATGATAAAAAATAAAATCAATGAAGATTTTATTTCTCTTAAGTAGAGGCTTAATTCTTTATAAAATCATTAAAAATTGGCATGTTAAATTAACAAAAAACATTAATTAAAATTTGAAAGTTTCCGTGTTTAACGTCGTTTATTGTGATAATACTTATGTCATTCACATTATTCTTTTTACATGGAAAATTTCAATCTGTGTAACGAGTTGGTAAAAATACAAACTCGTTTATTTTTAAAAGCTTTATATATTACTCGTAATCCCGAAAGAGCAAAAGATCTTTTGCAAGAAACAAATCTGAAGATTCTCAATAATGTAGATAGCTATAAATATGATGAAAACTTTATAGGTTGGTGCTTTTCTGTTATGAAAAATGTGCATAACGATATTTTACGAAAAGAAAAACGGATTTTCACTGTTCCGTTAGATGAATCCTTAGATGCCGGATATTGTATGCATTTCGGTTCGGAAATCGATATGGAAATTTTGAATAAAGAGTTGAGTAGTCTTAGCGAAGAAGATCGTTTATTATTAACTTTCAGAATTATGAAAATGAAATATAAAGATATAGCTAAGAAACTCGGTATTCCGGTTGGAACAGTAAAAAGCAGAATGTTCTATCTGAAAACGAAATTGAATTATGTAAAAGAGTGGTTCGAGTAATCATGTAATACCGGAAAAGTAAAACGGGGTAACAGAATTCGCTCTGTTATCCCGTTTTTAATATTATAAAGGTACGATTATTTTTTTGCAGAAGGTTTGGCTATTGCATCCCGCATAGATGTATCTGCCTCTATATTTTTCATTTTATAGTAATCCATAATCCCGAGATTTCCCGACCGAAAAGCTTCAGCCATAGCGCGGGGAACTTCTGCTTCTGCTTCGATTACTTTTGCACGAGCTTCTTGTGCTTTCGCTTTCATTTCTTGTTCGAGTGCAATAGCCATAGCCCGACGTTCTTCTGCTTTAGCTTGAGCAATATTTTTATCGGCTTGAGCCTGATCGATTTGTAATCCCGCACCGATGTTTTTACCTATATCGATGTCTGCGATATCAATAGAGAGTATTTCGAAAGCAGTACCCGAGTCGAGCCCTTTTTTCAACACCAGCTTAGAAATACTGTCCGGATTTTCCAGTACGGTTTTATGAGATTCAGAAGAGCCGATAGACGAGACAATACCTTCTCCCACACGGGCCAAAATCGTATCTTCTCCAGCTCCACCGACTAACTGACGTATGTTTGCACGTACGGTTACACGGGCTTTAGCAATAAGCTGTATTCCGTCTTTTGCTACGGCTACAACAGGGGGGGTATCGATTACTTTAGGATTTACCGACATTTGCACAGCTTCGAATACGTCTCTGCCAGCAAGATCGATTGCTGTTGCCATTTTAAACCCTAGATCGATATTAGCTTTTGATGCAGATACGAGTGCATGAACTACACGTTCTACATGTCCACCTGCCAGATAATGGGCTTCGAGATCGTCTCGGGTAATATCTTTTAATCCGGCTTTATGGGCTTCGATCATAGCTCGTACTATAATTTGGGGCGGTACTTTCCGGATGCGCATCAGGAAGAGTTGCAACAGAGAAATACGGACTCCCGATACACGGGCCGAAATCCAGAGGAGGAAAGGCACGAAGTAAAAGAAAATGACCACAAGGATAATGACCGCGGCCAGAATGACGATGCTGTATTCCATAAAATTTGTTTTTAGATGATTTATAATTATTCTTTAATTTTCTTTCTTACAATGACATTTGTATGTTCTACCCGTTCTACAATAATAGGGGTACCTTCATCGATAAATTCATCTCGGGTTTTTCCTTCGATTCTTTTTTCTCCGATCAGTACGGTACCCATCGGGTTCAACCGGGATAAAGCTATTCCTTCGTCTCCAACGTGTACTGTATCATCTATTTCGGTAGGAACTTTAGAGTCTATATCGGTTTTTAAAGCCATACGGTCGAGACTTTTAGATCGCATAAACCAGATAAGACCAGTTATACAACCGACAATCGAGACAATGATCGTTACATAGCCGGCTGTTTCTCCCATATTGGAGAAGGCATAATATATGGCTCCTCCGAAAAACAAAAGAGAACCTATTCCTGCGATTGTAATACCCGGTAAGAAAAATACTTCGAGGACAACCAGAAATATTGCGGTAAGTATCAGTAAGGTGATAATAAATATATCCATATTGTTCCTTTCTGGGAATTAGCTCTTATCATTTATTTCCCTGCATTTTCAACAGTTGGTTTATTTCTTCCGCACGACTTTTAGCCTCGAAAGATTCGGGTTGCCCGTATAGTTTGAGCAGGGTCGTTTCCAGAGTATTAATCTGTGCAGTGATGTCGTTTTTGTTCCCGCTTTCGGTTACATAACTTTTCCGTAAAGAAGCTAATTTATTTTCTGTATCGGTAATTTGTTTTTGGAGATCTTGGGACTTCAGAAAATAATCGCGGGCCTGTTTGCTCTCAAAATCACTGAGGCGCGTATATACGATTTGATTATTTATAATAAAATGAAATTCGTTTTTCGGTTCTTTTATGACCTGATTTGTTGTTGTGAATATCTTATTCAATAACTGTTTATAGTCGGTACCTTTTACCCAAGTATCTTTTATTGAGGTGATTCTTCCCAAACGACGAGCCATTTCCTCATCTTCTCCCTGATATACGATTTTTTCACTGTTTGGGATAAATATATATAGGACAAGTTTTCCTTCGGGCTGATAACGATCGGAGACAAACCAGCCTACATTATTTATCTCGTCGATGGCCATCATATAATCGTTGAATGGTGAATTAAAGGGCATACCGAGATTTTCGGGATCAAGGTAATTGCCGGTGTTCAGGTTCAATCTCGTAACGAATATGTCGTATCCGCCCAATGATTCATCGCCTGTTGAAGCATAATACAAGGTTACTCCGTCGGATAATACAAATGGATAATTCTGATCGGTAGCGGTGTTTATGTTGGTCGATAATGGAATTTCTTCTCCCCAGCTATCGTTTACGAGACGGCTACGTGAAAATAGGTCATAACCGTTTTGGGCTGTTTTATGTCCGTAAAGTATTTTATCTCCACGTTGGTTTTGATACACCACCGAGTTATTGCATGCACGGTTGTTCCCGAAGAATTGGTTATAATCGAAAAGTTTACCCGATTCGGGACTCAGTTTATAATGTGAAAAAAATGTTGGTTTATCTATGATCATACTGTCTATGATTTGCACTTTTTCCACTCTTCGTAACATTTGTTCTCCTTTTCGGGCCTGTTCCATTCTTTCCGAGATATCGGTTCCAGTTCCTTTTGACCGGCGTAATGCATCCTGATATTTTTCATAATTATCCAGAGCATCTTTAAACCGGTACTGCCGGAAGTAGAGATTTCCCAGATATAGGTAAGCATCCTGTATTTTTTTTGATGCTGCTAATTTCAGATATTTCTCTGACTGATCGTAATATCCTGTTTCATATAGGCATACGCCGTACCATTGATTCAGACTTGCATTAGAAGGATTTCTTTTTATGAGGGATTCGAATATAGGTTTTGCCTCGGCATATTTGCCTTCTTTATATAAAGCTCTTGCCTCTTCCTGACTCTGACCCATCATAACCGGGCTGCTCAATAAACAAAATACAAAAAATACAGATCTTAAATATTTCTTCGACATTTCGAACATCTTTTTTACCGTATTTTACTTTTTACTCATTCAAATATACAAAGTTTTTTTAAACATAATCATTTAATCCGTATTATTTTAAAGAATACCTCTTGTCTGAATTGGTTATCATCAACTTCTGAGTCGAAAATATTACGGGGTATGGGGAATAGTCTTTTTTCATCTATAATGAGAAGATAGTATTTGCGGAGTATTTTCCCATCGGTAAATAGGTCGATGGGGAATGTTTCCCGTTCTTCATTTTCCTCTTTTTTCATTACCGTTACAATTTTTTCTTTATCTATTTCGAGATATTTTTCGGGTAGTACATAACGGTTGTGCGGTATAGTTACGTAAGAAAGATATTTCATCATAATAATTAAGGGAGCCACGAGAAATAACAGTATGAGTGCTACATACAAAAAATCGATATTATACCTTACCAGTATCACCAAAATTCCAATTAAAGCCACGATCCACATCCAACCTCGCAATATCCAGCGTTTAAATAACATGATGAAATAGTCGTTAGCCGGAATCGTAAAGCTTCGGGTAGTTATCATTGGTAACAGGTGTTTAAATTTTGCAATAAAGATAGAAATTTTATATGGGTATAGATCGGTTTGCCGGTAAAATAATGTACTTTTGTAACCTTTTTAATGATATGGAAATCATGCCGCAAAATAAAAATACGCCTGAAGACGATCGTGTGTTGTACAAACTGGGACAGAAAGTCAGGAAGGCAATTTATGATTATGCTCTGATTGAAGACGGAGATCGTATTCTTATCGCACTTTCGGGAGGTAAAGACTCTCTTGCCCTTACCGAATTGCTCGGTCGGCAGATGCGTATTTTTAAGCCTCGTTTTACAGCCATAGCAGCACATATCGGTATGAGTAATATTGCATATGAAAGCGATACTTCTTACCTCGAAGCTCATTGTAAAAAAGTGGAGATACCCTTTATCTATCGTCGGGTTACTTCATTCGACCCGGAAACCGATCGTCGAAAGTCGCCCTGTTTTCTCTGTTCATGGTATCGCAGAAAAGTCTTATTCGATATTGCCAAAGAGCAGAACTGTAATAAAATCGCCCTTGGACATCATCAGGACGATATTTTGCAAACATTACTTATGAATATGACGTTTCAGGGAGCTTTCGGAACCATGCCGCCCCGGCTGGTAATGGATAAATTCGAGATGACTCTTATAAGACCGATGTGCCTTATCCCCGAATCTGAATTGAAAAAGCTTGCTGAATTGCAGAAATATGAAAAGTTGATAAAGAATTGTCCTTACGAAAGTTCGTCGAGTAGGCCTGAAATGAAGGAAGTATTGACTGCTCTTGAAAAAATAAATCCTCAGGTACGAGGGAATATCTGGAAAAGTATGACTCATATACAATCGGCTTATCTTCCAGACCCGATAGGAGAAAAGAAATGATTTTTATACAGTGAAAATCTCCGATGAATGTAGCAGTATAAGAAGATTTACATTACTTTTGCAGCCGAAATAAAAGGTAGAACCAATATTTGATTTTGCCGTCACATTATCTCATTTAATTTAATTGTGAAATAAATATGACCGGGTTATATACGATTTTATTACTTATCGTTTCAAACATATTTATGACATTTGCCTGGTATGGTCATTTAAAGTTGCAGGAAATGAAAGTAATTTCCAATTGGCCTCTTTATGCTGTTATTCTATTTTCTTGGGGAATAGCGTTGGCCGAGTATTCTTGTCAGATTCCCGCTAACCGTATCGGGTTTATCGGAAACGGCGGTCCTTTTAGTCTCATGCAGCTTAAAGTCGTACAAGAAGTAATAACTCTTATTGTTTTTACTATTTTTACTACTGTATTATTTAAGGGGGAGAGTTTGCATTGGAACCATTTTGCTGCTTTTGCCTGCCTCGTGTTGGCTGTTTATTTTGTTTTTATGAAGTAACCTGTTTGGTTTGGCTGACTTGACGTTATAAAAAATAGCAACTTTTTGTGTCGGCATGTACTCTGCTAAGGGTATTCTGCAATAATTTTACTATCCAGACCGATAATACGAAAGGAGCTGTAAGAGTAGTTATTCCCAAATTCATGCCCGTAATTTGTAATCCGATCGATATAAGTATAGAAAGGATTGCGAATATTGCTCCTCGCTTCGTCCGGTCTGCCAGTGCAATACTACAAAGTACAGCGTTATAACCATATACTCCGGTATTAAAAGAGGTGTAATCTGTCCCGATTATCAGTGCTAATGTTAACGGAAGAGCCGCTCCGATAAATGCGTAGGTTGTATCGAGCGTCGAGTTTATCAATATCGCTATTAGAAAGAATATACCGGTTATCAAACTCCCATCTTGAAACATCACTTGTCCCAGATTGAAGCAGAAAGCTGCAAACAAATCTGTTTCTGATGATGCGGGCATGGCAGATGAAGTTATCAGAAGACTTGGATAGAGAAAATAACAACCTGATAATAAGATCCATATAACGATTATAAATGGAGCAGTATATCCGGGAAGCTTACTTTTTCGATTGAATAATCCAGCAATCAAAGTAGATAATCCCGATCCTGCGATGAGTAAAACAATCGAAATCAGATTTATTTTAAAAAAAACTCCTACGGCAATTCCTATAAGGGTGCCATTAAATCCGTATAACCCGTCTCGTATCTCTCTAATAGAATATCCAGCCAGTAAAGCAGTGAGAGTTCCGGTAAGATTTCCAGCTATTGCCAGTATTGCCAGTAACCAAGAGTTACATGCGATACCGGCCAGCATTACGGCTCCCGACCAAGCATTATTTTGCAACATTACTTGACCGATACCCCGGCATATTGTAAATATTCCTTCACGCACAATATTGAATTCGGATACAAAAATATTAAAAACATATGTGAATTTAAAGGGCAAAAAAGCAATAAAATGGTAAGATTATTCTTTCTTATTGTTTTTGGGAGGCTTTGGTGTGTCTTTTTTTTCGGTATTCTCGTGATTGTGGAGAATGTATTTATGGTAATATGCAAGTAGGAGTGAGGTCATGGGCAGCGCGATAATCATCCCGATAACCCCGAGTAATGTTCCCCAGATAGACAGGGAAAGCAGTATTATTGCCGGGTTGAGACCGGTAACATGTCCCATAATACGGGGTACCAGCACTGTGTCTTGTATGAGTTGTACTATGATATAAATACCCATACATATTGCTGCAAGCACCCAAAAATTCTGTCCGTTTTCGGCAGATTGCAAAAGGCATAATAGCAATGCCGGAGGAATGCTGATGAGTTGTAGATATGGAACCATATTGAGCAAGCCGATAAAAAGCCCGAAAATGATGGCAAGCGGCAGCCCCATGATCATAAATCCGATACTGAAAAGTATTCCTACCAGAAAAGCGACTAAGGCTTGTCCTCTGAAATAACGGTTCATGCTTACCTTGATATCGTTGACAATACCTAGAACAGGAGATTTGAATCGTTCGGGAATCAGTGCTTTAAATCCGGCTATTATTTTATCATAATCGAGTAGAATAAAAAAGAGATAAAGTAAAACGATAAACCAGCTTACAATAGCAACGAGACGGGTTACTGATCCTGAAATGAATGTCCATGCTTGTGTAAAACTCGTTTCGATGAGCTTGGACCATTCTTCACGATTAAGCATTCCGGCAATTTTTTTGAAATCGATATTTTCTTTCAGATAGAGTTGCCAGTTATCGGGTAAAAAAGGTAGTTGACGGCTACCGATGATATAATTTGAGATTATTTCGCGCATTTTATCTGTTTCGTCGATGATCGATGGGATGAATATCCACCCGAGCAACGACAGAAAAGCGATAATTGAGAGCAAAGCAATAACGATAGAGAGTGCGTGGTTACGTACATGGCATTTCTTTTTGTAAAATTCGACAAGCGGATAAATGAGATAAGCCAACAACCATGCCACGAGGAAAGGCAGGAGTGCTCCTTTAAGCATCTTAATCAAATAAAATGTACCCACACATCCCGCAATAGTGAACAGAATGCGTATGACGCGGTCGAAAGTATATGGCTGCCGGGATAGGTTCATAAGCTTGTCGTATTTAGATAGGTCGGATGTATTTCGGCTCTATTTTGTGTGTTTTTTATTGTAACAACTTCGGCATAAAGGTTGGTACTCGTCTTTTTCTCCCAGTAGTACCTGTTTTTCGTTTTCGACGAGACGGTGCGAATAATTTGCCAAATGTCCGCATTCTACGCAGATAGCATGTACTTTAGTTACTTCGTCTGCGATAGACATGAGAGTAGGCATCGGGCCGAAAGGCTTTTTTTTAAAGTCCATGTCGAGACCGGCTACGATAACTCGGGTTCCCTGGTCGGCTAATTGATTACAAATGTCTATAATCCCGTTATCAAAAAACTGGGCTTCGTCTATTCCTACGACCTCTACGTCACTCGAAAGTAGTAGGATACTTCCCGAACTTTCTACCGGAGTGGAAGCGATAGAATTACTGTCGTGCGAAACTACGTCTTCTTCTGAATAACGAATGTCTATAGCAGGTTTGAATATTTCTACCCGCTGACGGGCTATTTTAGCGCGTTTGAGTCTGCGTATCAGTTCCTCGGTCTTTCCCGAGAACATTGAGCCGCAGATTACTTCAATACGGCCTCTCCGGTGTGTTTCGTAGTTTTCTTCAGAAAAAAGCATTTTGAATGTCAGGATTTATAATTGTCGTAACAAATGTACATACACTTTTTTTATTCTGAAATGTTTTATGACATAAAATAAAATATACGATCAGAGACTGATGTTTGGCATCCCGGCAAAAAAATGTATATTTGTTTACCTGAAAATGGAAATATGAAAAGAAAAGTTTTTTTATTTTTTATTCTTTTTCTTTGTGTAGTAAAATGTATAGCTGTTACCGGAAAGGCTATGGCCAGTTTGTTACAGCTTCCTGGTCTGAAGCCGGCATCTGTAGGTTATTGTTTGCTTTCGCCTGAGGGTAAAATTATAGATGCTTATGCCGAAGAAAAGGTCTTATTGCCAGCATCGGTACTTAAATTGGTGACAACTTCGACAGTGCTCGAAATGTATGGGCCGGCTCATCGTTTTGTCACACAAGTATCCTATACCGGTGATATTTTTTCCGACGGAGTTTTACATGGTGATCTTGTAATACAGGGGGGAGGGGATCCGATGCTTGGTTCAGAGTTTGGTATTCGACCGGTAGATTCATTTTTACAAGAGTTGGTGATCGCATTAAAAGAAAAAGGAATAAAAAACATAAAAGGCCGAATTTTGGGAGATGACTCGTTGTTCGATAACGAAGGTGTATCTCATAAATGGTTATGGGAAGATCTCGGTAATTATTATGCGGCCGGAAGTTATGGATTGAATTATCGGGATAATCTTTACCGATTGGTTCTTCGATCGGGAAAATCCGGTACTAAACCGTTGATTTTAAAAACGATTCCGGTAATGAAAGAACTCTCTTTTGTGAATTATCTTGTTGCAAAAAACAATAATGCCGATAGTGTGTATATATACGGAGCCCCATTTTCCGACCGACGTTATTTATACGGATCTTTACCGGCAGGGCGTAGTTCGTTTACTGTTAAAGGTGATATACCCGATCCTGCATTTTTTCTGGTAAAGACAATTACTGATGCTTTGGTTGCGAATCATATTTCGGTTTCAGGTGCTCCCGATACTTATCGTCGGTTAGTCGAATCGGGTAAAAAGATACCCGTAGGGGGCGGTATTCCGATTCTTAGGTTCGAGTCCGATCCTCTTTCTCATATTGTTTCTATAACGAATAAACGTAGTAATAATCTTTTTGCTGAAACTCTATTGAGACAGGTTGCATTGAAAAAGTATGATACGGCATCGGCTGGTAAAGGGATTAGTGTACTTTGTGAGTATTGGAAAAGCAAAGGGTTAGATATTTCTGCTTTGCAAATGTATGACGGAAGCGGATTGGCTGTTACAAATCGGATTTCCCCTTTGCTTTTAGCCACTATTTTGAAACAGGAGTCATGCAACGATGATTTTGTTTATTCTCTGCCAGAAGCAGGAGTGGAAGGTACTGTAAAGAATCTGATGAAAAATAGTGGTTTACAGGGAACTCTTTTATTGAAAAGCGGAAGTATGGCTGGAGTGCAATGTTATGCAGGGTATTATATTATTGCAAGTAAACGATATCCGATCGTATTTATGGTAAATAATTTTACTTGTGGCAGAGCTGAGTTGAAGGCGGCTATCGAACGTTTCCTCAAATCGAGTTTATCTTTGTTGTAATTTTTATATTTATAGAATTTTATCGGGTGATTAAAATTATAATATACTCGAAGAATAATAACCGGAATATTATGTTAATTTTGTATTGAAAAAAATATAAAGGATATGTTGCAGAATAATTCTGTACAAAAGATATTGACCGATATCGATGAGCTTCGGGAATTGATGATAGTAATAGAACAAACACCTGGTGCTCCTGAAGTTTTATATAAATTGGCTGCCGAAAAAGCCAATTTAGTAGTGGATGCGATAAAAATGTTGTCTCCTTCTAAGAAAGAGAATATCTCTACTGTTAAACCGGTTATAAAAGAAAAAACGATAGAACCGGATTTTCAATCGGTTCCTGTGATGGATAAATTTTCCGATCCGGAAACAATTACAGTGAATGAGCATTTGGAAAATAATAGTCCGGAGGAGGAGACGCAGCCTCCTTTTATTCTCACAGAGGAAAGTTCGGTTAAAGAGGCTCTGGAAACAGAAATTACGGTTTCAGATGCCGGTAAAGAGTTAGCCGAAATTTCAGAAGAAAAAATTACTGATCCGATACGGCAAATTATAAAGACTGAAGAACGGTCGTCGGTAGCCGAGACGTTGGTATCGGCTGATGTTTCTCTTGATGAGGCGCTACAGCGTCGTCAGGCAAAAGATTTGCGAAAAGCGATGACATTGAATGATAAGTTTCGTTTCAGGAGGGAACTTTTTCTTAATAGTAGCGAAATGATGAACGCAACGATAGACGCTTTGAATGAAATGACCAGTTATGCTGATTCGTGCGCGTTTTTACAAAGCCAGTTTAGCTGGGATCCCGATAACCAGACTGTCAGTGATTTTATGGCTATTCTCGAAAAGAAATTTCTGTAAATAACAACCGTTATGGCAAAATTATATGTGATACCGACTCCGGTGGGTAATCTTGAAGATATGACGATGCGTGCTATACGTGTTTTGAAAGAAGTCGATTGCATATTGGCAGAGGATACACGCACCAGCGGAATACTATTGAAACATTTCGATATAAAAACCCGTATGCAGTCACATCATAAATTTAATGAACATCAGGCAGTATCCGGTATAATAGAACGTATAAAAGGTGGAGAAACGATTGCTCTTATTTCGGATGCCGGTACACCGGCAATATCGGATCCCGGTTTTCTTCTGGTTCGTGAATGCCGTCGGGAAAGTATAGATGTAGAGTGTTTGCCGGGGGCTACGGCTTTTGTCCCAGCCCTTGTTGCATCGGGATTGCCGAATGACCGGTTTTGCTTTGAAGGTTTTTTGCCGCAAAAAAAAGGTCGGGCTACTCGTTTGACCGAATTAGCTTCTGAAAAGCGTACAATCGTATTTTACGAATCACCTTTCAGGTTGGTTAAAACGCTTACGCAGTTTGCCGAGTATTTCGGTGACGACAGAGAAGCGTCGGTTAGTCGTGAAATATCGAAAATATATGAAGAAACAGTTCGTGATACCCTCTCAGGGTTAATATCTCATTTTACCGAGAACGAACCTAAAGGAGAAATTGTTATAGTTGTTGCCGGGATGTCCGGTAAAGAAAAAAATAACGAAAAGACAGAATAAACAGACATTTTAAAACGTAAGATTATGAAAAAGTTCTTTTTATCAGCCTTGACGGCTGCTTCCGTTTTGTTATTCCTGGCTTGTACCAATCAGTCGACCGAGATGAAAAAATTGCAACAGGAGAACGACTCGCTGATTCAGGTAAATGCCCAGACAAAAGCCGATTTTGAAAGTATGTTACAGGTTATGAATGAAGTAGAAGACGGTTTTAAACAAATTAAGGAAGCCGAAAACTACCTCAATGTTCAAAGCAATGCCACTGGTGAAGTGAGTAAGACTACCCGTGAACGACTTACTTCTGATATGCAACTTGTTGCCGAGACTCTAAAAAGTAATAAAGAGAAGCTGGCTCAGCTTCAGTCTCAGTTGAAGAATAGTAAATATCAATCTTCAGAATTGAAAAAAACAATCGATCGTTTAAATACCGAAATAGAGAATAAGACGGCTATGATCGTTACTTTGCAGGAAGAACTCGCTAAACGAGATATACGTATTCAGGAGCTCGATAATGCGGTGAATGATCTTTCTGGAAAGGTTAATACCTTGTCAGAAACTGCCGAGCAGCAGAAAAATACGATTTCTTCTCAGGAAAAAGCATTGAATACAGTATATTATGCTTTTGGAACAGATAAAGAACTTAAAGAACAGAAAATAATTTCTGGCGGTGGTCTTTTTAAAGCGAAAGATGTTTTAAAGGGCGATTTTAATAAGAACTACTTTACGGCGGAAGATATGCGTACATTAAAGACGATTCCTCTCGAAAGTAAAAAAGCTAAATTACTGACCAATCATCCTGCTGGTACTTATACTTTTGTAAAGAATGCCGAGGGAATGCTTACATTCGAGATTACCGATCCGTCTTCATTCTGGAGCCTTTCGAAATATCTTGTGATTAAAGTCGACTGATAAGAAAATATAAATACCGATCGTTAGAGGTGCGGAAATAACGGTAAAATGCTATTTTCGCATCTCTTTCTGTTTAAAAATTTATTTATGTCCGAATATAAAACCGTTTTTCTCGATCTTGACGATACTGTGTGGGATTTTACAACTAATTCGAAAATTGCGTTGGAAGAAATATACAGGTGTTATTCACTCGACCGTTTTTATCCTACTTTCGATTTGTATTATAAAACCTATTCCGAGAAAAATACCGAGCTTTGGAATCTTTATCATCATGGCCGCATGACGAAGGAGATATTGGTTACCGAGCGCTTCAGATATCCATTACAGCTGGTCGGAGTGGATGATACCGAATTGGCTAAGAGGCTCGATAAAGATTATCTTTCGGTATTATCCCGGTTACCCAATCTTGTTATGGGAGCCAGGGAGTTGCTCGATTATTTGGTATCGAAATATACATTAGGAATTATCAGTAATGGATTCAACGAAACACAATACCGTAAAATCGATGCTTCGGGTATAGGGCATTATTTTTCGGAAATCGTGTTATCGGATGAGATTGGCATAAATAAACCCCACCCTGATATTTTTAAAGAAGCTTTGCATAGGATGTCTATCGAAGCTGCAGATGCGATTATGATCGGTGATAATTATGATGCCGATATACGAGGAGCTATGCATTGCGGTATCGACCAGATTTATTTTAATCCTTTGTCGAAACCGATCGAAGAAGAAAAGCCGACCTATGAGGTAACGTCGCTTTTAGAGGTCATGAAAATTTTATAAATTACACCCTATAATTATGGTTACTTATATTATAATCGGTATTACTGTCGTTATTTCTTTTCTTTGTTTCAGTCGTCCGGTCTTGATGATGAAATTGTCGTTTATCCCTTATCGTGTGTTTAAGAATAGAGAGTGGTATCGTATAATTACACATGGGTTTGTACATGCCGATATGATGCACTTGTTGGTGAATATGTTCACATTTTGGTCGTTTGGTACTTATATAGAAAGAGGATTTATACAGATCGGTTTTGGTCAAACGGGTTTTATCGCTCTTTATTTTGGCGGTATGATTGCAGCATCGTTATATGATTTGGTAAAAAAACGCAACGAACCTGCTTATTCATCTATCGGGGCATCGGGTGCGGTATCGGCGGTATTATTCACATCTATCTTTTTCGATCCATGGGGTAAAATATTGTTGTTTGCCGTGTTGCCTGTTCCGGGTATACTTTTTGGTATTTTATATTTGGTATATTGCCAGTATATGGGCAAACAAAATAAAGATCATATCAATCATAACGCTCATTTCTACGGGGCGTTGTACGGTTTTATTTTTCCTATTTTGTTAGAGCCGTCGCTAATTCATGTTTTTCTGGCCCAGGTGAAAAATTTCTGAGCATGACGATTGTTAAAGTTATTATTGGCAAATACTGATCATTTCTCCATTTTTGTTGAAAAAATACCAGTCGTCGCTTTCCCAATAGTGATATTCGCCTCTTGATTCAGGAATTATTTTTTTCTTTCCGTTAAAAGTGACTTTAGTCCGGCCGTCTTTAAAGGGATAAGCAAATGCGTATTTAGGTTCGAGAATGACGTTCCCTAATGTGTCTGCAAAACCGATCATTCCCTTTTCATTAACGATACGGAATACCCCTTCTGCTGCGATATCGGGGCTGTTATCGAATGAGTAAATGGTAAATAGTTCATTGCCATTTTTATCAAAAGCGACAAATCCTTTTTCTTTAAAATAAATGACACTGAAATATGCGTTTCGATATTGGTATCGGGGTATGTTATTAGAGATAGGGATTTGCGTACTGATAGTATCGGAGTTTATTAGTTCGAGTGTTCGGTTCGATTCTGCATTTTCTTTTTTAAAGGCCTCGGTAAGTAGAATAAGTCTATTTTCGTTTTCTACCAGAAGATTGAATATTTTATGTTTATTACTGGCGATTAATTGCCAAACTGTCGCGTCGTTATTACCGGGGATGCCTCTTTGTGTATAACGTTTTCCTGAATAAGTAATAAAAGAACTGGTTTTCCTCTTTGTTTTGAAGTGAGCAATTTCGAGTGAAAAAAATCCGTCACCGCTGTATATTTTGTTATATATGGTAAGTGTATAGCGGGATTCAGCTTGTTTATTCGATGGTATGATACCTTCATAAGTTCGTAGTAGCATTTTGCATGGAGTTTTTTCTTCATGACCTATTGTAATGGAGGTACTGTCGTCGGCTTCTCCTATTATTTGTGTGTTTTTCTTAACATTGCATCCGGTAATGAGAAACAAGAATAGAGGTATTGATATAATGTAGTTCTGTATTTTCATTTTATATAAAAAGTGAAATAATGACGAAAGTATAAAATTTGGAATTCGAAACCAATAGTTATGTATTATTTGTTGACTTTTATATATTTGTTTTTTATAAGAATTTCAAAGTGTTGATAATCTTATAAAAGGGCACAACGAATAATGAATTTCGTTGCACCCTTCCGGTGTATTGTTGTTGAACAGTTTGATTTTTTCAGTTTTTCAAGTCGGGATTGGCTTCGATTGCACTTTGAGGTATTCTCAAAGTATAGCGTGTGTCATGATCTTGAAGAATATAGGTTTGTCCCTCGAGTTCTTTGGTAAGCTGTTCTTGTGTTGTACGTCTTAGATCGTACCAGCGGTGACCTTCCATTGCTAATTCACGTTGGCGTTCTTTTGCAATTTCTTTCAACATCTGATTTTTATCAGCGATGGCACTCAGTCTTGCCGCCTCCGATTCATAATAGGCCGGTTTGAGTCTGTTCTTGATCAGAGTTTTCAGATAATTAGCTGCAATATCAAGATGTCCTTCTGTTGCGGCGGCTTCGGCGGCAATGAGATAAACTTCGCTTCGACGGAATGTAACGCGTTCATCGATGGTAATACATTTATTTACGGTATATCCAGTCCAGTCGTCAAATTTATAGTAAAATGACAATCTCAGGTCATTTTCATTATACAAAGAAATAAGTGCGTTCGATACTGTGAAATCGTATCCGAAATCGCTATCGAGGATACGTTCCATCGACTGTATGGCTTCTTTCGATTTATAATTAACTGGGGTAAGAGCACCTTCTGTGTTCAGATCTTCGAGTTGACTATTGATTTCCAATGCTGCTTTAGCCTGAATTAGTGCATCTGATGCATTTCCTTTATATAAAGCGATGCGAGCTTTCATAACGAGAAGCGATTCGCGTGAAAAACGATAACGAATTTTTTCAGGTTGAGTTTCGGTTATCATATATTTATCGGCATTTTCAAGATCGCTTTCAATCTGATTATATACTTCTTGCATCGTCGATTTCGGGAAACGCTGTTCGATATCGATTTTTGTAGTCAGAGGAACTGTTTTCTGTGTCGCAGCCGTATTTTTGTCATAAACGGGAGCGTACATGTTCAGAAGTTCGAAATACATATAGGCTCGTAATGCATAAGCTTCTCCTAAAATTTGAGCTATCGGTTCGGAATTATCATCGGTCGCCTCAGGGCCGTTAGTTATTATTTCGTTGGTATAAAAAATGATTGTATAAAAATCTACCCATGGAAACTCATACGTTTTCGGATCGGGTGTCACATCATTCCAGATTGCGATATCTTTGTAACTTGAATAAGAAGTAAATCCGAATTCGTCGTAAATTGGCTGTAATTCGTCAGAACGTACTGTAAGAAAACGTTTGTGCGACGGTAATTTCGAATATGCCGAAGTAAGTAAAGCCCTGTATTCGGATGTTTTTTCGGGAATAACCTGTCCTACGGGTTCGATATCGAGGTAGTTGCAGGCGCTCATACCGAGTAAAAGACTGCCGATTATATATTTGTTTATATACTTAATTGTTTTCATTTTCTTTATTTCTTAACAGATTAAAAGGAAAGATTTACACCTACTGAAAATGTTCTGGCCAAAGGTTGTGCATAAAGACTTCCGTAGAGTTCGGGATCGAAATACCCTTTATAATTCGTACCGAATACAAAAGGATTACGAGCTTCTACATTCACTCTGGCAGAAGAAATAAATGTTTTCTTCAGAATCGATTGAGGAAGTGTGTATCCCAGTCTTATACTGCTCACACGGAGATAGCTGATGTCTTTTACCCAAAAATCGAGATACCGGAATGAATTGCCGGGATCCATTCCGTTGATCCAGTCGTAGGCATATTTGGCATTGCCAGTACTTCCGCTTCCCAATAATGCGGGATATTTTCCTCCGGGATTCTGTGGTGACCAGGCATTCAGGATTTCTTTTGTGTAATTCATACCCGGATCAACTTTAGTCGGGTCATAAAATGCATCAGCTCTTACGGTTTGTTTAATATTGAAACTACAAGAGATCGTAAGATCGAAATCCCGGTAATTGAATCTGTTGATAAATCCTCCGCTGAATTTCGGGTCGTTATCTCCGGCATAAGTGAAAAGTTTTCGGTATTCATCTGCCGAAAGCCCAGATTCTACCGTGCCCCACATTCCTTCTTTCAGATCGAAGAATTCGGTATAAGAAACTTTTTTTCCGTCTTTCCAGAACATGGGTAAACCTTGCTCGTCGAGGCCTGCTGTTTTCAGTGCGAATACAGCATTCACAGGGTATCCCTCTAATGAGGGAGTATAGGAATTTTCTTTGATGTTGATGCGTTCTACTTTGCTGATATTGCGGGAAATATTAAAGTCGGTGCTCCATCTGAAATGTCGGTTTTGTATATTTATCGTCGAAAGGGAAATTTCGAATCCTTTATTGGTTACCCGAGCCCAGTTCATATTGGTATAAATGAAGCCGTTTTCCTGAGGTAGCGTGCGTAAACCGATGAGGTCTCGGCTGTCTCGGTAATATCCTTCAGCTGTTATATTTATTCTTCCGTCTAATATACCGAAATCGAGACCTACGTTATAATTGGCTGTTTTTTCCCAGCGTAATTTCTGATTAGGAGGAGAAGTAACCGTAATGACTTGTTCGTTGTTATCCGGCAGAATCGTGGTATTATTCCATTCTCCCATAACGTAAGGGGATGTATTTTTGTCGATATTACCTTGCAGGCCATAGGAAGCCCGAAGCTTCAGATTCGAGAGCCAATTAACGTCTTGTAAAAATTCCTCTCTGTTGATATTCCAGGCTGCGGAAGCCGACCATAAAGGAAGGTATCGGTATTTGGGGTCTACACCAAACAAATTTGAACCGTCGAAGCGAACGCTTCCGAAAGCCGTATATCGGTTATCGTATGTATAGGAGAATGTTCCGTAATAAGACAAGAATCGGTTTTCGACAAAGCCTTTTTTGTATTGCTGATATAGGGCATTGTTTTTTTCGGTACTGGTTGCAGGAAATACAATCGGTTGGGTAGTCAGGGTTCTTTCGTCGAACCCGAAACCTTTGGTATGTATCTGCGTATTTTGATTTCCCCGCATTTCTATACCTATCATAACATCAAAATCATGTTTTTGTAGAAATGATTTCTGATACTGAGCTTGTGTACGCCAGTTATACTGGAAAAAATCGGTATTCCAGTTTTGAATGATTCCGCCCTCAGGTAAGAAATACTTGAGTGAATTATCTTCTTTATCGGTATAACGGGTTTTTTCACGGTATTTTCTTGTGAAATAGGTTTCTTTAGCTGCGAATTTTTCGGTACCGGTTTTATCGAGCTGTAATCCCAGTTGCGATTCTATCTTAAGTCCTCGTATAATTTTGTATTCGAGGTTGAAGACCGATTTAAACGAACTGTTTTTTAGTTCGTAATTCGTATTTTTCGATTCTTCAATGAAATTAAAAGGTACATACCGGTCGCTGTAACCATCTATATCAGGATCATAAACATATTGTCCCGATGCATCGTAAACCGTAAGGTATGGATTTACATTACGGGTGTAACGTGCCGGGTTGGTGAAAGCGTCGGTATCTGAAATATAAGATGAACGTTTGCTCTGGTTTCCGAATAAACCGATGCTGAACGTAAGGTCTTTGGTAATTTTGATGCCGGTATTCATACTTAGGTTGAAACGATCGAAGCCGGTGCCTTTTGTCGTTCCTTGTTCGTTATAGTATCCGGCTGAAAAATAGTAATTTATTCGGTCGGTACCTCCGGATATACTGAGACCGTATTGTTGGTTGATAGCGGTTCGGTACAGGAGGTCACCCCAGTTGTCACCGGAGAACCGTAATGCGTTTATTTCTTTTTGAGCATCTGCGGGTAGAGATGCAAAGTTTCCGTCGTAATTGCCGAGTACGCCGTATTTTTTCAGAATGCGTCCTATATCTCCTTTTTCTGTCCGGTATTGTAATTCGGGATTGGCTGCGAGAGCGAGTTCGAAGTTTACTTTTTCATTAGCATTCATCAGGTTCAAACGATCGAAATCGGGTTTGGTAGAAATGAACGTTGCGGCATTTACATTTACTTTCAAGCTACCTGCTTTTCCTTTTTTAGTGGTAATAACGATAACTCCGTTTGCGGCACGGGCTCCGTATATGGCTGTAGCTGCAGCGTCTTTAAGTATGGTAATATCTTGTATATCATCGGGGTTGAGACCGGCGATAGAAGAATTGGTCAGATTGTCTATATTATCTTTGTCGGAAAAGTTGCTGGGAATATCTTCCTGTTCGAGCGGCATCCCGTCTACGACCCATAATGGATCGACGGTTCCCGAAAGAGATGCGGTTCCGCGAATACGTATTCGATTGGCTCCACCGGGAGAACCGGAAAGGGGAGTAGAGACTAAACCTGCAATCTGTCCTTCGAGAAGTTGGTCGATTCCCGAAACGCCGATCTGTTGTATCTCGTCTGCATCGATTTTGGCAATCGAAGATGTTAATTTTCGGCGTTCGATACGTTGGTATCCGGTTACGACTACATCGTTAAGTTGATGGATGTCGGTACCGAGTTTTATCCGGAAATTATCTTTACCGGAAATGTTTACTTTTTCCGATTTATACCCTAAATAGCTTACAATGACGTGTTTTACTCCTGCCGGTAACTTAAACGAAAAATGTCCGTCGATGTCAGCGACAGCACCCTGTGGGGTATAATCTTTGTATTCTTTGGCTTCAGGGTCGATAAACACAGTTGCTCCTGTTAGCGGTTCGTTTGTTTGTGCGTCGGTAATCGTCCCGGTAATCGTGCGGGTATCGATTTGTGACCACGATAAAGCAGGAGTGAAAACAAAAAGCAAAAAAAGAAGATGTTTCATTGTTTTGTGGTTTAAGTCTTGTTATTATTTCCGGCTCCGGCATTTACACAATAAATGATCCCAATGCAGGCATTGTGTCTGTATTAGAATTTAGATTATATTGTATAAATCGGTTGGAAATGAACGGAAACTCAAATGATGCCGTTAATAATTTTGGTAATACTCTTGTTTGTAAATTGATAAAAATTGTCTTTTTTAGATTTTCATTATCTCGTATGCAATATATTTATCCGAAGGCAAAAATAGATAAAAAATAAATATGCAGGATGTCCTTTTGCCGTATTTTAGTGTTTTTTATTGGTTTTAGTAGTGTAAAAAAATAAAATCAACGACTTTAAGGTCGTATTTAATGATTTTTTAGTCCATAATGAAAGCTATCTGATTTTTTTTATATAAGTATTTTTATCTTGAAATTATCGGTATTTCAGTTGATTCTATAACTTTAGAGGCAGAGGCATGGAAAGAAATTTTCATTGTGGTATTAGGCGTCAGGGTGCCTCTTTTAAATGTTTTTGCCAAAATGAAGATCAGCGGTTTTCCGTTGAGTGAAGCGGTGAGTATGCTTTCTGTCGGGGTGCCCGGTTCTTAAGGGTGGGTGGCCATATACCGGCACGTCCATCTTGTAATAAAAAACGGATTTCCCGCTAAGAGCCTCGTCGGCGATACCGTTCCGCCAGACGATGTGGCTTTTGAGCTTGCCGTTGGGGTAATAGTAGATAAACGTTCCGTTTGGCTCTCCCGGTCGTTATACACCATTATGTCGTGGGGTGTTTCGTCGTTATAGTAAGACTCAATGATCCCCGGCTTGGGAATGCCTTTTTTGAAGCGCCATACCAGATAATGGTCCCCGAAGCAGACTTTGCGGTATCCCCGAACGGGGTTGCTCTTCGTCTGCATTTTTGTTATAATACCACCATGTTGTGCTTTTATCTGTGTCGATCGTTCGCGTGTAGACGTTGCAAACGGTTTTTTGAGCCGTGGCTCTAAAACAAGAATTCCCAATATGATCGAAATCAGTAGTTTTTTCATCTACTTCAAATAATTAAGTTATGGTCTAGAAATATTAAAGATACAAATTTTTCATTTATAGCAGACGGTTGTCTTGATATCCATATTCTTTCGAATCTGATTTTTCGAAATGTTCTTTTGGTTTTTAGTCCTTATAATGATAAATATAAATAAAATATAATAAAACTATACTATTATGGATTAAATAAAGAATAAATATAGGATTTTATGTATATTTTGTGAATTCCTAAAATGTTGAACCAGGCGGAAACCGCATCACTTTTCGAGGTACACGTGATAAGAAAGAATAAAGGATTTTGTAAAATAACAGAAAAATGAAAACAACCCATTGGCTTACGGCGATTATTTTGATCTCACTTTTAATGAGTATGGATTTCAGGATCACGACGGGCTTTACATTTTCAGCGACTATCATATTTTCACGCAGTACCGTCCCGATCTCGATCTGGTTTTCAAGGTGAAAGACCGAAAAGTACTCCTCGACTCCCTTGACATGGTTCCTAACTTTTACCACGCAAATCAGTATGTATTTTTCGGCAGTCCGGCCAGTTTTACTTGGCTCAAGCTCAACGATAAACCGTTTTTGTTCCAGTTGGTGCGAACATACGGATATGTCAAAGATAAGGAGCTGTTGAAGTGGGTGCTTGACAATACGGAACATAAGAAAGACTGGTTGAGGGAACGGGTAAATAATTTTCTGGCATTCAGTGGTATCCTGACCCATCGCGATTACGAGGGCCAACTGCATTTTAACAGCGAGGTACTGGAACTGTACGACGAATCGCCGGATGACTATTGGTTGGCTAACGTGTCCGAGTATCTGGACTATATAGCGTACGAGGGTTCGTACGAAGGTTGCATGATACCAGACGAGGGTTATGAGCAATTCTCGGAAAACCGGGCTTTGATTTTCTGGACTTTTGCCGAACAGGCGGAAGTCGTAGCCCGGTTGTTATATTGGACAGATCTTCACATGCAGGACCATGAGAAAACGAATATGGCGGCGTTCTACATGGTGGCCCGGAACCGCGATGAATACGACGCTGAGTTTAAACGCAAAAACTATTACGGAATCGAGGGATTCGAGGAGTTGTGGGAGCGGGCCAAGATCAGCGGGCAGGGAACTTCCGAATTAACCGTAGATTAAAAGTCTGTTTTTTTGCGGCCTGAAAGCGAAGCTTGCTTTATTTAGGGGTGATATTGTTTTCGTTAATAAGGAATGTAATTGAGTAAACCGTATGTATACGGTATAAATATAGTGCCTCGGAAGCGTTGTTATCGAAGCCTTCGTAGCGTCGATTTGCTCATAGTCTCATTTTTTATCCTTATCTTTGTACACACTTATTGAAATCATGAGGAGGGAAACATTATGCCATTAAACATTCCGGCAGAATTACCTGCAGTAGAGCTGCTGAAAACCGAGAATATATTTGTAATGGATGACCGGCAGGCGTCTGCTCAGGACATACGTCCTTTACGTATCGTTATTCTGAATTTGATGCCTTTGAAAATTACTACGGAAACCGATTTGATAAGGTTACTGTCGAATACCCCGTTACAGGTAGAAATCGATCTGCTTAAAGCATCGGAACACACTCCGAAAAATACGCCCATAGAGCATATGCTGGCGTTTTACAAAGATTTTGATGAAATAAGAGATGAGACTTATGATGGTATGATTATCACGGGAGCACCAGTTGAGCTGATTGCTTATGAAGAGGTAGATTACTGGAAAGAAATCGAGGTTATTTTCGATTGGGCCCGTTCTCATGTTACATCGACCTTGTATATTTGCTGGGCAGCACAGGCCGGTTTGTATCATTTTTATGGGGTTCCTAAATACTCTCTCCCTAAAAAAATGTTCGGAGTTTTCAGACATACGGTAAACGATTCGCAAAACCCGATTTTCAGGGGATTCGATGATGAATTTTATGTTCCCCACAGTCGTCATACCGAAATAAGAAAAGAAGATATATTGAAAGTAAAGGATCTTACACTATTGTCCGAATCAGAAGAGTCGGGGGTTTATATCGTAATGGCACGAGGTGGACGTGAGTTTTTTATTACTGGTCATTCCGAATATTCTCCATTAACACTCGATACGGAATATCGGCGTGATTTGGGGAAAGGATTGCCCATTGATCTTCCGCGTAATTATTATCTGGATGATGATCCTGGCAAAGGACCTATAGTCAAATGGAGGGGACATGCTAATCTGCTGTTTTCCAATTGGCTCAATTATTTTGTCTATCAGCAAACACCTTACGACATACGAGATATCAGATGATCGGACAACGATATATCGAATTACTTTCGCCCGCTAAAAATGCCGAGATAGGAATTGGGGCGATCAACCATGGGGCTGATGCAGTGTATATAGGTGCTCCACGTTTCGGTGCTCGTTCGGCAGCGGGTAACAGTATTGGTGATATCGAACGTTTATCTCGTTATGCTCATCTTTTCGGAGCAAAAGTTTATGTCGCGTTAAATACGATTTTGCGGGATGAGGAACTGGAGGAGGCTCGTCGCATTGTTTACGATTTGTATCATGCCGGAGCTGATGCCCTAATTGTTCAGGATATGGGACTATTGCAGCTCGATCTTCCTCCGATACCCCTTCATGCCAGTACACAAACCGATAATCGTACGCCTGAAAAAGTAAAATTTTTAGAGGCGGTCGGTTTTTCTCAGGTGGTTCTTGCCCGAGAGTTGTCGATTGACAAAATAAGAGAAATACATGATGTAACCGATGTTCCGTTGGAGTTCTTTATACATGGAGCTCTCTGTGTATCATATAGCGGACAATGTTATCTGAGCCATGCTTTAAGCGGGCGCAGTGCTAACCGGGGCGAATGCGCGCAGTATTGCCGGTTGCCTTATACATTGACTGATGCCTCGGGACGTGTTTGGGCAAAAGATAGGCATTTGCTTTCGTTGAAAGACCTTAATTTAAGCGATCGTTTAGAACAGTTACTTGATGCCGGAGTATCTTCGTTGAAGATTGAAGGGCGTTTGAAAGATATTTCTTATGTGAAAAATATAACGGCGTATTATCGACGTAAATTAGATGAAATTTTTAGTCGTAGATTCGAATACCAGCCTTCCTCTGTGGGCTGTGTCGCATTAAATTTCGACCCGAATCCGGCCAAGAGTTTTAATCGGGGTTTTACTCGTTATTATGTTGATGGTCGTACTCCCGATCCGGTATCTTTTCCCGATACTCCTAAATCGATAGGAGAGCCGGTAGGTATAGTAAAAAGTATTTTGGGTAATTCTATAGTCGTATCGGGGACAGCGTCTTTTTCCAATGGTGATGGCTTTTGTTTCCGTAACGATAAAGGTATTTTCGAGGGATTCAGAATAAACCGGGCGGAAGGGAATCGTATATTTCCTTCCGAAATGCCTTGTATTCACCCGAAGACTGTATTATATCGAAATTATGATCAGGCATTTGAAAAAATACTATCCCGCAAATCTGCAGAAAGAACGATACGAGTCGATATAAGGTTATATAGAATACCTTTTGGTCTTGCTCTCGAAATGACTGATGAAACGGGTCTGTCAGCCGTGGTAACTCGTAAGTGTGTCCTTGAGCCGGCCCGAACTCCGCAAGAAGAAAATCAACGTAAACAGTTATCAAAATTGGGCGATACAGTTTTTCGTGCAGAAAATATAGTGATTGAGACTGGTATCCCGATATTTATACCTTCATCCTTGTTGGCTGATATGCGACGAGATGTTGTTGAAAAACTGATTAGTGTGAGGTTATTATCGCATCGGAGTGAAAAGCGACGAGAAAGGAAAAAGGATCTTATTTTCTCCCATGAAAATCTTACTTATTTGGGAAATGTGGCAAATCGAGAGGCAGTATCTTTTTATAAACAGTATGGTGTAAAGAATGTTGAGCCGGCTTATGAAATAATGCCGGTAAAGGATGTTCCGCTAATGTTTACCCGATATTGTATAAAATATATGATGGGTTGGTGTCCCAAACAAGGGAAAAAAGGAGAATTGCCTGTTGAACCCTTGAGATTATCCTATAAGGAGATCGATTTACAGCTTGAATTCGATTGTAAAAGTTGCGGAATGCGTATATATAAAGCTTCTGATTTCTGAGTTTTATATAATTTTGATGAATAGAAAAGGTTTTACCGAGTTCCCAATTTGTTAATCTTTTAAAAAAGAGGAGTTCGGCTTATTTTTTTTTGAAAAACTTTCTTCTTATCAGTAGAATACAAGCACATAATTTCGTATTTTTGCATTTTGAGAATGCTAAAATTATATATATGTCTGAAAACAAGAGAATTAAGACCGCATTAGTTTCGGTATATCACAAGGATGGTTTGGATGAGATTTTGAAGAAATTGCAGAGTGAAGGAGTAGAGTTTATTTCTACCGGAGGTACGCAATCATTTATAGAATCTTTGGGAATTCCTTGCCGTTCGGTAGAGAGCCTTACAGGTTATCCTTCGATATTGGGAGGCAGGGTAAAAACTTTACATCCGAAAGTTTTCGGCGGTATATTGTGCCGTCGGGAGATAGAGGATGATTTACAGCAGATTTCACAATATGAAATTCCTGAAATCGATTTGGTAATTGTCGATTTGTATCCTTTTGAAGAAACAGTGGCTTCGGGTGCTGATGAAAGTGCAATTATTGAAAAAATAGATATAGGCGGTATCTCTTTGATACGTGCAGCCGCAAAAAATTTTAAAGATGTGATTATCGTAGCATCTAAGGCTCAGTACGGACCTTTAATGGATCTACTTAACGAAAAAGGGGCGGAGTCTACGATCGAAGATCGAAAATGGTTTGCCAAAGAAGCTTTTGCCGTTTCTTCGGGTTATGATACCGCTATATTCAATTATTTCGATAACGGAGCAGGTAGTTATTTCCGTATGGCTAAAGATAATGCCAAAGTATTGCGTTATGGTGAGAACCCTCATCAAAAAGGTTATTTCTTTGGTAACTTTGATGAAATGTTCGAGCAATTACAGGGAAAGGAAATTTCGTATAATAATCTGCTTGATATAGATGCAGCCGTGTCTCTTATATCTGAATTCGACGATCTTACATTTGCTATCTTAAAGCATAATAATGCGTGCGGTATCGCTTCTCGGCCTACGATGTTGGAAGCCTGGAAAGCGGCATTGGCTGGAGATCCCGTATCGGCATTCGGTGGAGTTTTGGTAACTAACGGAGTTGTGGATAAAGAAACTGCAGAAGAGATAAATAAATTGTTTTTCGAAGTAATTATTGCTCCAGACTATGATATGTCGGCTATCGAGATACTGACACAAAAGAAAAATCGGATAATCCTGATACAGAAAGATTCGAATTTACAGGAAAAGCAGGTTCGTTCTTTACTCAATGGGGTTCTTATGCAGGATCGTGATTTACATCGGGAAATTCCCGAAGAGTTGAAACCGGTTACCGAAAAAATGGTAAATGCCGATCAGATTGAGGATTTGTTATTTGCGAATAAAATCGTTAAGCATAGCAAATCGAATGCGATTGTGCTGGCTAAAGGTAAACAACTGTACGCAAGCGGAGTCGGTCAAACCTCTCGGGTAGATGCGTTGAAACAGGCGATAGAAAAAGCGAAATCTTTCGGTTTCGATTTGAATGGTGCTGTTATGGCATCTGATGCTTTTTTCCCATTTCCCGATTGTGTAGAGATTGCTCATAAAGAAGGTATAGATACAGTAATACAGCCCGGCGGATCGGTGAAAGATAATCTTTCGATCGATTATTGCAACGAAAATGGAGTTGCGATGGTAATGACCGGATTCCGCCATTTTAAACATTAAAAGACCGGAATTTCCTGATACCGGCAAAATGAATTAATTTATAACAGAAAAATAAAATGGGATTATTTTCTTTTACACAAGAGATTGCTATCGATTTGGGAACCGCTAATACCATTATCATGCACAACGGTAAAATGGTTGTTGACGAGCCTTCGGTAGTCGCCCTCGACAAACGTACAGATAAGCTGTTGGCTGTTGGAGAAAAAGCTCGTCAGATGCATGGTAAAACCCATGAAAACATAAGAACCATACGCCCGTTAAGAGATGGTGTGATTGCAGATTTTTATGCTGCAGAACAAATGATACGAGGTATGGTGAAAATGGTGAGTTCCAAAAGCCCTTGGTTTGCTCCTTCGTTGCGTATGGTTGTAGGGATTCCTTCGGGAAGTACCGAAGTCGAAATTCGTGCCGTAAGGGATTCATCGGAACATGCCGGCGGCCGTGACGTATATATGATTTATGAACCGATGGCTGCTGCGATAGGTATAGGGCTGGATGTTGAGGCTCCTGAAGGGAATATGATTGTGGATATAGGAGGTGGTTCTACCGAAATTGCTGTTATTTCTCTCGGAGGAATCGTTTCTAATAATTCGATTCGTATTGCCGGAGACGATCTTACAGCCGATATACAGGAATATATGCGTCGTCAGCACAATGTGAAGGTGGGTGAACGTACAGCCGAAATGATAAAAATAAATGTAGGTTCGGCTCTTACCGAACTTGAAAATCCTCCCGAAGATTATATTGTACACGGACCGAATCAAATGACCGCGTTGCCGATGGAAGTTCCTGTTTCCTATCAGGAGATTTCTCATTGTATAGAGAAGTCGATTTCGAAGATTGAAGCGGCCGTGTTGAGCGCCCTCGAACAGACTCCCCCCGAATTATATGCCGATGTCGTACGTAATGGAATATACTTGGCCGGAGGAGGAGCTTTGCTGAGAGGTCTCGATAAACGTCTGACCGATAAGATCGGCATACCTTTCCATATTGCAGAAGATCCTTTGCATGCAGTGGCTAAGGGTACGGGCATCGCACTAAAGAATATCGATAAATTTTCTTTCCTCATACGTTAAGGGAAAGAGGGTGTTACTGGAATTTTATATTTTACGAGTTACAGGTTATACTTTTAGCGGACGGAATAACCTGTAACTCGTAGTAATTACCATAGCAAGCATTTGTTTTATGCGTAAACTGATATATTTCTTGATAAAGCATAGTCCCTGGCTGGTGTACATATTTTATGTTATCATTTGTCTGGTATTGCTTTTCAGATTCAATCCTTACCAGCAGAGTGTATTTTTCAGTTCGGCTAATGATTTGGCTGGAGAACTATATTCGGTAAAGGGGAATATTACCGGGTATTTCGGTTTACGGGAAATCAATCTCGATTTGCAAAAACGGAACGGTGCTCTCGAAATGGAAGTCGCAAATTTAAGAGATAAAATACGATCGCTTGAAGGGGACTCTATGTCTGTGCGGCGTGAAGCCGATTCGGTATATAATGATTATGATTTTGTGATCGCTCAGGTGGCAGATAACAGTGTAACGAAATCGCAGAATTATATTACGTTGAATAAGGGTTGTAAAGACGGCGTTCATCCCGAAATGGGAGTGGTGGATCAAAATGGAGTTGTCGGCATTGTAAATGTAGTTTCGGATCATCATGCACAGGTTATTTCTTTGTTGAATCCGAAATTAAGGCTCAGTTGCAAGGTAAAAGGTAGTGGTTATTTCGGTTCTCTCGTATGGGATGGAAACGATGCCCGATATGCTATATTGGAAGAATTGCCACGCCATGTTAATTTTGAAAAAGGCGATACGATTGTTACCAGCGGTTACTCTGCTGTTTTCCCGGAAGGGATAATGGTAGGAACCGTTTCTGATTTCTCGAAACAGAAAAATGATAATTTTTATGCATTGAAAGTGAAATTATCGACCGATTTTTTCCGTTTAAATGATGTACGTATTATAGAAATAAAAGATCAGAAAGAACGAAAATCATTAGAAAAAGCCGTACAGAATGACTAAAACGATATTGACATACGTTTTCTCTTTTGTTTTCCTGGTTGTGTTACAGGTAGTTGTGCTAAAGGATATGGCTCTGTTGGGTTATGCCACACCTTTTCTTTATATCTGGTTTATTTTGCGTTTGCCTTCTCTTATGCCTACTAATACAGTAATGACAATCTCTTTTATAATGGGTCTTATGATCGATATATTTTGCAATACTCCAGGGATGAATGCTTTAGCCGCGACGACACTTGCATTCGTACGCAAACCTTTGATAAATGTGATATTGCCTCATACCGATGAGGCGGTTTCGGTCATACCCTCTTCCCGTTCGTTTGGTTTCGGATACTTTATCAGTTATGTCGCCTGTTCGGTATCGGTATTTTGTTTTGTGTTGTTTACGATCGAGGCTTTCCAGTTCTTTAATCCATTGAAGTTATTGATAAGAATGTTATCGAGTGCGGCTTTTACATTCCTGCTTATATGGGCAATCGATAGTTTAAATCCTAAGAAGAAGTGAAAAACGATTACAATCTCGAGAAGCGGAAGTTTGTTATCGGTGGCACTATGCTACTGGTTGGATTGATATATCTCATACGATTGTTTTTGTTGCAAGTTCCTGATAACGATTATAAGACTTTTGCCGACAGCAATGCATTTTTAAAAAAAATACAATACCCTTCGCGCGGTCTTATTTATGACCGCAACGATAAACTGCTTGTATATAACCAGCCGGCGTATGATATAATGATGATTATGCGTGAGGTACAACCTTTCGATACACTCGATTTTTGTAATACGATAGGAATAACAAAAGAGCAGTTTCACCGCCGTATCGCTATGGTAAAAGATCGGCGTCTCAATCCTGGTTATTCGGCTTATACACCTCAAACGTTTATTTCACAACTCTCTGCACAGGATTATGGCAGGTTGCAGGAGAAACTATATAAATTTCCCGGTTTTTTTATCCAGAATCGTATGTTGCGTCAATATACTTATAACAGTGGGGCCAATATATTGGGAAATATACGGGAAGTATCGCTTCGCGATATAGAAAATGACGATTATTACATTCGCGGAGATTATACCGGAGACCTTGGAGTAGAGAAGTCTTACGAAAAGTATCTTCGTGGAGAGAAGGGGGTGGAAATTCTCTTACGCGATGCTCACGGACGTATAAAAGGTCGTTTTGAGAACGGTATATATGACGAATCTCCTGTTTCTGGAAAAAATCTGAAACTGTCAATCGATGTAGAATTACAGGAATACGGGGAGAAGCTGATGAAAAACAAGATCGGAGCCATTGTGGCTATAGAGCCTTCGACAGGTGAAGTGCTGGCTTTGGTATCGAGTCCGGGTTATGATCCTTCTTCCCTGATCGGGCGGGAACGAGGCAAGAATTATCTGGCTTTAAACCGTAATCCGTATAAACCGTTGTATGATAGAGCGATTATGGCGACTTATCCTCCCGGTTCTACATTTAAACCTACACAGGGCCTTATCTATCTGCAAGAGGGAATAATTTCTACAGGAACGATGTATCCTTGTTATCATGGGTTTATATCCGGCCGTTTAAGGGTAGGGTGCCACGTGCATGAGTCCCCTTTAAGTCTTTTACCGGCAATACGTACATCTTGTAACGCTTATTTCTGTTATGGATTGAAATCTATGCTCGATAACAGACAAAAATATCGAAGTACATCGGAGGCATTCGAAATCTGGAAAGATTATATGGTTTCGATGGGCTACGGATACCGGTTGGGAATAGATCTTCCCGGAGAGAGTCGCGGATTTATTCCCAATAGTAATTATTATAGTAAGATTTATGGTGAAAACAGGTGGCGCGCGTTAACGATTATTTCGATCGCGATAGGGCAAGGGGAAATACTAGCTACCCCATTGCAAATAGCGAATCTTTCGGCAACGATTGCTAATAGGGGATATTTTTATACCCCCCACGTTGTAAAAGAGATACAGGATAATAACCTCGACAAAGCATTTACCACCAAGCATTACACGAAGGTAGACCCTCAGTATTACGAAGCCATGGTAGAGGGAATGCGTATGGCCGTGACAGGAGGAACATGCCGGATGGGAGCAATTCCGGGTATCGAGATGTGTGGGAAAACAGGTACCGCACAAAATCCTCATGGTAAAGACCATTCGGCGTTTATGGGATTTGCACCGATGAATAATCCTAAGATTGCCATTTGTGTCTATGTAGAAAATGCCGGATTTGGAGCGACTTATGGTGTGCCTATCGGAAGTCTTATGATTGAGAAATACCTGAAAGGGAAAATTTCACCAGAACGGGAGTGGATCGAACAAAATATGTTAAAAGCTAACACAATTATATTCAGTGGGATCAAGGGAAATTAATATATGGAAATCTATCGATTGGTTTACGGTAATACTGTATACTGTTTTGATTTTTGCCGGATGGATAAGTATCTATGCGGCAAGTTATGATTTCGACAATGCGAGTATTTTCGATTTTGCTGAACGTTCGGGTAAACAATTGTTATGGATTGGTTTGGCGTTTTGTATCGCATTTGTAATTTTAATGCTTGATGCGCGCATGTACGAAGCGCTTGCTTATTTTATATATATTCTTCTGATGCTTTTACTTGTAGCTACGATTTTTTTAGCTGAAGATACTAAAGGTTCGAGATCGTGGCTTAAATTAGGACCGGTGAGTCTGCAAGCAGCCGAGTTTGCTAAATTTGCCACGGCATTGGCTTTAGCCCGATTAATCAGTTCCTATAATTTTATACTCACAAAGCCAGTTAATTTTTTGAAGACCTGCTTGTTGATATTGTTGCCGATAATGCTTATCATATTACAAAAAGAAACCGGTACTGCGCTGGTTTATGCTGCACTTGTTTTTATGCTTTATCGGGAGGGGATGTCGGGTTTCGTACTCTTCGGGGGATTATGCGCTATCATTTATTTTATTGTAGGTATCAAATATTCCGATATGTTTATGGGTGTTACGTCGGTAGGAGAATTCTCGGTGTTGGCACTTATTATTTTGGTAATGATCGGGATGTTGTTAGTCAATTATAAAGATTGGCTCGTTGCGCGTAATGCACTTATTATTACTGCTGTTACTGCAATTATTTGTTACATTGTATCTCTTTTAGGTATTTCTATAAATTGGGTGTATGTACTATTAGCCGATGTTGTAATAATTGCGATATATCTTCTGTTTGTTTATTTGCAGATGCGGATACATTCTTTGCTCATGATTGTAAGTTTTGCTCTGATATCAGTCATATTTTTATTTTCGGTAAATTATGTATTTACTAATATACTGGAACCTCATCAGCAAATGCGTATCAAAGTTGCTTTCGGAATGGAACAAGATTTGCGTGGTGCGGGATATAATGTAAATCAGTCGAAAATAGCAATCGGTTCGGGCGGATTATTAGGGAAAGGCTTTTTGAACGGAACTCAAACAAAACTAAAATATGTACCCGAACAGGATACCGATTTTATTTTTTGTACGATCGGTGAAGAAGAAGGCTTTTTAGGAACATCATTGGTCGTAATACTATTTTTGACGCTTATATTCAGGATCATATATATTGCCGAAAGGCAGCGTACCGCTTTCGGGCGTGTGTACGGTTATTGCGTAGCCAGTATTTTGTTTTTCCATTTGGCGATAAATGTCGGTATGGTAATCGGACTTTGTCCGGTGATCGGTATTCCTTTACCGTTTTTCAGTTACGGAGGTTCTTCTCTTTGGGGATTTACTATCTTGCTTTTTATCTTATTGCGTATTGATGTAGGACGGCTTGAAAAATACTGATGTATTTTATTTCAGGTATGTTTTTTTACTCTGAAAGATTAGGTATTCCGGTAAAATGGTAAGATATTCGAAATTTGAGGTCTATAGCGAATTTTATAAAAAAATAGCAGACAATATTTATACTTTCTGCTATCTGATTATAATGAGGCCATTGCTTGTGGAGCATAGCGGACTCGAACCGCTCACCTCAACACTGCCAGTGTTGCGCTCTAGCCAGATGAGCTAATGCCCCGTTGTTTTTTGCAGTGCAAAGATACGATCATTTTTGAAAAAATGCAACGGTATCGCAAACTTTTTTTAAATTTGTATTTGGTAGGTAAAAATGATTGAAAGAATAAATAGCGACGGTTATGATTATTTATAATACGACATATCAGGTTGATAAAGAAACAATAGACGAATTTATCCTTTGGTTAAAAGAAAATTACATCCCCAGGGCTATGATTAGGGGTGAGTTGAGCGAGCCTCAGTTATGTAAAGTAATTACACCGGATGATTATGAGGGTAGTAGCTTTTCTCTTCAATTTCATGTAAAGGATACCCGAATATTATCTCTTTGGTATGAGAAGGTGGGTAAGATATTGCAAGAAGAGTTGGTTACTTGTTTCGGTGAGAAAGTGGTCGGATTTAATACTTTACTTGAGATTATTGCGTAAAAATGGAAAAGGAACGTATAATTATTGGCATAGACCCGGGTACGAATGTGATGGGTTACGGTATTCTCAGAGTACTCGATAACAAGCCTCAATTAATGGCGATGGGAGTATTGCAATTAAATAAATTCGATAATCACTATCTCCGTTTAAATCGTATTTTCGAACGTGTTTTGGGTCTTATCGATCAGTATTTGCCGGATGAGATGGCGATAGAAGCTCCTTTTTTCGGTAAAAATGTACAGTCTATGCTAAAACTGGGGCGAGCTCAGGGTGTTGCGATGGCGGCGGCATTATCGCGGGATATTCCTATTGCCGAGTACGCTCCTTTGAAAATAAAGATGTCGATTACCGGTAACGGCGGGGCTTCGAAAGAACAAGTTGCCGATATGCTGAAAAGAATGCTGCACATTCCCGAGGAAAATATGTTGCCGCAACTGGATGCTACCGACGGATTGGCAGCTGCGCTATGTCATTTTTTTCAGACCAACCGCCCTCAGTCCGAAAAAACATATACGAGCTGGAAAGATTATATGGCTAAAAATCCCGGTAAAGTAAAAAAGTAAGAAATATTGTAATGTAAGTCGTAAAAAAGATAAGTTATTTTTTACGACCTACATTTGTTTTTACTGATAGAATACGTAAAAGATAAAAATTTCGATTAGTTTTCGGTTATCTTAAACATATTTATATCTTCATCGGTTAAGATATCCAATAGTTTCTTTTCTTTCCATTTACCGGCAAATTCCATTATCACAAACATATTATCGAACTTTATAAGAAGAACCATTTTATTGATTGTTTTTCTCTTTCCTTTGCTAAAGGCTGAATATTGAATATTATCTTTATGAAAACGTAATAAATTATCGTATTTACTTAAAAGTTTCTTTAATAGAGCTTCGTTATTTATCCGGTTTGTCTCTTCTCTTACAGGATCGAGCTCACCTGATTTTATATTATTGGATATAGTATCGCCATTGTTCGAAATGATTGTATTGGTTATGTTATATTGTACATTATTCATGTCTTTTATACCTGCTGGAAGGGATTCTTCGGAAAATAATGAACCGAATGGATCATCGTCAGGTAACATTGCGAAAAAAATATCCAGCTCATCGGTATTTTCATAAAGATAGCGTGTTTTTGTATATTCATCTTCACTCATTTCTTCCTTAGTGATACCGTTCAATAATGAATCTTTATCAGTAATGTGCTGATATAGAGCAGGACTTATTCCTTGTTGTTTTTCATGGAACGTTTTAGCAATTCCTTTCGCGGAAAGGGTAATTGCGGATAGGAGAAATACAATTGAAACCATAAGTAGCTTTTTCATATTCGAATAATTTAAAGTTTATAAGATTATTTATTTTTTTGGTTCGGGATATTTTTCAGGTATTTCATCCCTTCGATATTCGACTTATCTGCTAATTGTCTTAGCATAGATAAATTTAATTTTCCGGCAATGCTTATCAATGTGATATTATCGTTCGATTCTATAAAAATAATAAGTTCACTGATATAATTTTGTTTGCCGTGGGTATATATCGATACGGTTTCGCCATCCTTTTGCATTAATAAAATTCTCTCTGCATTATTTATCGCTTTTTTTATCAAGTTTTTGTTATGGCTCGTCCGTTTAATACCGCTTGCCATAGAAATATTATTGATATCTTTCAGTATAGCAGCGATTTTTTTATCTTCATCGGTAGTTACCGCAGCATTTGCCGCAGCTTTTAATAACTTTTCGCCTAAACTTATAATAGTTAGATTCTGGGTATCTGCGTGATCCAAAAAAAAATTTACAGCATTCTGTGCTTGTAGTGATAATGGGAATAAGAGCAATAATATAAAAAATAATTTTTTCATACCTGTAATTTTATTAATTGGTATCTGTATTTTTACTTATAAATTTCAGGCCATTTAACTCTTTGGTTATTCTTGTTTCTGCTTCGTTTATTTTCGATGAAGAGAAATAGAGAATATTTCGGGCAGTATCGAATGCTTCTTGTTGGGTCATTTCATTTACCGGAGAATTGTTCTTTATATTAAGTGTTATGAGTAATAATCCGATAGCGGCAAAAGAGATAGCTCCGGACCAAATGAGCGTACGCTTTTTTTTATTTTTTTTGTTCTGCAGCTCAATTTTTTCGAATATTTTCCGGTCAAACTCATCCGATAGCGAGACTCTCTGTATATTATCTGCTGCCGAGAACCAGTTTCCGATATCGTGAGGAAATGATTCATGAGAAGTATTTTTAGCAAAATACGATCGTAAAATCTTTTCCTCTTCGATATCGGTTTTACATTCCCAATATTTATTAATGAGTATTTTTATGTCTTGGTCGTTCATTCTGATTGAATTTTTCGTACATTTCTTTTATTTTTTTACGAGCTCTATATAACGTTACTTTTACCTGATCTTCTGAAATATGCATTTGTTCTGATATTTGCTTATATGAAAGCTCTTCGAATTCACGTAACCGGATAACTTCTTGCTGGATTTCCGGTAATTTCCTGATAATTTTCTGAACCATTCGTTCTGTTTCTTTTTGTTCTATTCGGTCTTCCGGAGAAGGGCTTTTGTCTTGGGCATCAAGTCTTATTTCTTCTGTTTTATATCTGTTTTGCAAAGAGCGCATACGGTCTATGGTAAAATTACGAACGAGGGTCATGCAATAGTGCTCGAAATTATCTATCATCGACCAATTTGCTCTAATATCCCACATACGCATCATTACATCCTGAACGATATCTTCGGCATCTTTCTCAGAAAAAGTCATATAAAATGCCTTTCTGAAAAGCTTCTGTTTTAATGAAAGAATATTTTCTTTGAAAAATAGGATGCTTGTCATACTGATTCCAACCTTTTGCGGTTCTGATCGCTCTGGTTCTGTTTCTGTTTGTTTATTATAAAGACGGAACAGTTCTTAAAATGTTACATCTTGTGTCGAAAAAATCTTCTTTTGAATAAATAAGCTGAATATACTCCTTTATTTTTTATTTTTGTAAGTTGAAATTAAGAGGAAATAAATGAAAATAGAAGAAATTATCAGAAATCGTATCTTAATCCTCGATGGGGCAATGGGTACGATGATTCAGAAATATAATCTTACCGAGAACGATTACCGAGGATCGCTTTTTTCTGACATTCCGGCTCAGCTAAAAGGCAATAACGATTTATTGTGTCTTACACGTCCTCAAATAATACGGGAAATACATGAAAAATATCTTCTGGCGGGGGCTGATATTATCGAGACGAATACCTTCAACGCGACATCTGTTTCGATGGCCGATTACGGAATGCAACCTTATGTTACCGAAATAAATAAGGCTGCCGCTCGAATTGCCCGTGAAATTGCGGATGAATATACGGGACGAGATCCTTTAAAACCTCGTTTTGTGGCGGGGTCGGTAGGGCCTACCAATAAGACTTGTTCTATGTCACCTGATGTAAATAATCCTGCGTACAGGACTTTGACTTATGATGAATTGGCTTCTGCTTATACTGAACAAATTGTCGCCCTTTTAGAGGGAAAGATCGATTTGTTGCTGATTGAAACTATTTTCGACACATTAAATGCCAAAGCGGCTCTATATGCTGCCGATGTTGCCATGAGGTCGACAGGTATTCAGGTTCCGGTTATGTTATCGGTAACGTTGGCCGATTCGGGCGGTCGTACACTTTCTGGCCAAACTCTCGAAGCTTTTATAGCTTCGGTGCAGCATTTCGGTGTATTCTCTATCGGTCTTAATTGTTCTTTCGGTGCTAAAGATATGAAACCTTATCTGAAACAGCTCTCGGCTATGGCTCCGTGTTACGTAAGCGCATATCCTAATGCGGGTCTTCCTAACCGATTCGGACAATACGATGAGACTCCTGAAAAAATGGCGGGTCAAATAAAAGAATATATCGACGAGCGTCTGGTAAATATTATCGGGGGGTGTTGTGGTACTACGCCCGATCATATTGCATGTTATTCGTCTTTGATAGAAAGGGCGGAGATACGTATGCCGGCTCTACCTCCCGATTGTTTATGGTTATCGGGGCTGGAAAGGTTGGAAGTAAAACCTGAAAATAATTTTGTAAATGTAGGAGAGCGGTGCAATGTGGCGGGATCTCGTAAATTTTTACGTCTGATTAACGAGAAAAAGTATGAGGAAGCTCTGGAGATTGCCCGTTCACAGGTTGAGAACGGGGCGCAGGTGATCGATATAAATATGGATGATGCCATGCTCGATGCCAAGGCAGAAATGGTTAATTTTTTGAATCTGATTGCTTCTGAGCCCGAAATTACAAGGGTACCGGTCATGATCGATTCTTCTAAATGGGAAGTGATCGAGGCTGGATTAAAATGTGTGCAAGGAAAGCCGATTGTGAATTCTATTAGCCTGAAAGAAGGGGAAGCCGTATTCCTCGAACATGCTTTGTCTGTAAAACGTTTGGGTGCAGCGGTCGTTGTAATGGCTTTCGATGAAAAAGGACAGGCTGATACTTTTGCTCGTAAAATTGAAGTGTGTCACCGGGCGTATAACCTGCTTACTAAAAGGATTGGTTTCGATCCGCAGGATATTATTTTCGATCCGAATGTATTGGCTATAGCGACGGGTATAGATGAACATGTGAATTATGCCGTAGATTTTATCGAAGCTACTGCTTGGATAAAAAAGAATCTGCCGGGAGCGAAAGTGAGCGGTGGAGTTAGTAATCTTTCATTTTCATTCAGGGGCAATAATTACATACGAGAAGCGATGCATTCTGTTTTTTTGTATCATGCTATACGTAATGGTATGGATATGGGTATTGTTAATCCTTCTACTGCAATAACGTATGACGATATTCCGGCCGATGTATTGGAAATTGTTGAAGATGTCGTTCTTAACAGGCGTTCTGATGCTACCGAAAGGATTATAGAATTGGCCGATAGATTAAAAGGTGAAACCGATAAAACTGCGAAAAAAGAAAAAAAAGACGAACGTGCCGGAATGACTCTCGATGAACGTTTGGAATATGCTTTGATTAAGGGGCATTCGGATGGCCTTGAAATAGATCTCGAAGAGGCGATGAAGGTGTACGGAAAAGCGGTTAAGATTATCGACGGGCCTTTAATGAGCGGTATGAATAAGGTTGGAGAGTTATTTGGGGCGGGAAAAATGTTCTTACCTCAGGTTGTGAAGACTGCTCGTACGATGAAACGCGCGGTTGCGATATTGCAGCCTTATATCGAAGCTGAAAAAGATGCATCTGCATCGTCTAAAGCCGGTAAGTATTTACTCGCTACGGTAAAAGGCGATGTTCATGATATTGGTAAAAATATTGTCGGTGTCGTACTCTCATGTAATAATTACGATGTTATCGATTTAGGAGTTATGGTTCCTACCGAGAAGATTGTGGAAACAGCTATACGTGAGAAAGTCGACTATGTGGGATTAAGCGGACTTATTACTCCTTCTCTCGAGGAAATGTGTAATGTCGCCGACGAGATGGAAAGAGCTGGTTTGCATGTACCTCTTATGATCGGAGGGGCTACTACATCTAAATTACATACGGCGGTTAAAATCGCTCCCCGTTATAGCGGACCGGTTATTCATGTAAAAGATGCATCGCAGAATCCTTTGGTAGCGTCTCAATTAGCCAGTGAAAAAACTCGTCGGTTTTATCTTGATAAACTTAAGGAAGAGCAGGATCGGTTAAGACGTACGGTAGAGGATCCTGTGAAACTTATTCCTTTATCGGAAGCTTGTAATAAAGCGATAGTAATTGATTGGCAGGCATATACTCCGGTAAAACCGCCGGTTCCCGGAAAAGTTTTTCATCTGAAATTTTCGGTACAAGAAGTTCGAAAATATATTAACTGGATATATTTTTTTAATGTATGGCGTATAAACGGAAAATTTACATCTGTTTCGGGAATCGACGCTTGTGAACATTGTAAAGTAAATTGGTTGGCATCTTTTCCTGAGGAAGATCGTGCGAAAGCTGCCGAAGCCATGCAGTTATATAAAGAGGCTAATCGTTTACTCGATAAACTCGAGATAGATGAATATGTTGCTATGGAAGCTGTATACGGAATTTTTGAAGCGGTTTCGAAAGATAGTGTGATTTCATTGAGAGGGACGGATGGGAGAGAAGTAATTATCCCATGTCTCAGACAACAGATTGAAAAGAAAAATACAGAGGCTGCGTATTACTCATTAGCCGATTTTGTCAGGCCGTCGGAGAAGGGAGAATCGGACTATGTCGGTGCTTTTGCAGTAACGTCAGGGCAGGCGGTTGAAGAACGCATAAGCTATTATAATAAACAAGGTGACAGTTATAATGCCTTGTTGTTGCAATCTTTATCAGATCGTTTATCCGAGGCTGCGACAGAATTGTTGCATTATAAGGTGAGAAAAGAATTGTGGGGGTATACACCGGATGAAGAGGGAGATCCTGCCGAATTATTAAAAGAGCATTATCAGGGGATACGGCCGGCAATTGCCTATCCTTCATTACCTGATCAGTCGTTAAGTTTCGAGTTGGGAAAGCTGATTCCCTATTCTCAGATAGGCGTATCTCTTACCGAAAACGGAGCGATGTCTCCGGCTTCAACAGTATCGGGATTAATGATTGCTCATCCGCAATCGGTTTATTTTCATATCGGTAAAATCGATGAAGAACAGCGTAAATGGTATGCGGGGCATCGCAGAATGACGGTAGAAGAATCCCTTAAATGGTTATCTGTGTGAATTCAGGAGGTTATTTTTCTTTTAATATCGCTTGTTTTTTACCGAAATATTCGGCAACGCTTTGATTGGTCCAGTGATGCCTGTGGGTCGTTATATGGATATGAAAAAGCATATCGGGTTTTACAGTAAATAAATTTACTGTAATAGATTTCATATGGCTTTCATACAGTTTTATTCCTTCTTTTTGCTGGTGGTCGTACTCTTGTGTTTCTCTTGTAAATAATTTATTTACAACTATTTAAAAAGAAGAGTGTATTTCGATAAGCGGAGTTAAAAGCAGAGTAATAATAAGAAGCAGGGTAAGGGATTTATGACGTATTGTAAAATCGACTATTTTGCTTATAAAATAAGCGGAAATTTAAGCAGGCAGCCGATGAGTATGAGGGAAAGCCTGTAAATAAAACTGTAAAATATGCATCCGTTACACCAATAGAAAGCCTGAGAAGGTTTTGTATCGTAATAGTGAGTGAACTGCATGATACCAAAGCCAGCTATATTTGTCGGCTTTCAGACAGTCGATATTAATTATTTTAAACACAAACAGGTAAGAAAAGCAGAGAACCCCAATGATGATGACGGGTACGATGCGATACCATGCCATATCGAATACTGCCGGTTGTAAGAATATTAAAAAAATACTGTTGTAAGTACCTTACCAATGTTGATAGTTTTCTTTCACGCTTTCCCATGCCGCTTTCATAACCGGAAAAATTTGATGGCTGTTTTTTTATGCTATGTGGGTTGTAAGACCGAAGATGAAATCCTCTGCCCATAGGTAATTATACTTTCCGGTCATTATTAAAAGAGTGATCTATAGAATAAGTATAATAATAGAAATGAATGTAGAAATCTTTAAAAAATTATTAGTAGGTAATATCTTCATTTTCAATTATAAATTCCTGAATAAAACAACAAACTTAATAAATACATTCTACTGTTAAACTTTAAAAGGAATTTTTTGTTATATAAATATTAAGTAAAAATATGAGACAATGAGTAGTAAATGGTATTTATGGGCATTTTTGTTCATCGTTCCTGTTAATTTATCGGCTGGTGAACTTACCGATCGGATTATTTCACAATTAGAACAGTTAAAGTCATATAAAGGAAATGCATCTTTCGAAGTGACATTGCCAATGACAGATGAAGATGTGCATTATGATTTATTATTGGCTGGAATGGTCGTACCTGACGATTCTTTATCTTCTTATAAATATTATATCGAAATAGAATCGGATACACATCCTTCGGTATCTGGTAATTTTTTGGCTTATTTTTATGGCAATTATTATAATTTCTCTAATGGTCGTTTGCGTGAATATCACGCTGTGGAGAATGTTTCTCCTTTTCAAATACGCTATTCGGGCAATTATGAAATTCCCGGAGTACACCAATCGGGAATTTTTCCGGGAGAACTTCCTTTTGAAATACTTACACAATTGAAGAAATTAAAAGATAATCCGGAGGTAACTATTATAGAATATCCTGATACTTTGGTAGAAGGTATTCGTTCAAATGCACTCACTGTCGAGGAATGGGGGAAAGGAGAATTATTGAGGTCGGCCCTTTATGCTTTTGATAAAAAAACGGGATTACCTGTATATAAAGAGATAGAAAATAATCCGGGACATTTAGGATCTCAAACCATAACGACTTATTATAAAGAATCGGAAGCCGGCTATCGGTTTCCACCCGATTATTTTACCGAAGATCGGCTTTTGCGGGATAAAAATCAGGCGATGACTTTATATCGTGAAAGTAATTTTAAAGTACATAGTCTGAAGGGGCGTGAGTTGCCTTCGTTTTCACTTCCGTATTTAAGGCGTGAAGGCAGGCTTTCATCCGAAGATATAAAGGGTATAAAGACTGTTTTATTATTTCTCGATACACAAGGTAGTTTTTGTACAGAAGCTCTACACTCTATCGATGTGTTAGATCAGGGCGGTTCTTGCCAGTATGTGGTGATTATGAAAGAACCTGCATCGGATATATTGAAACAATGGTTGATCGAAAGAAATTTTTCCGGAATGGTTTTGAGCAATGGAAATGCAATTGCAGGTAAGTTGGGTATAACAGGTTATCCGGTGCTTATCGTTACCGACGAACAGGGTATTGTGAAAGAGGTGAGTACAGGGTATGATCCCGAATGGGCATTTAAAATAAGAAAAGCCTTGAATATCTGAACTTTTTAATTCATAAACCTGTTTTTACTTTAATATTTATCTAAAAATAAATGTATCTTTGTTTGTATTTAAAAGTAAAATAAGATGGCGCAAATAAAATTTAAAGGTTCCCCGGTAAGTACCAATGGTAATTTACCGAAAGTAGGTAGTAAAGCCCCGTGTTTTACATTGGTTAAATCCGATTTGAGTGATTTGAGTTGTTGTGATCTGAAAGGAAAACGAATCGTGTTGAATATTTTTCCCAGTCTCGATACTACGGTATGTGCGACTTCGGTACGCAAGTTTAATCAACTTGCTACCCAGTTCGATAATACGGTCGTTATTGCTGTATCTAAAGATCTTCCTTTTGCTCAAAGTCGCTTTTGTACGACAGAAGGTATCGAAAATGTAATACCGGCATCGGCATTCAGAGCTACGAATTTTGTACAGCAGTATGGCGTTGAAATGATCGATGGCCCTTTAGCTGGACTTCTTGCGAGAGCTGTGGTTGTTATCGATGAAGACTTTAATATCATATACGAAGAGTTAGTACCAGAGATTACTCAAGAGCCTAATTACCAGGCTGTAATCGATGTGTTGAAAAAATAAGGAATTCTAAGTTTTGGTTGATAAAAGTTGTATAATTATCCTATATCAGGATGATTATGCAACTTTTTTTATTCCCTGTTTTTATATAATCTTTTTATATATAGGTGCATATTATCGTAATTCCTATAAAGCATTTTATCCTATTCCGTGAATTAATGATTTATAAATAGGATAGTCAAATCATTATTTTCCCCCTGTAAATCAGAAAATGGATACTAAAACATGCTAAATGCGTTCATTTTCTATAATAAAACTGATCAATAATTGTTTATGTCGTATATTTAAAATCATTATTTTTAGAGCATGGATAGTTAGATGAATGAAAATTTTCTAATATATACAGATGTTTCTTGTATTCCGGCAAAGGAATATCAAATGTATCTGGAAGAAGGATTTAGTGGAATTTGTACAGGAGGAACAGCGGTGTTAGAGGTCTTTTCTGTACGGCGTCAGATAAATGTCAATGATCTGATAAACATCTTACCATTACAAATGGTTTCCATTCATAGCAAAAGTGAAGACTTTTCGATGACTTTTTTTAAAGTCGATAAAAATATGTTTTTCGATGTCATGAGTGGAATAGGGAAAATTACACCTCATTTCTTTTTTTGTATGCGTAAAAATTTTCTTTTCCATTTAGATGTGAAAGATGCTGAAAGGTACCTCGGTTTTTGCAAAGTTCTCGGTTTTCGCAGTATCAATGATGATCCCGATTTTCGACGAGAAACGATATTGCATCTATTGAGAATATATTATTGGGATTTCTATATATATTTCAAGAAAGAAGCGATTGATAATAATTCTTTAATTAATTCTAATAAAGAAAAATTGGCATTTTCGTTTGCAATGTATGTTTTCGAATATCACATGCAGCATAGAAGCATTGCCTTTTATGCCGATAAATTATGCATATCTCCTTTATACCTGACAAAAGTCGTTCAAGAAGTTTATGGACAGTCGGCACACGAAATGATAACGGATTATGTGATTGTAGAAATTAAAAAAATGCTGAGGAACACAAATCTGGCAATAAAAGACATATTAAAACAATCCGGTTTTTCCAATCAATCATCATTAAGCCGTTTTTTTCGACGTTATACGGGAATGTCTCCTTCTGAATACCGAAAGAAGATACATGTCATCATTTAAAGTAACTATTTTACAAACAATTATGAGATCACTATAAATAATGTTTAAATATTATTTGTTAGAGATGCAATAAATACTTTAAACGATAAATTGTCATTATGCTTTATAAATATAAAGTTTATATATGAAATATTATTAATCATATTCAATAGTAAATTATAAAATGAGTTTTGAAAAAGAAATGTCTGATTTGATCGAAGAACAAATTTTTTTTGCGGAAAGAGTGTATTTTCATTTACCGATAGGAATGGAAATTTATGATGCGAATGGGGTGCTACGCAAGATAAACAATCAGGCAAAAAATATGTATGGAGTCGATGACATAAATATGGTAATAGATAAAATAAATTTATTCGATAGCCCATATATGGATGAGGAACTGGAAAAAAAAATAAAATCGGGTGAAGATATCGTTTTAGAGTTTGAATATGATTTTGACCGGGTTAATAAGGAATATTTTGCGACTCATAATCAAAATTCGATGATTTATGAAGTTAAAGTAGTTTCTATAAAAAACAAAAAGGACATAATTGTAGGATATATGTTGCTTACAAATGATGTTACCAATACAAAAGAAGCTGAATATAGGACCGAAGAAAGTAAAAGAAATTTGGAAATGGCTATGGAAGCCGCGAATATGTCCTCTTGGGTATATGATGTTTATAAAAAGGAATTTGGTTCTTTACACGGAGAAGCTATTGTTAAAGAATATATGACAATGGAGGAACTGCAGAAAATGCTGCATCCTCAGGATCGTGTATCCTTGTCTGAAATTTTTACGCGATTGATTAATAAAGAAATAGAACAGGGGTGTATTACAGTGCGGGTATTTAACGAACAAGAAATGCAATACCGCTATTATGAAAGTCGGATGCGCTTGTCTGACGAACATAGGGGAAAGTTACTGATTGTAGGCACTCAACTCGATGTTACCGAGAAGATACAAATGGCAAAAAATACGAAAGATCTGATCAATAAACGTGCACTTGCCATGAAAGTGAGTAATATTGTTCATTGGGATTTCGATGTTCGTACTCAAAAATTCGAATCTTACAATGACCCGGTAAATGATTACGCTTTCGATAAATTATTAACTATAGAGGAATATTTGGCCGTTATTCATTCCGAAGATCGGTCTTTTGCGTTCGATGGTATCCAATCTATGCTTTCTGGTAAAGACCTTAAAGTCGATTTTTCTTGTCGTATTCAAACAAAATACGATCATTCATGGCAGTATTGTAATATCATAGGTGTTCCGTTCGAATATAATGATGAGGGTGAGGTAATACGGTTTACGGGTTTTAGACAAAATATTTCGAAGTTACACAATTTAAATGAAGAGCTAAGGGAACGGAATTATAAAATGGAACTTACGTTTAAAACAGTCGGGATGTCTTATTGGGATTTTGATGTAGAAAGTGTCCAATTCCGAGCTTTTAACGATCCGGTAAACGATTTTCATCCAGATAAACCGATATTGCCGGAAGACTATCTGAATGCGGCTCATCCAGATGATACTGATGCTGTACGGGATAATATAGAGTGCATGACTCAAGGAAAGATTAAGGATTTTAGTTTTCAATACCGTTCGAGGACTAAGTGGAACCAAGATTGGCAAACGCTTATCATTACGGGAATTCCGGTTGAAAGGAATAAAAAAGGCCAAATAATTCGATATACAGGCATAGCATTTAATAATACAAAATGGGAAAAAATGGCTCAGGAGTTGAAAGATCTTAAAGAAAAGGCAGAACTTTCAGATCGGCTTAAATCGGCATTCCTTGCGAATATGAGTCATGAGATACGTACGCCGTTAAATGCTATTGTCGGTTTTTCAGAATTAATGGTTAATTGTGACAATCAGGCCGAAAAGGATGAATATATGAGTATTATTGAGTCGAATAATGAGCTCTTATTACGTTTGATAAATGATATTCTCGATCTTTCGAAAATAGAATCGGGAATACTTGAAAGAAAAAGGGAAAGATTCGATTTGTCGAAAGTATGTAATGAATTATATACAATGATATTGCCGAAAATTACAAATCCTAATGTAAGAGTAGAAGTGAATGATAATTACTCCGATTGTTGGGTATTTCTTGACAGAAGCCGGCTTAAGCAAGTTTGGATGAATTATCTTATCAATGCGGTGAAATGTACACATTCTGGTTATATAAAATTAGGGTATTGGGAAGAGGATAACGGTATTCGGATTTTTGTTGAAGATTCGGGAACTGGTATTCCGGATGAATTGCAGGAAAGAGTATTCGGGAGATTTCAAAAACTCAATGATTTCGCACAGGGAACCGGTCTCGGATTAGCTATAACAAAAGCAATTGTTGAGGCAGCCGGAGGAAAAGTCGGCTTTACTTCAACTTTTGGTGTCGGGTCTACTTTCTGGGCATGGTTACCTTGCGAAGTAAAATTTACGAATAATATTGAAAATAGTGAAACGAAGAATCTGAGAAAAGATTCCTTCTTTACCGATACTGCTCCGAAAAATCTAAAAATTTTAGTTGCCGAAGATAATGAAAGTAATTATTTATTGGTAAAACGTATTTTAAAAGATTACGATCTCACCCATGTCGTAAATGGTATAGAGGCTATTCGGAAAGTTCTTGATGAAAAATTCGATCTTGTAATAATGGATTTGAAAATGCCTATCATGGGAGGGTTGGAGGCTACTCGTAAAATACGAGAGTTTAATCCCCGTATTCCTATCGTAGCACTTACGGCGAATGCATTCGAATCGGATAGAGTAGATGCAATGGAAGCTGGTTGTAATGCATTTCTGACTAAGCCGGTGAAAAAGGAACAATTACTTGAATTATTTTCTTGAAAAAAAATCCACTGTAAATCTTTTCTAAAGATTTTTTATGATAGGTGTCTGTAAAGTGCCTCCAAAAGTCTTATCAAAACTAATGGAGTGCACTTTTTATTTTATTCAAAAGATATTCTGAAAAATGATATTTTATTTTGTAATCGGTTGCGGAGTATCAGATGTATCTTTAGCATTTTTTTCCGAATCTCCTTTATTTAAGTAAATAGTTTGTGTGGGGAATGCGAAATTAAGTCCTGCATCGTTAAAAGATTCAAGAATGGCCATATTCATATCCGAGGACACTTTTAATATATCGCCTCCCTTTATGATATAATAATAATAAGTGATGACTAAGGCCGAGTCGGTATAATCGGTAAAATTAGGCGTGATATCCGAGGGATTGGTCGATACATTATCCACTTTTTGAGGTAGAGCCTTTAAAATATTTAAAGCCTTTTTCATTTTCTCGGGAGGTGTATCATATGTCAATCCGAGTTTTACAGTTATCCTACGCATGGGCTCGGAAGAAATGTTGATGATAGAAGCATCGGTAATTTTATAATTCGGTAAAGTCGTGATGCGCCTGTCGTAACCTAATATTTTTGTGCTACGGACGCCTACATCGACAACGGTTCCTTCGAGATTGTCTACCCGAATCGTATCTCCTATGCTGAAAGGTTTGTCGGTAAAGATGGTAAAAGCTCCAAAAATATTTTTAACCGTATCCTGTGCAGCTAAAGCAAATGCAATACCGCCGATACCCAGCGTGCCTAATAATGCACTGATATTTACACCCACATTACTGAGAGCCATTACAATACCGATGATCCAGACGATTACCAGAATCGTTCTTTTGACGACTGGCATCATTTTGTTGGTATTTCCGTCAGATCTGCGTCCCCAATATTCTTGTAATAATCCCCCGAATAATCGGGCGAAAAACCAGGTAATATTCAGTACGATCAATATTCGATAAGAATTATCGACGATTTTTACAAAATTGTCGGGATAAACCAGTTTATGAATAGCAATCCAGATACCTAATAACAAGATCGCGAATTTGATAGGTGGCACGATAGAATAAAAAACGATATCGTCCAAATGATTTGAAGTACGGCTGATAAATGGTGTAATAACTTTCTTACTGAATAATGTCAGTAATTTTACAATGACAATTGCTCCTAAAATAAAAAGAAATGAAATTCCCCAGGTTGCTAAGGAATTCCCCAGTATCTCCTTTTCTAACATATTTCCGGTATTTTTTATTTTTTCTATTATAAAACCTGAAATACGGGTTTTGTTTAGCGATTAACATTAGAAAAGAATATGAGATATTATTTTTCTTTGTATGGGTTAATATGTCTATTTTATTTTATGAGGGTAGTAAGTTTTTCTGATAATTTTTCTTCATGGCTGAATCTGCTGATAATTTTCCCTTTTTTATCGATTAAAATCATTTGTGGAATATCAATAAGTCCGTATTGTCGGGCTATATTCCCATCCCATCCTTGAAGGTCAGACATTTGTGGCCAACTCATATTTAAACGTGTAATTCCTTTTTCCCAAGAATTTTTATCTTGGTCGAGTGAAATTCCTATAATTTCGAGATCATTGTAGAGTTTTTTATATAGTTTTACCAATTCCGCTATATCTCTATAGCAGGGAACAGACCAGCTCGACCAAAAATTAAGAAGAACATAATTCTTTTTACCCACATATTCAGATAATTTCATTTTTTCCCCTTTCGGAGTTATTCCTTGAACATCGGTATATTTTTCTCCTGGTTGAGTGTGTACATAAGCTCTGATTTGTTCCAGTCTTTTGTGGATGATACTGTCATTTCTTAAGGAGTCGGGAATGGCTTTTATGATCTTCTTTTGGTAACTTAAAGGGCAGGATATGTCTTCATAATGTTTATATAGGGTCTGACCAAATGTATTGTTTATGTTTTTAATAATTGTACGGGTAATGAGGTCGTTTATTTTTCTTTCGTTTTTCTGCTTTTTTCTATTTAGTTTTCTGTTTTCTTTTTTATATTGTTTGTAAGATAAGTTTCCTTTTTCCATCGATTGGTATATCGACTCGCGCTCATCGAAAAGAGCTATCTTTTTTATAATATAAGACTGATATAAATCTGTCAGGCGGCTTCCTGTAACCCGGTAATTATTTTGAGAGATTTCTATATTTAAGTTATTGGTATCTGTAAAAAACGGAATATTTATTATATTTTCCCCGCAATTGTCGAATAACTTTAAAATAACAATTTCATCTTTTTGTTCTATTTTACAGCTTATACAGAAAGTACCGTTGTCAATATTTGATTTTCCTATAATTGTAACCGGATTACAGGAAAATACCGATAATCTGGCTTCACCTGTTTGAATATTTCCCGATATGCTTCCGGTAATTATTATGTTTTTAAAGATCTGTCCGTTGGTGATGAATATTATTGACGTTAAAAAAAATATCGATAGGACGTATTTCTTAAAATTAACTTTTTGACTTACGCTGTAATTCATTGTATTTATAGTCTGGTTGTTCATAGAGTAAATGTTTTGGGGAATAGATAAAATGATTAAGTTATAAGAATGAAAGGATTTATTTTCTACTGAATATCCTTTATTTTTTTTACATGATTATTGATTGAAAAAGTATATGTTAAAGCCATTTATATGGTATTTGATTAATTAATTTCAACAAACATAAGAATTTATACTTACTAAATCAAATATATATGTTGTTTATCTAAATGTATAATGTAGTTGTGTGGTTTAATGATAATGTCTGTTTATTTTACACAATCTCTTATTAGATAGGTTTTATTTTTAATCTACAACTCGTTAAAAAGGGATGCAGTTTCTATATTTTAAAAATAAATCTTGAGAAAAGTTGTAAATGAAATGATTTCTGATTATTAAGAATTTTATTTTTTTAATATTGAATTTAATGTAAAAAATTACCCCCTTAAACATTCGTTTTAAGGGGGTATTTTTTTTAGTTGTCCTGGAAGGATTCGAACCCTCACAAGCGGAACCAGAATCCGATGTGCTACCGTTACACCACAGGACAATCACTTTTTTTGATTGCGATGCAAAGGTGCTATTTTTTTTGTTCGTAATGAAATTTTGCGCTGTTTTTTTCTATTCAATTAAGGTTTTTTTACAAGTTTATTTTCCTTCTTGAGGCAGTACAGATTCAATCTCTTGGTACGATTTATGCATTAATTCCTGAATATCATGTCCTTGTCCGTCGATAGGAAAAATGGGCTTATGAATAGTAAGGATCATTTTTCCCGGGGTAATTAAGTATGAGTTACGGGGTAAAACTTTAAATGAGCCGTCAATGGTGAGTGGAACTACAGGTAGATTGAGGTCTATTGCCAATTGATAAGCTCCTTTTTTGAAACGGTGAAGTTTCCCGTCGGTTGTACGCGAACCTTCGGGAAATACGACTACCGACATCCCGTCTTGTAAGGTTTTTTCAGCTTGTACGAGGGTTTCATGTATACTCTTGGGACCAGACCGGTCTACAAATATATGCCCGGCTGCTTCACAGGCTTTTCCCACGAATGGTATTTTTCGCAGACTCTTTTTCATCAGCCATTTAAAATTATGTCCTAAATAACCGTATATCAGAAAAATATCGTATGCGCCTTGATGATTGGCTACGAAAACATAGGATGTTTTTTTATCGATATTTTTCCGACCGCGAACTTCTACTTTAACTAGTGAAAAAATGCAGAATAGTTTAGACCAAATTCTCCCCGGATAATATCCCCAAAATCTGTTACTTCCGAGAAAAGATCCGATTATAGTTGTAATTGCAGTCAATAATGTAAGCACTAACAAGATAGGTAGTGCTATAAGCCATTGATAAAAGAAAAAGATCACTTTCATGAGTTGCGTCGTTTTTTTAGATTATACGGTTGATAGTGACGACAAAGTTAAGAAAAAATTCGAGACCTGGTGCTGAGGAAGAGTGGTTTGGATATGAATAATAAAATCTTACGAATCCGATATGATAACAATTTATAATATCGGATTATTTCCTTTGGTAAGTAATAATTGTATTATTTACAAACATTTTATAAGGTATTCAACTTTTCTTTTTATTTCTTTTTGAATGTAAGTTTATTGTAAAAATCATAATAGTTGGTGTTAGTTTCTGTTCTCAGATTGTAGTAGGGTGGTTGCATCGCCTATTTCATATAGAGAATTGATCACGGAGGAAATTTATACTCTATAAACTGGCGATTTCTTTTTTCAATACGGTTCTTTATTGTGTGAAGGATAAAAATTAATATGTATATATAAAGAGATATCTATGCATAGGAGTTAGTTTTGATCGTAAACAAAAACCCGGAACACTTTGTATTCCGGGTTTATAAAATATATAGAAGGACGTTTATTTTGTGGTTACTTCTATTTCGGGTGCAATGAGTTTATAACCTTTACCGTGTATGTTGATGATTTCGATAGAGGGATCATCTTTCAAGTGTTTCCGGAGTTTGGTAATATAAACGTCCATACTTCTCGCATTGAAGTAATTGTCGTCGATCCAGATCGTTTTCAGAGCAAAGTTACGTTCCAGAATCTCATTTACATGAGCGCAAAGCAGGCTCAATAATTCAGATTCTTTTGTGGTAAGTTTGGTTACTTTGTCGTCGATAGAAAGAACTTGTTTTTGTGTATCGAATTTAAAACGTCCGATCGTATAAGTCGTAACTTCTTTCCCTTTTTTACCTTTTACCCGACGCAGGATAGCTTCGATTCTGAATACGAGTTCTTCCATGCTGAATGGTTTGGTAATATAGTCGTCGGCTCCGATTTTGAAACCTTCGAGAATATCCTCTTTCAGTGATTTTGCTGTAAGGAATATGATGGGCACCTCACTGTTTACAGTACGAATTTCCTGAGCCAGTGTGAAACCGTCTTTCTTAGGCATCATCACGTCGAGTACACACAGATCGTATTTACCTTTTAAAAACGCTTTGTAACCGCTTTCACCATCAGAGAAAAGGTCGGCCGCATAACCTTTTGCAAGTAAATATTCTCTCAGTAACATACCAAGATTTTCATCATCTTCGCATAGCAGTATGCGCAATTTTTCTTCCATAATCATTTGTTTTTTATTAGAGGTAATGTAATTATAAATTTCGTTCCTACACCGAGTTCACTTTCGGCTCTTATGCTTCCTTTCAGATCTTTTACGATCTTATATACATAAGCTAAACCGAGACCGAACCCTTTTACGTTGTGAAGATTGCCGGTAGAAACCCGATAAAATTTATCGAATATCTTCTTTAAATCTTCTTTTTTTATCCCAATACCGTTATCCTGTACCGATATTTCTACTTTGTCGCCATCGACCAGTGTACGGATCATAAGCTCGAGCGGTACATCTTCCCGGGCATATTTAACGGCGTTATCCAGCAAATTGAAAATAACATTCGTAAAATGCATTTCATCTACCATGATGAGTGCGTCTTTTGTGTCGAGATCGGCATCGATTGTTCCTCCGAATTTCTCCACTTTAAGTTTAAATGTACTCATCACACTGGTGACAAGGTCGTTTGCATCTACCGTAGTAAGTTTCATCATCGTTTTCTGGCGCTCGAACATCGACATTTGCAGAACCTTTTCTACTTGAAAGCGTAGTCGTTTCGTTTCGTCGTTTATTACCCCCGAAATATGTTGGAACATTTGAGGGCTTTTAGCAACAGCCGGGTCTTTCAGCATTTGAGCTGCCAGAGAAATCGTCGAAATCGGCGTTTTGAATTCATGCGTCATGTTGTTGATAAAATCATTCTTCATTTCGGTAAGCCGTTTTTGACGGAAAGCGATAATAATTGTAAATAAGAATGTTATCAGCAAAATCAGCGTAAATGCGAACGATGGGATCATAAATCGTACCGAACTTAGAATATAATCCTGTTTTGTAGGAAAATAAACCTTTAGATAATTCAACTTATTTAGCGGGTCGTTGGGAAAAATTACTTGTGAAAATATTTCCGAATCTTCCTCGGGTGTATATTCAGGCGTGTTATAAAGGATTTTCCCACTCCGGCTCGTTATTGCGAACTGAAAAGGTATATTCAATCCGTTATTTTGAAATTCGGACCGTAAATAGTTTTCGACTTTCTTCGGATCGATACGTTCCATAATCGGATGATTGCTCGCCGTATTCAGTATTTTCAATATCACGCTTTCTAATAACCCTTTCTGATAAAGGTATTGCCCTTTCAGAATTTCCTGCATACCGCGGTAGGTTTTAGTCAACGGATTATTGTCTTGATCTTCTCTGCCTGAAATGACCGGTTCTTTAATTATAGTACTGGTTTGTTCATTATAACTCAGGTTCGATATGGTTCCGTCAGGGGAGAGAAGAGACAACCGCTGTTGTGTGGAAGAGAGCCCTGTCAGATTATTTCGACCTTGCTCGAATGTGAGCAATCTTTTCTGGTTTTCTTCAATGTCTTCTTCAAGATATCGTTTTGTTTCGTCTTGTTGTAAACTTGAAGAAACTTCATAAAGGCTACGTTTTACGGCTTCGGAAAACTGCTCGTTTCGCATTTTCACTATATTTTCCATATAAGTGATCTGTAAGTAAAGCAGCCCCGCGAATGTAAGCGTCATCACCAGTATCAATAACCAGATCGTCGATTTCTTCATTTTTATTATATTCTGAATAACAAGGTATTGCCTTATTATTTCATTATAATCTCATGTATTTAATTACACTAAATTTTAAACAATTTCATATTATAAACAATCGTGAACAGTCATTTGTTTAACTAAATATGAGATTTTTTTTCAAACTTAGCCTTTAACATTTCAGTGCAAATTTAACATATAAATGTTTATATGCAAAAAGTCGCCATAGCTATGGCGACTTTTTGTGTTTATTTAACGTATAAATTATTTTTATTTTCAACAGTCTTATTCAGCTGTTTGTATTGCTTCGTAAGCTTTCAATAATTTTTCTTGTACATCGGCCGGTACGAGTTCGTATGAAGAGTATTTCATTGTAAAGGATGAGCGGCCTCCTGTAATAGAACTGAGTGCGGTAGAATAGGATGACATTTCTTTTAGCGGGACTTTTGCGATGATTTTTTCAAATCCTTTTTCGCTCGACATTCCCATTATGATGGCACGTCGTCCTTGTAGGTCGCTCATAACATCTCCCATCTTATCGGCAGGAACCCACACCTCTACGTCATAGATCGGTTCGAGGATTTTAGGTCCGGCATTTTTAAAGGCTTCGCTGAACGCATTTCTACCGGCAAGCCTGAAAGAGATCTCATTGGAATCTACTGGATGCATTTTGCCGTCGTATACGCAAACTCTTACGTCTCTGGCATAGGATCCGGTAAGCGGGCCTTGTTCCATACGGTCCATAAGCCCTTTTAAAATGGCCGGTAAAAAACGGGCTTCGATTGCTCCGCCGACAATGCAATTTACGAATATCAGTTTTCCGCCCCATTCCAAATCTATGGTTTGGGTATCGCGTACATTCATTTTATATTCTTGATTGTTGAATCGGTAAGTATCCGGGGCCGGCATTCCTTCGTAATAAGGTTCGATAATCAGGTGCACTTCTCCGAACTGGCCTGCACCTCCCGATTGTTTTTTGTGTCGATAGTCTGCCCGAGCAGCTTTGGTTATAGTTTCACGGTATGGAATGCGGGGTTCTTCATAAACGATTTGGAGTTTATCGTTATTTTCGATACGCCATTTAAGAGTTCTCAGGTGAAATTCCCCTTGTCCCGAAACGATGGTTTGTTTCAGTTCTTTCGATTGTTCAATGACCCATGTCGGATCTTCTTCGTGCATACGAGTGAGAATTTCACTCAGCTTTTCAGCATCGGCTTCATTAACGGGTTTTATAGCACGTTGGAATTTAGGATCGGGATATTTTATAAAATCGAATTTATATTCGCAACCTTTTTCATTTAATGTATTTCCGGTACGTACATCTTTTAATTTTACGGTAGCACCGATATCTCCGGCTACGAGTTCTTCTATTTTTGTCCTTATTTGACCGCATACACAGAACATCTGAGCAATACGTTCTTTGCTGCCACGGTTCATATTTTGTAAGTCTTCACCTTCGTGTATCTTACCTGACATGACTTTAAAATAAGATACTTCTCCGATATGAGGCTCAACAGTTGTCTTAAAGAAGTAAAGGCTGGTAGGCCCGTTTACATCGGGGGCTACTTCATTGCCTGCCGTATCGGCTGGTTTCGGCATTTCGGTAACGAACGGTACCACATTTCCAAGAAATTCCATCATTCGACGTACTCCCATATCTCTTAATGCACTTACGCAAAAAACGGGGAAAATACTGCGTGTAATGAGTCCTTTGCGTATTCCTTCGCGCATTTCATCTTCGGAAAGAGAGCCTTGTTCGAAAAATTTTTCCATCAGCGTTTCATCGTTTTCGGCTGCGGCTTCTACCAGTTGCTGATGCAGTTCGGCCGCTTTATCTTTTTCATTGTCGGGAATATCCAGTATTTCCGGTTCTCCACCTTCATCTTTCCATTTGTACATTTTCATTTTCAGAACGTCTATCATTGCATTGAAAGACGGTCCGCAACTGATCGGATATTGTATTTTTACGATTTTGTTACCGAATGATTCGCGCATTTCTTCGATTACTTTGTCATAATCGGCTTTTTCTCCGTCAAGCTGGTTCATGGCGAACAATACCGGTTTATTCAAGTTTTCGGTATACCGAAAGATATTTTGTGTACCTACTTCGACCCCATATTGAGAATCGATGACAATGACTCCCGTATCGGTTACATTAAGAGCGGTAATGGCGCTCCCGATAAAGTCGTCTGAGCCCGGACAGTCGATTACGTTGAGTTTCTTTCCCAGAAATTCGGCATAAAAAACGGTGGAAAAAACGGAATATCCATATTCTTTTTCCACCGGGAAATAGTCCGAAACCGTATTTCCGGAATCAATGTTTCCTCTACGTTTTATCACGCCACACTCGTAGAGCATAGCTTCTGCGAGAGTGGTCTTGCCTGATCCTTTACTGCCTAACAAGGCGATGTTTTTGATTTCATGAGACTGATATACTTTCATATGAAATATGATTTAAGGTGAAACAATCGGTCTTGCCTCGTCTCAAAATAAGGTGAAGCGTCCGCAAATTAAAAATTATAATCGATAAAAGCAATCAATATAATATGTTACAAAACAGTATTATTAAACAGATATCTCGATTTGTATTATGTTTTTTGGAGGCGATGTAATATATTTGCCGTTACATATGTCGGGTTTATACATACATATTCCTTTCTGCAAAAAAAGATGCATTTATTGTGATTTTTTTTCAGATACGCGTACAGGGTTGATATCGCGTTTTACGGGTGCATTATGTCGTGAGATAGAATTGAGGGTGGGAGAATTGGGAAATACGACTGTTTCAACCATATATTTTGGTGGGGGGACTCCATCTCAATTGCCGGTCGAACGTTTGAATGATATCTTTTCGGCTTTGTCTGGATATTTCGAACTTGATTCTTGTCTGGAAATAACTCTCGAAGCTAATCCCGACGATCTTACCTCTGAGTATATTTCCGCGTTAAAAGATAGCCCTGTGAACCGTATCAGTATGGGAGTACAGAGTTTTCGGGACGAAGATCTTGTTTTTTTGAACCGGAGGCATGATGTGTCGGGCGCCTTACGTGCGTATGAACTTTGTAGCCGGGCTGGATATGACAATATAAGTATTGATCTTATATACGGGTTGCCCGGGCAAGATATTCGGGCATGGAATGAAAATCTCCGTATGGCCGTATCACTTTCTCCAGCACATATTTCGGCATATAGCCTTATTTATGAGGAGGATACCGCATTATATCGTTTACGTGACACCGGTAAGATTATCGAATGCGATGAAGAGGTTTATTTACAAATGTTCGGTTCCTTGATCGATCGTTTGACCGGTGCCGGTTATGATCATTATGAAATTTCTAATTTTGCGAAAAATGACCGATATTCTCGACATAATACTTCGTATTGGCAAGATGTCCCGTATCTCGGATTAGGGCCCTCAGCTCACAGTTATGACAGATTTTCGCGAAAATGGAATATTTCGGGTTTAATGTCGTATATCGAAAATATAGAAAAAGGCTATACCGTTTACGATACGGAGATAATCGATGATGATACCCGTTATAACGATATGGTTATTACATCTCTGCGCACAAAATGGGGGCTCGACCTCGAGGCTGTGTCATCAAATTTCGGTGAAGATAGACGAACATATTGTTTAAATGCTGCCACTCGCTATATCGAAGAAGGCTTGTTGGATTACGATGGCCGTATACTTCGTCTCTCTCGTGAAGGTATTTTTGTTTCCGATGGTATAATGTCCGATTTATTATATGTGTTGTAATTCTGATTCTTATAGAGTCAAAGCTTTATTTTGTATGAGAAATTCAGGAACATATTTGCCTGTTTCGGAGATGATTTTATCATCTGTTCTTCACGTAATTTAAACTCTACCGCATTTTTTTTATCAATAGAAAACTCTACCCCCGCTTCGTACCAAATGCGCTCGAGTCCGTTTCCTTTGGGGTTATTCAAAAAATTAAAAAATTCTATGTCGATTACTGGCTTCCACCGGCATTTTGGGGAAATTGTATAATTAAAGGTAACCAGATTTCTCCACCGGTTGTTAGGAATATTTACATGATGAGTATAAGTAGATTCGAAGCGGGAATTTAACGAAGCCGAAAAATGTTCCCATTTGTATCCGGTCAAAAGTCCGATCTGATAACGATGTCTGTTTTTGATTTCGTTTTTTAGATTTTTCTGGTTCAGATAACAATAACGGGCATTTGCTTTCAGATATTCTTTCCATAGGCTTACCGTAATACAGGCACTTGGCATGTTGCGTTCGTAATCCGAAAAATTTTCGTTAATCCACAAACTTTCCTGAATCTGTAAATTTACCCGTTTTCCGAATTTTTTACTGACGGAGAGGTTGAATATCCCTCCGTAATCATTCGAAACGGCATATACAGGGTTTGGCATAAAATAGGATATAATAAGAAATAATGTGATGAAAAAGCGACTTCTATTCATGGTGGTAAGGTTCGTTATTTAATATCGACATCGCTCGATAAAGCTGTTCTATAAAAATTAGTCGAATCATTTGATGTGAAAATGTCATTTTCGAAAGCGATATTTTTTCATTTGCTATCTTATATATGCTTTCCGAAAAACCGTAAGGTCCACCGACTATAAAAATTAGTTTTTTGGGTACAAAATGCATTTTCTTTTCGATGTAATCGGCAAATTGCATCGAAGTGTAATCTTTTCCCCGTTCATCGAGGAGAACGGTATAATCTCCCGGTTGCAGGTATTTTAGTATAAGGTCGGCTTCTTTTTCTTTTTGTTGGTCGAATGTGAGATTTTTGGTATTTTTTAGTTCGGGTATGACTTCCATTTCGAACGAAATGTAATGTTTAAGCCGACAATGGTATTCATTAATGGCTTGCGCAAAATAATTTTCTGTGGTTTTTCCGACGACCAGTAAAAGTATTTTCATATTTCCCGATTAGTTAATTTCACTTTTTTATTACTTTTGTGTGCTGTTGGTTTTATGTGATGGAAGACGGTGGTAATTCCAAAAACTCCTTTCGCAAAGATAGGGAAAATAAGTAAAAACAAAACAAAATTGAGAGATATGGATAAGTTAATTGACGATTTGATAAAACTGGCATTTGCCGAGGATATTGGAGACGGAGATCATACTACGTTATGTTGTATTCCTGAATCGGCAAAAGGTAAGTCTAAATTGCTTATAAAAGAGGCCGGTGTATTGGCCGGCGTTGATATTGCCCGCCGAGTATTCAAAGATTTCGATTCTTCATTGAAAATGACTGTTTTTATAGAAGATGGTGCAGAAGTAAAGCCGGGTGATGTTGCTTTTGTAGTCGAAGGGAGTGTTCGTTCTCTGTTGCAAACCGAGCGTCTTATGCTTAATATAATGCAACGTATGAGTGGTATTGCTTCTATGACGCGCAAATATGTAAAACAGCTCGAGGGATTGCACACTCGGGTTCTTGATACGCGTAAAACGACTCCGGGAATGCGTATGCTCGAAAAAGAGGCTGTTAAAATCGGAGGAGGGGTGAATCATCGGATAGGATTGTTTGATATGATTCTACTCAAAGACAATCATGTCGATTTTGCGGGTGGCATTGAAAATGCGATAAACAGAGCGCATGCCTATCTGAAAGATAAAAATAAAAATTTGAAGATCGAAATTGAAGTACGCAATATGGATGAGTTGGAAGAGGTGATGCGTGTCGGGGGAGTAGATCGGATTATGCTCGATAATTTTACGCCCGAACTTACTCGTGAGGCGGTAGAGCGTATTGGGGGTAAATATGAAACCGAATCTTCGGGTGGAATAACTTTCGAGACTTTACGTAATTATGCAGAATGTGGAGTCGATTATATTTCGGTGGGAGCTCTTACGCACTCGGTAAAGGGGCTCGATATGAGTTTTAAAGCTTGCTAAGAAGAATGAGTGTCGTATAAATGGCAGATCGCCTGATAAATTTATTATATTCTAAGAAAGTTAGGGAAAGGATCGGGGATGAAGAGTCTTCGGTCCTGTTTTGTTAAGTTATTAGTTGTAAAATATGCTTATATTTGTTTTGATATATGTTAATGTTTGAAAAAACAAAGAGCGGTTTAAAAGAGATGATTTTCTATATTTAAACATGGGTTTTTGGATATTGAGCGAACAAAAAAAAATAAATGTTTGTTACTAACAAGAATTGATAATTCAAATATTTTGCTAAATTTGTAAAATAGCATTACAAAAAAAATTAAATAGCGATATGTCGGAACGAGCAAGCAATAATGTTTTTGTACGGATTTTTTATTTCTATATAGACGGATTCAGAAATATGACTTTAGGTCGTACTTTGTGGGCGATTATATTAATCAAATTGTTTGTTATGTTTTTTATTCTCAAATTGTTCTTCTTTCCGAATATTTTGAAAACCGAGTTTGATAGCGATGCCGAACGAGCCGATCATGTCGGAACTGAACTGACAAGTCCCTTGGTTTTACCAACTAATGAATAACACACTAAAATATAAATAAAATATGAATGATTTGTTTTCACTTGTAGATTGGTCGAGAGCGCAATTCGCTCTTACAGCCATGTATCATTGGCTATTCGTCCCTCTAACTTTGGGATTGGGGCTGATTGTCGCTGTAATGGAAACATTATACTACCGTACCGGAGATGAACGTTGGAAGACGATCACTAAATTTTGGATGACACTTTTCGGTGTAAATTTTGCAATTGGAGTTGCTACCGGTATCATCCTCGAATTTCAATTTGGAACCAACTGGTCTAATTATAGTTGGTTTGTCGGTGATATATTCGGAGCTCCGTTAGCGATTGAAGGCATAATGGCCTTTTTTATGGAGGCGACTTTTATTGCGATTATGTTTTTCGGTTGGAACAAAGTAAGTAAAGGGGCCCACCTTACAGCAACGTGGTTAACCGTTGCTGGAGCCACGATTTCTGCATTGTGGATTCTGGTGGCTAATGCTTGGATGCAGTATCCGGTAGGGATGCAGTTTAATCCCGACACGGTACGTAACGAAATGATGAATTTTACCGATGTTATTTTTTCACCTGTTGCAATTAATAAATTTTTCCATACCGTGACGTCTGGATGGGTTCTCGGGGGAGTTTTCGTTGTAGCTATAAGTGCCTGGTTTATGTTGCGTAAGCGGGAAGCCGAGCTGGCCGGACGCAGTATGAAAGTAGGAGCCTGGGTAGGTCTTGTCGGTATGTGTATTGTTGCTTATACTGGTGATGGTTCTGCTTTTCAAGTTGCAGAAAAACAGCCGATGAAGCTTGCCGCAATGGAAGGTGTATATCATGGAGAAGAAGGTCAGGGTCTGGTTGCATTCGGGATTCTCAATCCCGAAAAGAAAAGCTATAACGACAGCATTTCTCCATTTCTTTTCGAAGTAAAAGTCCCTAAATTGCTTTCATTGTTGGCAACTCGTCACATAGACGGTTTTGTTCCGGGTATAAATGATATTATCGATGGTGGGTATATGACCAAAAACATTGCCGGAGAAGAAATTATCGCTTTATCTGCTATAGAAAAAATGGAACGGGGGCGTAAAGCTGTTGAGGCATTAGGACAGTATAAAGTCGCTCAGAAAGCGGGAGATAAAGACATTATGACCGATGCGGCAAACAGGCTGAGAGAAAATTATGAATATTTCGGATACGGATATATTACCGATCCGGCTCAGTTGGTACCTCATGTGCCTTTTGTATTTTACTCTTTCCATATAATGATTACATTGGCAGCATATTTCCTGATATTCTTTATTGTCGTACTTATTTTGCAGAAAAAAGGGAAAATGGGACAATGGAAATGGATGCAGTGGATTTGTATTTTATCTCTTCCGGTCGCGTATATCTGTCTCGAGTCGGGATGGATCGTTGCAGAAATGGGGCGACAGCCTTGGGTTATACAAGACATTATGCCGACCAATGCTGCAATTTCCAAAATTGCTACCACATCGGTACAAACGACATTCTGGCTTTTTGCTGTACTTTTTACGGTATTGCTTATTGCTGAAGTCGGAATTATGTTGAAACAAATAAAAAAAGGAACTGAACAAAAAATAAGATAATTATGGAACTCAATGAATTTTTTTACCAGCATTACTGGTGGCTTTTAATTGCCGTATTGGGCGCTTTACTGGTCTTTCTGCTTTTTGTTCAGGGAGGGCAGACTCTCATATCTACAATCGGTAAAAAGCCGATTGAAAAAACAATGTTAGTGAATTCTCTCGGTAGAAAATGGGAGTTTACTTTTACGACGCTTGTTGTTTTCGGAGGTGCTTTTTTCGCATCTTTCCCATTATTTTATTCAACCAGTTTCGGAGGTGCTTACTGGTTATGGATGGCGATATTGTTCAGCTTTATCATACAGGCCGTTTCATATGAATATCGTTCGAAAAAAGGAAATTTCTTGGGGACGAAAGTGTATGATGCATTTCTTGTAATTAATGGTTTTGTAGGTATTATTTTACTGGGTGTTGCCGTAGCTACTTTTTTTAACGGTGCCGATTTTAAAGTAGATAAAGAGAATTTGTTAAATGTGGGAATGCCTGTAATTTCTACTTGGCAGAATCCTACTCACGGTCTCGAAGCTATTATCGATTGGAGAAATCTACTTTTAGGAGTAGCTGTATTTTTTCTGGCGCGTGTACAGGCTTCACTCTATTTTATAAATAATATAGACGATCCTATTATTTATAGTCGTTGCCGTAAACAGGTTCTTTATAATGCAGTTCCGTTTTTAATATTCTTTCTTGCATTTGTAGGAGTATTGCTTACTAAGACGGGTTATGAATTTGCCTCATCGACAGAATCTACTATTTATGTACGTCCGTTTAAATATTTCTTTAATCTTATAGAAATGCCTTGGGTATTGGGGCTTTTCCTAATAGGTGTTGTAGGTGTGTTGTATGCTATTATCCGTTCTTATTTCGGAAAAGGGCAGTGGAAATACGGTATTTGGTTTAGTGGTATAGGTACGGTTTTGGTTGTATTGAGCTTATTTTTCTTGGCCGGATACAATAATACTCCGTATTATCCTTCGGCAACAGATATGCAAAGTTCTCTGACGATATATAATAGTTCGTCAAGTCTTTTCACTCTCCAGGTGATGAGTGTCGTATCGCTGTTGATTCCGTTCGTTTTGGCCTATATTTTTTATGCTTGGCGAGCTATGGACAGAAAGCCGATCACAGAACAGGAAATGGAAAGTGGAGATCATAAATATTAATCGAGAGAGAGGTTAAAAGAATTTTCCCTTTTTTAGATATACCGTATGATAATGAAAAATATATGATCAATCGGGAAAGAATAAATCGTAAATAGGACTTCACCTCTAATCATAAAAAAACGGGACCATTTAAAGTCCCGTTTTTTTATGATTAGAGGTAGTTACAATCCGTCACGTTCTAACGAAGCTAAACGAGCCAGTATTTCTACACAAGCACCTTCATGAATGATTTCCCATTCAGTCATAGTAATTCCTCCTCTCAAATCGTTATAATTCAAAAGGTTGGTATTCGAATTTCGGCAATCCGATAACCATGCGTGTGTCATGGTTTTTTCAAAGTTATCGATATAAGTACGATCGCCATCTATCTTATATAATTCTACGAATCCTCTGAAAGCAATGGCCATGAACCACATATGTTCTCCCGGATTGGGAATACGGAACGATTCACTTGTGGCATATGAGGTAAATGGCGTAAACCATCTTGAGTAAAATGATCTTGCGATATTTTGGGCATCTGTGAGATATTGGGGATCTCGTGTAATTTTATATAGCAAACACGCAGCTTGCATGGGTTGCCCCGAATTGTATGTATATTTTGCTTTAGAGATAGAATATTGGTCATTTTCTCCCGGTCCTATATTATCCCAGTAGAGATAGTCGGCAGGATCTTGTAACATTTTTTTTACCCAAGCATATAGTTTTTTAGCGTCTTCCAGATATTCTCCCTCTCCGGTCGCTAAATATAGTTTTGTCGCTAAAACTGCAGCAGGAGCGGTCGAACAAGTATTTTTCGTATTGCTTTTTTGGGGTAGTTCCTGCCAATATATACCATCTCCGCCTAATGTATTATCTCGTCCCGTTTGTAATAATTTCCACACGATTTTAGCGTAATTCAGATAACCTGTTTTTTTGGTTTGCATGTAAAGATCGGCCATATCCAGTCCTATCCAGACATTATCGTCAAAAAAACGGTCGTTTCCGCTGGCGGGATATACCGAATACCCGAGTACGTTATTACGGGTATCTCTAATTAAAAATTGGTTTATCGATTTTAACATACGGTCGTCAAATGTTCCTGTATATTTCGATTCGTATTCCTCGATTCCCAAAGAAGCTTCGCGTAAAGCTACATATCCCGAAAAACCTCCGCCTTGTCCCCATACGACTGCATCTCCGTCCCAGTATCCTGTAGGATTAGGCCATTTCCCTTTCCAAACATCGCGTGGTCCCAATAAATACCGCTTTATCAAAGAAGACATAAGTATGTCGGCTCGTTGTAAGAAAACCGGAGTAGGATGATCCGGATCTTCTGGTTTTAATGGGGTTGCGGTGGTGGTTACAGCAGCTGATTTTAATCCTGCTTTATTGATAGCGATTGCCGAAACGGTGTAAGTAGAATAATAGGGTAGGTCGATGTAAATGAGGCTTTCAGATCCTTTTTCCGCATTTACTAATATCGGATTAGGGGATGCCTTCGTCGTGTTTTTTACATTGGTACTGTAAGATATTTCTACTTTTAAAAGGTCATTGTCATTGGGGTTTTTCCAACTAATACATAATTGGTTTTCTTTTTCGGTAGGTACAGCGCTTAGAGAAGATACCGGTTGTATTTTATCACTTATATTATCTGTTACCGGAGCATTATTATCTTCGGTGCACGAACAAGAGAGAAATAAGATAAATAAAGATAGCGGGAGGATGAAATATTTTTTCATGAGAATATATTTAAAAGCAGTTTTATATAATAAAAATATAATGAGGTTACGTTTCGGATTACAATGATGGTTTATCGACAAAAACATTTGCAGGAGCTGTTGTCAAAGTATAGCTGCCGCTTTCCTTAGCATTGGCGATATAAAGATTCGTTTCGTATTTTCCGCCGTTGATATCTTGTATATAATTTGTAGCTACACCTGCTGTGAAATCCCAATGAGCGAGCAGGCCTGTCGGAGTACTTTCTTGTAAATTCCACATATTGTCATTAATTTGAGCGGAAGAGCGTGCGACAGTCCATACCCGGGCTTCAGAAACGACTCCTCTCATGCAACGCCAATCGTCTCCGAATGCACGGCCGATTTCAAAACGATCCCCATCGGTACTCGAGGCTAAGTCGACTGAAGTATGAGTTTGATTATTACGATTTACTTTCAAGACATCCTGCCTGCCGTTGATGTAAAATTTGTATTTATTGGTAATGTCAGACTGTTCGCAATCTACAACCAAAGCGATATGCATCCATTCATTCAAATTAAAGCTACTGGTACTTTCCAACATAATGTTATCACCGAGCCCGGCAATTTCTATAGGGTGTGTTTCTTTATAGTCGTCGTTTTTGCCTCTGATAATCAATTTTCCTTCCAGTCCCATAAAAGTTTGTAATCCCCTGTATCCGGTTATTTTACATGACATTTCGAATGTTACCTGTTTACAACTTCGTATAGAGTTGTCTACTAATGCAATATCTTTAAAATTAGCATAACCGAAATATTGATCGCTGAGATTCATGGCGTATCGGGGGCCGTTAACGGTTACGAGTATAGGTTGAGACTGACAACCATTATTGTTTAAAACGGTAATCGTGGTGCTTCCGTTTTTCTTTCCGGTAATATGTATTTCGTTATTACTAAGTGAAGCTTTAATAATATTTTTATTTTCGATAAGTAAGGAATATTTTCCCGGATCTGTCGACAGGATCTTTATCACGTCGTTTCCCTGTACCGAATTCAAGGTAATTTCATATTTATCTACTTCTATCGATACGGGATTGATAACCTTTATATCTATTATCGCTTCTTTATTAAGATGATCGGTTAATTTCAGTTTGGCCATGCCTGTTGCTAAAGCTTTTACTGTAAATATCCCGTTTTCTTCGATGTTTTCGGTATCTACTGTAACGATAGATTGTGCATCTTCGAGGTATTCGATCCGGTATCCGCCGTTTCCGCTGTTAATCGTAAATATGGTTTCTGCTTTGCTTGTTGAACCGAGTATCAGTATTTCAGAATTTTTATCCAAATCGAGTTCCGATAATTTTGTTACTATTACTTCGATATAGGTTCTCTTATAATATTTGTCTGTAATTACGACCATGGCGTTAGCTTTATCTTCTTGCGTTACTGCTGTTATCGTAATTTCGTTTCCTTCGGCATGTGCCGTTATTACGTTTTCATTAGATGTTGTAGCGATATAATCGCCGTTACCACTCGTTATTTTTACAGTTTTTGTTTGTCCCTGACTTAAAAAAATTTTAGAGTTTTCGATCACGATGTCTACCGGATCAGGATTATCGTTATTGTCTTTACAGGCCGAAAAAGACAACTGTAAGAGTGAAAATAATAAAAAGAAGATTTTTAATTTGTTGATTTTCATGGAAGTAAAAATAAGGTTGACGAACTTAAAATAATTATTTGTGATGATGAGCAAAGATAAAAAATAAAACGGAATTAAAGGTCGAATAACATGATAAGATTAAGAATGAAATGTTTTATGGGTATCTATATTTTAGAGAAAATTCAATCAAAAAAGTGCTTTTTATAATTAAATTAGACATATAAAAACAAAATAATAGTATAAATAATTGCAAAAGTGAGAGTAAAAAGTTTTATTTGTTACTATTTATTATGATTTGTATAATTTATAATCTGTAAAAATAAATGAAGCTTGATTAATGATAACTATTTTTATCTTTAAACATCGTACTGATAAAACACGGAAGATTTAAGTAATAAAAATTTGGCTAAATGGGGCAACAAACATCTGAGATACGATATAGTTTATATTCTTCGATAGTCTTATTATTTCTTTGTGTTATCGTGTCTACGATTAATGCCCAGCGGTTTACACCATCGCCAGCAGTATACTTAAAGGGTAAATACGTAGGGCGTTTGTATGATGTAGTCACAGTCGATAATGCTGAAGAAAAATTATATATGGTCGATACCGTGGGTATTTTTTCTCGAAAGATAGCCTTGAACTTACCTGTATTTGCGATGGGGATAAAACAAAATGATGATTGTTATTACGCGCCGTATTGGAGTGTGCAAGCCATAAATGAAAAACAGAATACCGCTGTAATAGAGCTGGCAAGTTCTATTACGGGAGATGTGTATCGGCTGGAAATTAAGAGAAAAAAATCACGGTTATATGTTACCGAAGCGATAATGTTTTGGATGAATTCTACTTATAATTACTTCTTAAGTAAAGATGATGTTATCTCTCTTAATGCCGTACAAATTTGCCGTAAGAAATGGAATAAGCCCATTAAGGGGGTAATCGTTTTCGATGATTATTTTAAGGAAACCAATGATTTTGAAAGCTATTACTGTCCCAGAAAATATCCCTTGGAAGTGTGTCTCCAAATGATGAGGCAAGGGCATATATTTAACCCTCGAGACTTTGAAGAAGAATAAAGTCGATATTATTGTGAGTACAGGATGTTTGCTAAACAAGTATAGATTATGAATAAATTGAACCAAGTAATTATATTGATTTTTTTGATATTTGTATTTACACCTCTTGTGGCACAGGATGAAACGATATATATAGTCGATACCATCCGTCAGAAGGAAAGCACCGATAAATATTGTTTCGATATTATACTTTCACATGAAGGGAAAAATATAATAGAAGATGTAGAATATATCCATATAAATGTATTAGATAAAGAGACTATGGGTATATTTCAGGTAATAGATTTCGATGAATCAGATTGTACCGGTTATAATGTCTATGTGGGAAAAGATATGCTCAGTGTAATGGATTATAATTTCGACGGATATGTCGATTTTAGTATCCCGCTTTGGTCTGATAGTCGTTTGGGGCAGATCGGATATGGATATTATTTATTTGATACGAGGTTGAATAAATTTGTCGAATCCTACTTTTTAAGTGGGTTGTGTATCGGAGGCGATAATGACGGTAGCGGATTTGATCCCCCAAATAAAACGGTTACCGAAGTCTGTTATGCGACGAAATTCGAAGCATTAAAATCAGTTTATAAGTTCGTCGAGTGTGATTCTACGGTATTGTTATCATCCGATTCGGTCTATTTCGCCCCTATCGATAGCCTCGATAATTTATTCGGTGCTTACTCCGAAGATTATACTTGGGCGGAGTTATACGGAATGGATTATGAAGACCCTTGGCATGCGATATTTCATACTTTCCCGGTTAAAGAGAAAGAAAACGCGGATATTTATTTGAAATTAGCGTTGAAATATTCCGAAGACAGCCTGACTTTCAGTGGTAATACATTTGACTACAAAAGTGTGAGCGAGGCTATTATGCAACAAATTGTCGCAGCATTCCCGAAAAATGAAAACGGCTGGTTGGCTTATGGTGACATTATGTATAATAAATATCGCTTTACAAAAGATGAAGATGCACTTTCAATAATGGGAGACGCTTACGAAAAATATGCGGAGTTAATGAGGGCAAAACGAAAAAAACGCAAGATTCCCGGGTATGTTTATGAGCGGATAAAAGAAAGGGATTCGTATCTTAAAAATCAATCAAATGATGATTCTCAATTTTAATTTTTTCAAAATAATCAGCAGAAATATCAGTTATGAAAAAAATAACCTTTTTTATTGCAATGGGGTGTATTTTTTTATGCATTGGGTGCAAGAGTAGTAAGTTTGAATATAATCATTTTGTATCTGATGTCGATTCTTTATATATTTCGAGAATAAATGAGTTACAGGCGCAAATAAATGAAATGCGTGCGCTTATAAAACGGTTAAATGATAATTTCGGGACTTTCGTACAAGATATATACGTCGATTCGTTAAGTTTCAAGGAGGTAAGATTATCACAGGGTTATACAGTATGCTTTATCCCTCAGAGGGAGTATGTTGATGGCAATCTCTCTATTTATTACAGTTACCTGCTTAAGGGTGATAGAATGAAGAAAATATTAGAAGGATGGTTTCGCACAGATGAAATTATAGATATTAAAGATTATTTCATCTTGTTTGGAATGCAAGGAAAACCTCGAGAATTCTTTTTGTACGAAAAAAAAACGGGAATGTTGCTCCTGCATGCGTCTTCTTTAAAGGTTAATTTTGAGAAAGAAGCAATTATTTATCAGGATTATCCCGAAGGGGATAATAATTTTTATATATTCGACTTGACAACCCAGTATAAAATTCAATTAAAATTGCCGGATAATGAGAAATATCAGTGGACGAAATATGGCAATGCCTATGAATCTGTATTTATTAAGGATAAAAGAAATGAATATTTTATACTGGGATCTTCTGAAGATGAAAATTGCGAATGGATACAAAAATGAAAAATACATGCGATTCAGTATCGGGTAGAGAAGAATAATTGAGGTAGTACTCTCGGTATAAACTTGCTGTCGGATTGTAAAAAACTCGATCAGAAATTTATCGTCATAATATGAAATCAACCCTATGCGAGAGTGAGCCGAAAAATTATAACCACAAAAACTTATATATATTTTTATTAGTCAAGTTTGTTAATTTATCGATGTGGAAAATTAATTAAGAGTGGATAAAGATAATAAAAAATGATTAAACCACGATATCATCCGGTAGCTGATTATATATAAGTGATATGATTGCCGGGAATAGTATTATATAGCAGAATATTAAAAATGAAATAAAAAGAATGTGAAACCAACCGTTCGGACTTATTATGAGTGTAAGACATTTAAAAAATAGATAAAATCGGATATGCGACATATATTTTAAAATCCATTTATACAAATGTTTTCAATATTGATGTTTGAGTAAAGAGATGCTACACCAGTAATATTGAAACTATGGCGAACCGATGTAATTTTCTGTTATTCCCATATTTCTTGAAATCACCGAATTATTAATATATTTGTAAAACTAATAATGGAGGGGGCAGATCCCGGTTTTTGTATTTTCTATAATGAACAACGATACTTACCTTACGATTGCCCGTTTGTCGGAAGGGCTTTATAAAGAAAAAATGAGTAAATTCATTTCTTTTGCCATTCCTGTCTCGGCGGTAGAGGAGGCAAAAGAATATATCGAAAAATATCAGAAAAAATATTATGATGCTCGACATGTATGTTGGGCTTATATGTTGGGGCATGAGCGCACTGATTACCGGTCGAATGATAATGGTGAGCCTTCGGGAACGGCCGGAAAACCTATTTTGGGTCAGATTAATTCATTTGGTCTTACCAACATACTTATTGTAGTTATACGTTATTTCGGAGGAATTAAACTGGGAACAAGTGGCCTTATCGTAGCTTACCGGGAAGCGGCGGCCGATGCGATACGTAATAATGAAATAATAGAATGCCTTGTCGAAGATGATCTCCGCATAGGCTTTGAATATCCCTTTCTAAATGATGTAATGCGTATTGTAAAAGAAGACAATGTAACGATTATTTCACAATATTTCGATCTCGATTGTGATATGACTTTGCGGCTCAGACGGTCGGGGATAATGCGGCTACGCGAACGATTATCGAAAGTAGAATCCTTGAGGTTTATCTGACTTACGAGACATTTTGATTTAATATTTCCTGTAAAATAGCGACGGCTGTTTCTACAGTTCCGATATGGGCTATGGCAAGGGATCGTTTTCCTTTAAGTTCTCGTAATTGGCAACGTTTTGGATTGGTTTGTAAGTAGTTCAGTACTTTCCCGAATGCCGGAGATTGAAAATATCGTGTATGGTTATCCGAAACAAAAAATAATATCATCCGCCCTTGTTTCAGTACTACTTTTTCCATGCCCAGTTGTTTGGCTAACTGGCGTAATCTGACAATGCGAATCAGTTCTTTTCCTTCTTCGGGGATGCGTCCGAAACGGTCTTCCAATCGGGAGGAGAAGTTCGCGATGTCTGTTTCCCGTTCCATATTATCGAGTTCCTGATATAAAGAGATCCGTTCCGACACGTTCGGTATATAATCGTTCGGGAATAGTAATTCGAGATCCGATTCGATTACGCAATCAGTTACGAAAGTTTCATTTCCTTCACTGTCGTGACGGCTTTCTTGATTGTATAATTCTTTGAATTCGTCGTTTTTCAGTTCTTCTACGGCTTCTTTCAGTACTTTTTGGTAAGTTTCATATCCCAGATCTGCGATAAATCCGCTTTGTTCGGCTCCTAACAAGTTTCCGGCACCTCGTATATCGAGATCTTGCATGGCAATATGTATTCCGCTACCCAATTCCGAAAAGTTTTCGATAGCCTGCAAACGTCTTCTGGCATCGGTACTAAGCGTATGCAAGGGAGGAGTTAACAAATAGCAGAATGCTTTTTTATTGCTTCTCCCTACACGACCCCGTAATTGATGTAATTCGCTGAGTCCGAAATTGTGGGCATTATTAATAATTATCGTGTTTGTATTGGGAATATCTATTCCCGATTCGATAATGGTAGTTGCGACAAGAACGTCGTAATCATAGTTGGCGAAATCTATAATAGTTTGTTCAAGTTTTTCCGGTTCCATTTGTCCGTGTCCGATACCTACACGTGCATCGGGTACGAGACGGCGTACGATATTCGCTAGTTCATCGAGTTGTTGTATTCGGTTGTTTACAATGAAAACTTGTCCGTTTCGACTCATTTCGAAGTTAATGGCTTCTCTAATAATTTCCTCGTTAAATCCGTGTACTTCCGTTTGTATTGGATACCGGTTAGGAGGTGGAGTGGTAATTACCGAAAGATCGCGGGCACCCATTAATGAAAATTGTAAAGTTCGGGGTATCGGAGTTGCCGACATGGTAAGCGTATCGACATTAACCTTCATTTGTTTTAGTTTTTCTTTAACGGCTACTCCGAATTTTTGTTCTTCATCTATAATCAGTAATCCGAGGTCTTTAAATTTCACGTCTTTTCCTATAATACGGTGCGTTCCGATAAGTATATCGGTTTTTCCTTCAGGCAACCCGTTTAGGAGTTGACGTATGTCAGATGATTTCCTGGCCCGACTCAGGTAATCTATTTTTATCGGGAATTCTTTTAAACGATCAGTAAAAGTCTTATAATGTTGAAAGGCAAGAACTGTAGTAGGAACGAGTACGGCCACCTGTTTGTTATCGCAAACCGCTTTAAATGCTGCACGTATGGCTATTTCTGTTTTTCCGAAGCCTACATCACCGCAAATAAGCCTGTCCATCGGTTGTTCGCTTTCCATATCCTGTTTTACTTCGGCTGTAGATTTTAGCTGGTCGGGGGTATCTTCGTAAATAAAGGAGGCTTCGAGTTCTTGCTGTAAGAAAGAATCTTTGGGATATGCATGACCTTTTTCTTCCCGTCGTTTAGCGTAGAGTTTTATCAGGTCTCGAGCGATATCCTTCATCTTACTCTTTGTCTTTTCCTTCATGCGTTCCCACGCACCGGTACCCAGTTTATTTATACGAGGAGGTTCGCCTTCTTTACCCCGGTATTTAGCCAATTTATGCAGAGCATGTATACTAACAAAAATTATATCGTCGTTTTGGTATATCAATTTAATAACTTCTTGCATTCGTCCGTTTATCTCGGTACGGATAAGTCCTCCGAATTTACCTACACCGTGATCGATGTGCACGATATAATCTCCCGGTTCGAATTGGTTAAGTTCTTTTAATGTCAGTGCCAGTTTTCCGGAACGAGCTTTATCGCTTCTCAGATTGTATTTATGGAAACGGTCGAAGATTTGGTGATCGGTGAAGAAGCATATTTTTAAATCTTTATCGGAAAAACCTTCATGAATGGTGCGCAATATAGGTGTAAAAGTAATTTGGTCTCCTCGATCTTCGAATATGCTTTGGAGGCGCTGTATCTGTTTTTCATTATCGCTCAGAATGTACAAAGTATAACCTTCTTTTAGAAAGCCGGTTAATGTTTCTCCTACTAAGTCGAAATTTTTGTGGAAAACAGGTTGAGGTACGCAATTGAACGAAAGGTGATTTTTGACTCTTTCCCGGTTTCGAGTTCCGTATCCGATCTGTTTGAATGTAAAAATGTTTTTTTTGAATGTCTCGGGATCAACAATCTTTTTGTGTATCTCCAGGTCTCCTTCCTCTGTTATAAGCAATTGCTCTGAGATCGATTCGGTTGCGATAGAGTTTATGCGTGTCAGACACCACTCGACATCTTTGAAACACCATATTGTATCGCTATTTACAAATTCGGGTAATGAAACACCGTAAACACCCCCTGATGCCATATCAGGTACAATACTGATACTGTCGAGTTGCTCATTCGAGAGTTGACTTTCTATATCGAAACAACGAATACTTTCTATTTCGTCTCCGAAAAAGTCGATTCGGTAGGGTTGTTCATGAGAAAAAGAATATACATCGAGAATGCTTCCGCGAATAGCATATTGTCCCGGTTCATATACATAATCTACCTGCTCGAATCCCTGATTGTGTAATGTATCGGCAATGGCAATCGAGTCGGCTTTACTTCCTCTTTTGAGTTTCAGCGTATTTTCATTCAGCATTTTTGCCTTTACCACTTTTTCAGCTAAAGCATCGGGATAAGTTACTACCAACAATGGCCCGTTATCTTGCAACCGGTTTAGCGTTTCGGTACGTAAAATAGCATTGGCAGGGTCTTGTTGGCCGTATTTAATATCTCTTTTATAACCCGAAGGAAAAAATAAAACATATTCTTCTCCTTTGATTTGTACCAAATCATGATAAAGATAACCCGCTTCTTCGAGATCGTTCGCTACAAGAATAAACGTCTTTCCGGTTTCGGTTAATGAAGAAAATAGTAGTGCTGCGGCAGAACCTTGCAGACCGTCGATTTGTAAAGTATTCGATTTTTTATCTTTTATAAAATGGGCCAGAGCCTCTTTACGGGCTGGCGTGTTGAAAATAGGATAAAGAGGATTCGTATCCATCGGAAGCCGGATTTCTGTAAACATCATGCAAAAGTAATTATTTTTTTTGCGAATGATTGCTGTTAAGGGGCTCAATATTGAAGATATTCTGAAAAAGAATCTTAAATGTCGAAATGTCTTCTGATAAACTTATATATGTATATTTTTATGCTTTTCTCTTAGTTAGGTTTTATGTTTATCGCACAAATATTTTATTTACAAGATGTATTTAAATAATATATATTGAATTATTATTTTTCATAAAAAATAGTATATTTGCTAATATTATTTCTTGATTTTGTAGTAAAGAATGAGAAATAGACAGATTTATTTAAAATCAGATGATAATTATATAACTTATGCATGAATCAGACGGTATAGTTATAATTCCTACTTATAACGAAAAAGAAAATATAGAGAACATAATACATGCTGTATTTCGTTTAAAAAAATACTTTCATGTATTGATTATTGACGACGGTTCTCCCGATGGAACTGCAAATATCGTAAAGATGATGCAGAAAGATTATCCCGATCGTTTGTTTATGATCGAACGAGCGGGAAAACAAGGATTGGGAACCGCTTATATTGCTGGTTTTAAGTGGGCATTGGAGCATGGTTATGACTATATTTTCGAGATGGATGCCGATTTTTCTCATAATCCAGAAGATCTTATAAGATTATGGGATGCCTGTGTAAACCAAGGTGCTGATGTTGCTATCGGATCACGGTATATCTCAGGTGTAAATGTTGTAAATTGGCCGATGGGACGTGTTATTATGTCTTATTTCGCATCGAAATATGTCCGCCTGATTACCGGTATGAAAATTGCAGATACAACAGCCGGTTTTAAATGTTATCGTAGAGAAGTACTGGAAACAATCGACCTCGATCGTATCCGTTTCAAAGGTTATGCTTTCCAGATAGAAATGAAGTTTACTGCATATAAATGTGGATTCAGACTTATCGAAGTACCCATTATATTTATAAATCGGGTATTGGGTGTAAGTAAGATGAACGGAGGTATCTTTGGCGAAGCCGTTTGGGGAGTAATTAGGCTTAAAATAGGTAGTTGGTTTAAAAAATATCCTTGCAAAAAAGGAATCTAAAAATGAAGATTTTTATAAAAAACGCGGAAATTATCAATGAAAGCAGACGTTTTACGGGTGCTGTTTTTATTGAGAATGACACAATAAAAGCGGTTTATGATGGTATTTATCCAGAAAATGTAATTGAAGAAGTTGATGAAGTGATCGATGCTACCGGTATGTGGTTGATTCCCGGTATTATAGATGATCAGGTTCATTTCAGGGAACCGGGTTTGACACATAAAGCCGATATACATAGCGAATCGGCAGCTGCCGTGGCCGGGGGTGTAACGTCTTTTATGGATATGCCTAACACCATTCCCCAAACAACGACGATAGATGTTCTTAACCGGCGCTTCGACCGAGCTGCAGAAACGTCTTTGGCTAATTACACTTTTTATATGGGGGCCAATAACGAAAATCTCGATCAACTGAAAAAAATAGATACGCATAGAGTAGGGGGAGTAAAAGTGTTTATGGGGTCTTCTACCGGCAATATGTTGGTTGATGATCGAAAAATTCTCGAACGAATTTTTGCAGAAATACCCGCTGTTATCGCGGTTCATTGTGAAAAGGAAGAAATTATTCGGTCAAATCGCGAATATTATACTAAACGTTTCGGAGAAGATCTCCCGATTATGTTTCATCCGCTTATACGTAGTGCCGAAGCTTGTTACGCATCATCTGCACAAGCTGTAGAATTGGCATCTAAATACGATACAAGATTACATATTTTGCATCTCTCTACAGCTCGTGAATTATCTTTATTTGAAGATAAGCCTTTAGAAGAAAAACGTATTACGGCTGAAGTTTGTGTGCATCATCTTTATTTCGATGATAACGATTATGCGGCATACGGAAATAAAATAAAGTGGAATCCGGCTATAAAAACGACCGGGGATAGATTGGCCCTAATAAATGCCGTTAAGAAAAACAAGATCGATGTTATAGCTACCGATCATGCTCCTCATTTATGGTGTGAAAAAGAGGGTTCGTGTCTGAAAGCTGCGTCTGGAGGTCCGTTAATTCAATTTTCATTGTTAACGATGATAGAGAAAGTTTTAGAGGGAGATCTTTCTATCGAAACTATAGTAGAGAAAATGTGTCATGCTCCGGCTCGTCTTTTTGGAATCGAAAAAAGAGGATTTATCCGGCCGGGGTATTTTGCTGATTTGGTATTGATAAATCCTGGTAAAAAATGTAAAGTGACATCTGATATAATATTAAGTAAATGTGGGTGGTCTCCTTTCGAAGGCCATACATTTCCTGTTACGGTAGATACGACGTTTGTTAATGGCATAAAAGCTTATCAGAATGGAGTAGTTAACAGAGCTTGCCGTGGACGAGAATTAGAATTTAAAGGATGAGAACCTGGTTATTGGTCGGGATAGGAGGATTTGCCGGTAGTATATTACGGTATGCTTTTTCCCGTTGGATTTCGGAACAGACCTCCGGTAGTTTTCCTTGGGGTACATTAGCCGTTAATCTGGCCGGGTGTTTGCTTATAGGTTTATTTTGGGGAATATCCGAACGGTTTGAATGGTTTGGGACAGGATTCAGAATGACGTTCATCGTCGGGCTTTGCGGTGGATTTACTACATTTTCTACTTTCTCGGGTGATGCGCTCAAATTGTTTCAGTCAGGAGCATTTTTACCTTTTCTCTTATATGTATTCGGAAGTGTTTTAATAGGTATTTGTTTTACGTTAGCAGGTTGGCGTTTAGTTGCTCCCTGATATTATTGAGTCATATGGAAATTGCATATTTGATTTTAGGTGTCGTTATTGGAAGCTTTGTATCGGGCGTTTTTTTCTATGGATACAAACGCCGGAATCGTGAGTTGCAAATGCAATTGGACGGTCGGCAAACAGAGATAAAAAGACTCGGTCAAGAACTTTTGAATGAAAAGGTCGAACGGGTGAAATCAGAAGCTGAGAAACGTTCCGCTGATGAAAAGTTACAACGACAAAAAGAAGAAATTATGGTGATGCGGGAACAAATGACAAATGAGTTCCGGCTTATGGCTAATAGTATTTTAGAAGAAAAATCGAAACGTTTTACCGAAATAAATCGAGAAAATATTGATCGTATTTTGCATCCTTTACAGGAGAAGTTGTCTGAATTCAAGCAAAAAGTAGAGGAGACTTATGATAAAGAATCGAAAGAGCGTTTTAGTCTCGACAGGAGGATTAAAGAATTGGTCGAACTGAACCAGCAAATCGGACGAGAAGCCAATAACCTGACTAAGGCATTGAAAGGAGATAGTAAAATACAGGGAGATTGGGGTGAGATGATTCTCGAGAGCATTCTCGAAAAATCAGGTTTAGTAAAAGGGCGTGAGTACTACACGCAAGAGACGATAACAGATGAAGCGGGGAAAAAACGCCTTAATGAAGATGGAAAAAGAATGCGTCCGGATGTGGTGGTGGTTTATCCCGACCAAAGAAAAGTAATTATCGATTCTAAAGTATCGCTGACGGCATATACCCGTTATGTTGAAGCCGAAACTCCTGAAGAAAGTGTAAAAGCTTTGCAGGAACATGTTCGTTCTTTGAAAAGTCATGTTTTGGAACTTTCTGCAAAAAATTATCAGGATTATGTGAAATCACTTGATTTTGTTATGATGTTTATTCCCAACGAACCGGCATATCTGGCTGCGATGAGACAGGACCCGTCGTTATGGCAATTTGCTTATGATAAGAGAGTGATGATGATTAGTCCGACAAACCTGATTGCAGCTCTTAAGCTGATCGTAGATCTTTGGAATCGGGATAAGCAAAGTCGTAATGCTCTCGATATAGCAGAACGTGGGGCGGCTTTATATGATAAATTTGTCGGATTTGTAGATTCGATGGGAGAAATAGGAGAGAATTTGGACAAGACATATCGTAGTTACCGCCAGGCAGTCGGACAGTTAAAAGAAGGAAAAGGAAATCTTATCGGACAAGTAGAAAAACTTAAAGCTTTAGGTATAAAAGCGAAAAAAGAATTACCTTCGAACGAATAAAATATATATTTTCGATTGCAATTTTTAACCTGTAAATTTTTATTATTAGCTTATGAAACTAAGCTTTGAACCCTATACTCTCGAATTAAGGCACGTTTTTACTTTATCATCTTCTTCCCGTACGACAACGCCTGTTGTTTTGGTGATGATAGAAAGTGAAGGATATATCGGATATGGGGAAGCATCTTTACCTCCTTATTTGAAAGAAACGCAGCAATCGGTAACTGCGTTTTTATCTGCTTTGAACTTAAATGGATTTTCTTTGAATCATCCGTTAGAAGATGTTCTCGGTTATATTGAAAATGTGGCTCCCGAAAATACGGCTGCTAAAGCGGCTGTAGATATTGCCTTACATGATCTTTACGGGAAGGCCCGTGAATATGCCTGGTGGCAGTATTGGGGACTCGATAGATTCTCTGTTCCGGATACTTCTTTTACGATAGGAATAGATACCGAAGAAGGGATAAGGTGTAAGACACTGGATGCGAAAGATTTTAATTTGTTAAAAGTAAAATTAGGCCGGCATACCGATAAGATGATTATATCGGCAATACGTTCGGTAACAGACAAGCCGATTTGTGTTGATGTAAATCAGGGATGGACTGATAAATATGAAGCTCTCGATATGTTGCATTGGTGTAAAGAGCAAGGTGTTATTTTTGCAGAACAGCCTATGCCTAAAGAATATATAGACGATATGGCTTGGTTGACAGCTCATAGCCCTATACCTACTATTGCGGATGAATCATTTCAGCGAATATCCGATTTGAAAAAAGTTAAGGGTGTATTTTCCGGAATAAATATAAAATTAATGAAATGTACCGGGATGAATGAGGCATATAAGGTTATACATGAAGCTCGTGACGCAGGTATGAAGGTCATGTTGGGATGTATGACCGAGACTTCTTGTGCCATCAGCGCTGCGGCCCAATTGTCCCCTTGGGTCGATTGGGCTGACCTCGACGGAAATTTACTGATTACGAATGATTGTTTTTATGGCGCCACGTTGCAAAACGGTAAAATAATTTCGACCAGAATGCCGGGAATCGGTATTAAATATAAATAGAACGAACTTTTATCTTGATTAACAGTTATACCATTAATGAAATATAGATATATGATTCCATTTAAACCTATAACGATACATGACCGGGAGATCATAACTTCGTTTACCTATAACAGTAATTTACGGAATTGTGATTTTTCTTTTGCCAATATGTGTAGTTGGCGCTTTTTATATGATAGTGAATTTGCCGTTGTCGAAGATAAACTTCTTATTCGCTTTTTTATTGAAGATCATCGCCCTGCCTATATGGTACCTTTGGGAACGGGAGATATGAAACATTCGATTGAGTTGCTCGAAGCAGATGCATCTTCATTGGGGCATACTTTATGTATTTTAGGTGTTACTCCGGATACAAAAGAAAAAATAGAAAAGCTTTTTCCTGAAGAATTCAAATTTATTGCAGAGAGAGATTATTTTGATTATATTTACTTACGGGATAATTTGGTCGGTTTGGTGGGCAAAAAATATCAATCGAAACGGAATCATATCAATCGGTTCAGGCAGGAATATGATAATTACCGTTATACTCCTATCACCAGAGATATGGTTCCTAAGTGTCTCGAACTCGAGACGAAATGGTGTGTTGAGAATGATTGTCGTGAGAACGAAGACTTGATGAACGAACGACGCTCTCTTACATTTTCTTTGCAGCACATGGATGAATTAGGAATAATAGGAGGTGCGATTTGGATAGGAAATGAGATTGTCGCTTTTTCTTTTGGGGCTCCGATAACGAATGATACTTTTGGCGTACATGTAGAAAAAGCGGATACCGAGGTGGATGGTGCTTATGCGGTTATCAATCAGGAATTTGCATCTCATATTCCTGAAGAATATATCTATGTAAACCGAGAAGAAGATTTGGGAATTCCGGGATTACGTAAAGCAAAGCTTTCTTACCATCCAGCAATATTACTTGAAAAATATGCTGCTATAAAGCACCGGTTCTGATTTATATAAGTGTTTAATGAATTGAAATACTTTACGATATGGATTTAAGGCAACAGATTATCGATTTGTGGCAGGCTTGTTTCGGTGACACCGAGGAATTTGTACAGCTCTATTTTTCAACAAAGTATTCCGATGAGAACACTTTAGCTATTATAGAGGATGATAAAGTTTTGTCGGCGCTTCAAATATTGCCTTACACCATGACATGCTGGGGTAAAAAGTATAGAGCATCTTATATTTCGGGTGCTTCTACCTGGCCTGAATATCGTGAAAAAGGACTTATGAGCCGCTTGATAAGAGAAGCTTTCATTACGATGAGAAACCGTGAAATACCTTTTTCATTCCTTATTCCTGCTGAAGAGTGGTTGTATGATTATTATGCAAAATCGGGATATGCACCTGTTTTCAGGAAGGCGTGTGAAGTTTATCGTGATATTTTACCGGCTGATTTTAATGTATGTGGAAACACGATTGGAGAATACTATGCTTATTTTTCATCGAGAATAGGAGAAAGAACTTGCTGTATACAACATTCACTCGATGATTTTAAAGTAATATTACAAGAGCTGGAATTGGCGGGAGGTAAAGTTATAGCTGTTCATAATAATGAAAAACGAATCAGGGGATTGGCTTTTGCATTGTTTTATAATAATCGGATACTGGTTAAAGACTGGTTCTATGATGATATTGCGGCCCGTAATGAATTGTTGCAGCTTATACGTAGAGAGTTTCCGAAAGGAGATATTTTTTGTGATATTCCTGCAACCGTTGAAAATAACGGATATAAAAGGGGAATGCTTAGAATCGTGAATGTACGTCGTATCTTGCATGGGTATGCGAAAGCGTTTCCCCAGGTTAAACATGTATGGAGAATAATCGACGATATTATTCCACAAAACAATGGGATTTATTTTATTAGTAATGGGAAATGCATGCAGCGTCCCGATGATGATAAATTTAATACTGATGATATTTATACCGTATCCGAACTGGCAATTCGTCTTTTTCCGATTTCAGACCCCCCTTTTTTAAGTCTGATGCTTGATTAATCTTTTTCCAAAACTATATTTTCTTTTGGAGTAATATCTTTAAGATTTGTTTTATCTGATTTTTCCCGATTCTCTGTTTTGCGGCGTTTGAGCTTCTGTACTTTTGCCGTAATTCGATAAAAAAGATCTGAAAAGCGTGTGAAATCACGTTTAAACATGATACCTACTCCTTGTGTAGTAAGTGCCGATTTAATATAATAATTCTGGTCGTTATAGTGGTTATAGGCTTTTAATCGTAAATTCCCGCTTTTGCTGAGTAAATATTCCAAATCGAAATCCCCGATAAAAGCGTTGCTGTTTACTTGATTGTCTCTATAACCGAAGTTCCCGTTAAAAATTAATCGATTATTCAAAAGCTGGCTTGAAAGAGCCAGTTCGAATTCAACATCCGAGAAGTCGCCTTTGTCGCTTCGTATATTGGTTCCTATATTCCATTTATCGCTTATCTGTCCCAGCATATTACTAAGTTGAGACGACAGGGTAGAGGATGCGACAGATACCAATTCGTTTCCTCTCGTCTGATCTACATTCATATAATCGGGGGTATAGAATTTACCGATTGCCAATAAGTATATAATTTGTCGGTTCATCATTTCGTCGGTACTGATAATACTTTTTACTTGGCGATCGATATCTTGGGTAAGGGTAGGAAATTCGATATTAAATTTAAGGTCGGGTTGTTGAAGACTACCCGAGACGCTCAAAACAGTTTGCACTGGGACTACAGTCCGGCTTAATTCTTTTTCTTCTGCAAAGCTTTCCGACAAATCTCTTAAATTAGCAGAAAGTGAATAAATAGCGTCTATATTTAAATCTGCATCGAGAGGATTTCCTCTAAAGGATATCTGACTTCCCGATTTTATGGTAAATACACGTGAAATAATATCTTGCAAATTAAAGCTATAGCTACCTTTTTCAAGAGTATATGTACCGTATATTTTCATATCTGAAAAAGTATTGTATTCGATACGGATACCGCCATTGCCATTTGCTTTTATGATATCATTCGTTGCCGGATCCATGATGATTTGCATGGTTGCGGCCGGAGTAGCATCTATCTGTAAATTTACGGTTACATCATGAGATTGGGTTTTGACGGTGGCATTTTGCGCCGGTATTATCAAAGTACTGTCTTGTTTTTCTTTGTCTCTTAATTCTTGATTCCGGTCGACAAAGGTTATAAATTGATAATCGGAGGCTTCTTCTTCTTTTGAGAGAACGAATGTAAATTTCGAATGATCGTTGGTACGCATATTTACATCGATGTTTGTACGGGCCATATCCCCCTTTATACTTGCCGTTCCAGATCCGAAAATAGTCCCGTAATAGACGGGATTGATCAGTTCGGTAACATTAAAAACAAGTAGGTTATTTGCATCTGAAAGGCCAATATCATATGTTAGATTTTTAAAATGTTTATGACGGAGTAATCCTTTGGCTTTTGCAGTATGGCCGTTTTGATCTTTTATTGTAACATTATCGAATGAGATACTTTCGGTTGTAAGTTTTACCGTATCGCTTAATTCATATACTGTATTGAGGTAGTCGACTCCAAATTTTATTTTTTCAGCATATGCTTTTCCGGTTACGTTTAATGCATTGAATTTTCCGAAAAAGTTTATTTTCCCAGTAGCGTTACCTGTAAAATTGGTGAGAATTTTCCCGATAAAAGGTTGTAGGAAATCGAGGTTGAGATGTTGCGCGTCGAACATAAGATTTAAAGAATCTTTTGTTGGGAATATGTAGCCGTCGATACCTGTGTCGGGATATCCTTTTTGGGAAACGCTCCCTTTAAGCAAAATTCCCTGATTTTTATTTTCCCATTGGCTGAACAAATGGAGATCGCCTAATACAGCATCGTTATAAGAGAAATTGGTTACATCAAATTTTCGTGTGTTCAATATCGGTGCCCCCGATAACAGGTCTGATATCCGAATATCTCCGGTAGCCTGTCCGCCGAAAGTAACGTTATTTATATTGAGCGATTCGAATATGTAGTCGAGATTCAAGTCATTCAATAAAAGAGAGAGTTCGTCGTCAGGTGATTTTGATGCAGTTCCTTCGATATGCAGAAATTGTTTTCCGTGACGTATTTCGAAGTCGCTTACTGCAATTCGGCCTGAATCAATCCGCACTATTGATGGCTGAACCTTCCAGATAGAGTCATTGAGTATCAGATCGGTCGCATTTATGCGTATATCCATAGATGGCAATTTCCCATTAATGCTTGGCTTGAATACAGTACTTGTCGATAGTTCCCCGCAAAAAGTAGATTTATCGGCATTACTCCAGTTTAAACGGGAATTTAACCGGTCATTGGCAGCATCGGCATTTACTGACCAAGTGATCATTTTTTTCTTTTTGTTTGTATGGGTAATGTTGGTGGATAAGTTTATTCCAAAATTGTTTTTTTCAACAAAAAATTGCATGTTATTCAATTGTGTCTTTTTTAAATTGAATTTTGGGGAGGAAGATACAACCCTGAATTGTTGTTTTTCATCGTTATAAAATCCTTCGAGAACTGCTCCGTCGGGAAACGATACTGGTAATTCGAAAATACGTGAAATATTTTCTGTTCCCGATAAATTGAATTGGAAGTTGAAGTCGTTCTGGTGATCAATAGTTTTATGGTCGGGTTGTATTATCGATGGAATAACTGAAGATAAAATTTCGGTAAGTGATTGTTTTAGAGTTGTAAATGAATATTTTCCGCGTACTTCTCCGTTGAAAAAGTCGGAATGTACCGTGATCCATTGCGGAACCCCCTCATTATGAGCATTAATTGCAAATTGTTTCATGAAAAATCGTTCGCCGTTATTGATGAACTCGAGGCTGTCGAGGGATAATGTTCCCTCTGCATTATCGGGGTGGTCACCGTGAATATCGGCATTGATGATAAATGATAATTCCGAGTCGGGATATTTGGGAGAGAGTTTTAGTTTTCCCGGTTTTATATTTTCTCCCATGGCTCTGAAATGGAAAGATGGCTGTTTATTCTCGAGGTCGATAATCCCGTCCATATGTAAATGTCCGTTTGGGTCGTCGATACCGGCTGTTCCGTCATATCGCATACCGTTGTAGCTACCGTTTAAAACGATATTTTCGTAGGGATAACCGTTGTAATCGAATTTTTGGATTTCGCCTTTAAGTTTTCCCGAAGGTTTTCTGTTACTTGCATGTAAGCCATTTAAGTCGAGGTTTAAACTTATTTTTCCCCAAGGATTTTTGTCGCGGAATAACCCGTGAAGATTAAAATCTTCGGTTTTTATGTTACCCTGATAGATGAAAAAATGTTGTATGGGATTACGGGAAATTGTCATATCACCATGTATATCGCCCTGACCCGTTTTAATGGTCCCTTGAGTAGTTAGTTGGGTGAGAATTCCCGAAACTTTTCCATCGAAATGTATTATTCCTAACCTGTTTAAAATGTCGGATGGTTTTTTGTCGACGGAAGAAAAATTATTTAGGATTGACTGAATACCATCAGGGGTAGCTTTTGATGCACTGATTTGTGCAGCAATATAAGCACTGTCTTTTTTAATAATCTCTTTCAGAACACCATCACCTTTGATGTATATATCGTCGTTTCCGTATGCTATAGCCAGATGATTGAGTTTAAGATTATTTACCGGACCTTCTACATGGCATGAAAAGTCGATAGGAGTACCGAAATACCGAAATGCCGGAACGAAAGCCGTGAGATCGTGAAGGGTAATATTTGCATGGGAAATACCTAGTTTTAAGTAAGTACTGTCGCAGAAATCAGATAAATGTTTTGATTTGGAAAAGTCGGCAGATGCAGTACTTAATACAACTTCTGTTAATGGCAGATTCAACTTGAATTCCGAAAAATGAGCTTCATTTTTGTTTGCAGCGAGTTTAAAAGCCAGTTTCGATAATTTAAAACCGGATTGTTCTGCAAAGCTGATTCGTCTTACATTTATGTTCAGAGAATCTTTGCGTAATGATTTTAGTGACATCGTCGATAAAAAATCGTGTAATCTGATATGATTCTTATCGAATTTCCCTGTTTCTTTGTGGGGTTCGGAAAGTATATCGTAAGCAATGTTACCCCTTCTGATAACGACTGTATTTATCTGTACGTCTATTGTCGGGTTATTTGTATTTTTCTTTTTCGATGTAAAGGCATCGATGATATACTGGAAATTGTAAGGGGATTCAGGATCTTTTTTAGAAATATGCAGATCGAAATCCAACAAGTGAGCTGTTGTAAATACTAATTTTTTATGTAGCAAAGGATAGAGTTCGAGTCCTGCCATTAATTTTTTTGCATACAATAAAGTATCCCCTTTTTCATCAGTGAGGTAAACACCGTATAGGGCGATTTTATCGAAAGGCTCGATACCGATTTTTTCGATAGAAACGGGAGTGTTTAATAAATGAGAAAGTTCTTTTATACCAATGCGGCGTATTTTCTCTTGCATGGCGGGAATGCTAAGTAAGAGATAGGCCCCCGAATATATTGAACAAAGCAATATTATCAGGCTGATTGTTATGTATTTGAATACTTTATAAAGTCTGATCATGATTTATATGAGGCAAAATTATCAATTTTCGGGAAATATTCTTTATATATTTGTGTTTTATTATGTAATTTCGCCAGTCTGAAAATTAGAAAGATCGATAAGTATGGATACGACAATTTTAGGTATAGAATCTTCTTGTGACGATACGTCGGCTTCGGTGATACGTAATGGAGTCATGTTATCGAATGTAATTGCCAGTCAAGCGGTTCATGAAGCGTTCGGTGGGGTTGTTCCCGAATTGGCTTCTAGAGCGCATCAGCAGAATATAATTCCTGTCGTATCTGAAGCGTTGAAACGTGCCGGAGTAGATAAGAGCGAGTTAAGTGCCGTTGCCTTTACCAGAGGTCCCGGCCTCATGGGTTCTTTGTTGGTAGGTACTTCTTTTGCAAAAGGCTTTTCTGCGGCTTTGAATATACCTATGATCGAGGTAAATCATTTGCAGGCTCATGTATTGGCACATTTTATTAAAGAGAATGAAGTCGATAAAGATCAGCCGTCTTTCCCGTTTCTTTGTCTCTTGGTATCTGGAGGTAATTCGCAGATTATCAAAGTGAATTCTTATAAAGATATGGAAGTTATCGGACAAACTATCGATGACGCTGCCGGTGAAGCATTTGATAAATGTGCCAAAGTCATGGGACTCCCTTATCCTGGAGGACCTGTTATAGATCGTTTGGCAAAAGACGGAAATCCTGATGCTTTTCGGTTTAACAAACCGCATATCCCGGGATATAATTATAGTTTTAGTGGATTAAAAACTTCATTTTTATATTTGTTACGGGATTCTTTGAAAAAAAATGACCGTTTTATCGAAGAAAACAAGACTGATCTTTGTGCGTCGTTACAACGGACTATTGTTGAGATTTTGATGGATAAACTACGGAAGGCGGCCAAAGATCTCGGAATAAAGGAGGTCGCTGTTGCAGGAGGCGTTTCAGCTAATTCTGCTGTGCGTAAAGCATTTGAAGATCATGCCGTTAAGTACGGATGGAAGATACACGTACCAAAATTTTCTTTTACTACCGATAATGCTGCAATGGTCGCGATTACTGGATATTATAAATATCTCGATAAAGATTTCTGTTCGATGGATACGGCTCCATTTGCCCGCGTAGAATTATAAAAGTATATAATGGATCGAAAAAATGTTGGGTATCTGTTATATGGAATGGGATTTACGTTGTTCTGTATCCCTTTTATTTATTATTGACGTTTTTTGTTTTTTTGTGGATAATATCCGGATATATATTTCCGCTGTCATTCTTTTATCTTTAACTATAGGCTGGATTATATAGTAGTTATGAAGAGATGCAGAGAAGAATCAAATTGGTTCGATTTTATATTTTATTAATTGTTTTAGTATCATTATTATTAAGTGCTATTGTGTCGGATTTTAGTTTTGATCGTCAGGACTTATCATCAGGGGATTATAATTTCATTACTTAACGGCTGGAGTCCGGTTTATGGTAAAAGTCCCGATGCCGAATCTTTATGGGTAAATCATTATAGCAAAGCTTTTGAATTCTCGCAAACGATGATCGTATCTTTTACGGGTTTTTTAGAATCGGGAAAATATTGGTTTCTTCTGCATTTTGTTTTGTATATTCTTTTTTATTACTTTATTAAAGTGAAATTATTTACAGATATTTCTAATTAATGTTTTATTCTTTTTATGTTTCCATTTTTAGAATTAAAGCTCGAGAAATTGCACTTATCATATGAAGAATTATGTTAAATATTTTTTATATTGAAAATGATAAGTAGAAGGAATTTTTTTAATTTCCTTCTACTTATCCAAATGCTATTATTTTTTATTTAATGTAAATCGATCTATATCCGGAGCCCAGTTATAAGAAGAACCCATACGTACAGTATTATATCCAGGTTTTAACGTTACATTGATGGTTAGAGATTTTAATGTATCTATGTTGTCAGAATATAAATGATTTATTGTTTGCTTTTCATTGTTTACCGTTATATCCAGAGATCTGTCTTGCTGATCGCCGAAGTAATAAATCGTCATTTCATAGTTTCCACCCGTTTTACTGTAAATTTCATTCCACTCAGCATAATTTTCGGGTGCACCGCCTAAATAGCCGACTTTCATTTTTCCAGATGCATTACGGGCATAAGCATAAACGATTCCTTTACTATTTTTTTCTAAATCGTTGAACAATGGCAAATAAGCCCATTCTGCTTCGAAGCTCACCGGCTCAAGACGTTCTTGTGCTTCCATTTTTAATATCATTGCACTATGCGGAGGAAGTTTTTTTCGAAAGTTTCCGGTGAATTTACCTAAGTTTTTTTTCTTTATCAGGTCTCGTACCATAATATTCCCACCCAATTCCAGAGTCTCGAATGGAATATCGAATGAACATATCGTGTCTGATGGGTTATATAAAGCTACTGCCCGGATATTTCCTCTTTTCTCAAGAATGTCTTTCACAAGAACATATCCTTCATTCTCGTGTTGTACGACATAAGCCTGTAGACCTAAAATATCTTGGTTCAAGGCTATAAGTTCCTCGTTTCTCAGTAATTTCAACGAAGAATCCGGTATTTTGGAAAGATCGCATCCGATCAATAAGGGGGAACTCATGATGCACCATAATCCGAAGTGGGCTTCTTCTTCGTTAAGAGTAAGACCATTTCCACCGACTCCGCAATTATCTCTGAATCCTATCACCAGCATATCCATGTCGTTATAACGTCCGTTTCCAGCGTATGCCGATAAATAGAGATTTTTCCCTACTACATATTTCAGTGAATTCCATGAGGCATTAATGTCTCCGCTTATTCTCCAAGAAGAAGAGATATCTGAAGCCCATGTTCCAGGGAAAGCCCAGCGACAAATGTTTAGGGATATATCTTTTTTACTGGTTGTCTTTATTGCGTTATATATATCGGTATATCGCTTTTCTTCGTCTAAGCCTAATTGTAAACCTCCGCAATAATCGATTTTTATAAAATCGAAATCCCAGTCATTGAAATATACTTGTGCATCTTGTTGATCATGTCCATATAATCCGGCATGAAGACCTTCTTCGTCTTTATTAGAAATAGACCCACATGTAAATACTCCTGCATCTGAGTATATGCCAGCTTTAAGTCCTAAAGAATGAATATGATCTGATACACATTTCAATCCGTTGGGGAATCTTTTTTTGTTTCCTTCCATATTCCCGTTTTTGTCACGAATACCAAAAAATCCGTCATCGATATTTATGTATTTATATCCTGCAGATTTAAGCCCTTTTTCTACCATTAAATCAGCTTGGTGCATGATGATGGAATCACTGATGTTTACCAGAAATGCGTTCCATGAACTCCATCCCATAATGGGGGGATTTACGGCTGAAGTAACCATAACAAACATAAATAAAAGTACGGTAATTGCTAAAAAAAATTTTTTCATGATATTATTATTAATTTATGTAATACTGAAGTTGTATTATAAATATAATGGTACTAAAATACACATAAGTTCTATTAATTTCGACTCAAATTGTTTTTCTTACTGATTTTTATTGCAAAAATATAATTTATTCTCGAATATTGTCTCTTAAATATAATTTGTACTTTTGAAGAGTTTAAGTAAAATATGGAATATAATATAGTGTTTTTTCTGATTTTGTTTTTTGTTGTGGTTGAATTTTGCATGCAACAAATGTTGTCTTTTTTAAATCGTCGGGCTGCTTCTCCTGTTTTACCGGATAAACTGATCGATTTATATGATAAAACAAAATATGCCGAACAGCAACAGTATTTTTCGGTAAACAATAAGTTGGGGTCGATAAGTTCTATTGTAGATTTTGTCGTAATCATATTATTTCTTGTTTTTGGTTGGTTCGGCGGATTATATGACTGGGCATATCAAGTAACCTCGGGCAGTTTGATATGGAATACGTTGTTGTTTTTCGGACTTTTATTTATGGGTAATACATTGTTGTCGTTACCTTTCGACATATATGATACGTTTGTTATCGAAGAACGTTTCGGATTTAATAAAACAACACCGTTTTTATTTGTTGCAGATCAATTAAAGTCTTTGTTTTTCGGATTGTTTATCGGAGGGCTTTTGTTAACGGTCATTCTTTTTCTGTATCAATGGTTGGGTAGTTTGTTTTGGTTGGCAGGCTGTGCTGTTGTTGTTTTATTTATGATTTTATTAAATATGTTTTATTCACAATGGATTGTTCCTTTATTTAATAAACAGACACCATTACCCGAGGGTGAGCTTCGTTCAGCTATAGAAAGATTTGCCGATCATGCGGGTTTTTGTCTCGATAATATATATGTTATCGACGGTTCGAAACGATCGACTAAAGCAAATGCATATTTTAGTGGTTTGGGAAGTAAAAAGCGTATTGTTTTGTTCGATACACTTATCGATGAACTCACAACAGAGGAGATTGTTGCTGTTTTGGCTCATGAGACGGGGCATTATAAACATAAACATACATTACAAATGCTGCTTTTATCAGTAGTAAACGTATTTCTTATATTTTTTCTTTTTTCATGGACGGTGGGTAATGTTGCATTTGCCGAAGCTTTAGGTGGAAAAGGCAGTTCTTTTGCTCTCTCTTTAGTCGCATTTTCATTACTTTATTCGCCTTTGGGTTTGATTACGGGGCTGTTTATTAATGCTTTATCTCGTAAAAATGAATATCAGGCAGATGCATTTGCTGCTAAATACAATTTGACAGAAGCGTTGATAAGCGGTTTGAAGAAAATATCGGTACGGTCTTTATCTAATCTTACGCCGCATCCGTTATATGTAAAAGTATATTATTCGCATCCGACTCTGTTACAGCGTATCGGACGATTAATGAATAAAGCATAAAATTATGAATGTTGAGATTATTGTTATCGGTGACGAATTGCTGATAGGACAGGTTACAGATACTAATTCTGCATGGATAGCCCGGGAATTGAATAAAATAGGTTGGGAAATTACGGAGATAACAACGGTGAGAGATCGGCGAGAAGAAATGTTATCGGCTTTCAATCAGTCGTTTGCCCGTGTAAATGTTGTTTTAGTAACAGGTGGGTTAGGACCTACTAAAGATGATATGACAAAGCAGACATTATGTGATTTTTTCGGTGGAAAAATGATTTTTGATGATTCTGTTTTACAAAATATAGAACGTTGGCTTTCTAAGCGTAAGATAAAGCTCAATGATTCTACCCGGAGTCAAGCTATGGTACCTGATGTATGTTCGGTTATACAAAACCCGGTAGGAACTGCTCCCGTAATGTGGTTCGAAAGAGAAGGAAAAGTCCTCGTTTCGATGCCGGGTGTACCGTTTGAGATGAAAAATGCCATGGAAAATGAAGTGATTCCTCGATTACGACATCGTTTTCCCGATCATACGTCGATACGTCATTTTACTTGTCTGGTTATGAATTTTACCGAGTCGGCTTTATCGGAATATCTGACCGATTTTGAAGCCGAAATGCCTTCGGCTGTGAAATTGGCATATTTGCCAAATCCAGGTGTTATTCGCCTGCGTCTGACAGCTCGTGGAGAAGATGATTTGGAAACTTGTCGCATGCTCGAAAAACAGGCGGAAAAATTGTGTGGATTATTAGGTAAAAATATTTTTTCATACCGGGATACCACGATGGCCGGAGCATTAGGTGCTATATTAGAGAAAGAAGGTTATACTGTTGCGACAGCTGAAAGTTGTACGGGTGGAAATATTGCACACGAAATAACACTGATCCCCGGTTCATCGGCATATTATAAAGGTAGTATCGTATCGTACGCCAACGAAATAAAAGAAACAGTATTAGGAGTAAGTACAGAAGATCTTGAAAAATATGGTGCTGTGAGTCGTCAGGTAGTTGAGCAGATGGTTAAGGGTGTACAAAAGTTGATGCATACCGATTGTGCAGTGGCTACTTCGGGTGTTGCCGGCCCGAACGGAGGAACTTCTGAAAAACCGGTCGGTACCGTTTGGATAGCTGTCGCATTAGGAGATAAGATCGTTAGTGAAAAATTTTTGTTTGGCGAAAACCGGAAATATAATATAGAAAGAGCCACCCATATGGCTTTCCTTTCGATGATAAAATTATTGTCCGGTAGCTAAATGAACTTAAATAAAAAATAATGATATGAGAAAAATATACAAGGGATATGTTTATTTTTTTTGTATAGGTATTTTTATATATATTATTTACGGATGCAGTGATAGAAATCACACTGAGAAAGAACAGTTGAACGATCTGATAGTTATTTGTGACAGTCTCGAGTTGGCAGGGGACTCTACATTACTTGAGGAAACGGCCTGTTTATTGAGCGAATACCCTCCGAAGGAGGAAAATCGGTTGCGGTCTTCACTTTATAAAATATCGGCAGCGTATAATCAGGGAAAATATTATTATGTTTTGAATGCCCTTAATCGTTTCTCCTCCGATTCTGCTTGGATCGGTTTCCCAGAGGGGGAAGCCCGGGCGTTATTTCTCGAAGCTCGAGCTTTGCAAAAGATGAAATTGTATGGTCAAGCTATTCGTGTGTATGAAAAACTCATTACTTTAACTCCTGATGAAAATGGTGGAAAACGAATCACTTGTATCATGAAGGAGGGATTACTGCAAATGATGTATTGTTACATTTTTGCAGGGAAAAGGGAAGCTGGAGTCCGGGCATTCTGTGATATCGATTGCAATAAAAATTTTTGGTTGAGAAATCGTTATCCACGTAGTATAAAAGTTTGTTTAGCTTATTCTCTTTATGAAGCATCTCATTTGGCTGAAGCTGCATCGGTAATCACACAAGCATTGAGTATAGAGGAAAAGGATAGGGAAAATGAACAACTTTATGTAGATTATGGGATCGCGGCCGTTATTTATAATCAGTTCGGGGATATCAGAAAAGCAATTTCTTGTAGTGAGCAATGTTTGTCGATACTTAATAGATTAAATGAGAAGAACGGAATTTTTTATGCTTTAAGCAACCTTATTTATCAGTATCAACAAATAGGAGAATTTGAAAAAAGTTTGGCAACATACGAAAAGCTACTTCAAACGGATGAAATAAAGAAAAATCCCTATAATTATTGTGTAGCAGAGGTAAATATTTCTTCTCTTTTCCGTGAATGGGGACTCGATGAGGAGTGTATGGGCCATTTAGATGTTGCCCGTCGCATGGCTTACCTCAGTAAAGAAACAGACGCTCTTTTGCGAGTAAATAATATGGAGTTACTGATTTTAATGGATAAAAGCGATTATAATTCGGCGTCTGGTGTATTGGATAGTATTTCGTCTCTATTACCGGTAAATGATCGCGGTAGTTTTTATCAATTATATTATGATGTATATCGATCTTTGTTGAAAATAGATTCTTTGAAAGACCCGAAGATAATCAAAATAAGAGTACAAAAGCTATTAATGGATTTGAAGGCCCTTCAGATGGATAATAACAAACTAAATATTCTTTTCTATCTGGGCAGAATACTTGAATCGAAAAATGAAAATGCTTTAGCTGTTGTAGCTTATCGAAGCGCGAGAGATTATGTGGATTCAAATGATCTCGTGTATTATAAGAGGCTTATTTTTGGTGCTTTGGCCCGGAGTTACCATAAGCTGGGAGCCTTTGCGAAAGCTTCTGAATATTATCTTTTGTACAATGACGCAGATCGGGTATTTACCGAAAGACGGAATGCAGGACTAATGGCTCGGTTTAGGGTAAAATACGAAACTCGACAGAAAGAGCAGGATAATAATTTATTAAGGTCGGAGTTAAAACTGAAAGAACGTACTTTGCAGTATTATTCGGTTATCGGTATTTCTGTTTTTTTGTTATTGGTTATAATTGCTCTTTGGTTAATTATGAGGCAGCGTACTCTACGGTTGAGTCATGAAACCGATTTGCGCCAACATGAATATGATGTGATGCTGATTGAAGAACAAGAACGCCAACTTCGTAAAATGATTCAGGATAAATCGGAATTAAATCGTAAAAATGAAGAGTTGAGATACGAAATAGAACGTTCGGGAGCGAAAAATGATCTTCAAAATCTTATAAATAGTTTATCGCCGAGATTACTTACTCGAGAAGAGGAATTAAATTTCAGACGACAGTTTTCTATGATACATCCCACATTTATTACCTCTCTCAGAGAAAAGGTTCCGTCTATTACTTCCACTGAAGAATTGTTGGCTATGCTGATTAAAATCAATCTTAATAATGAAGAAATTGCTTATGCTTTGGGGAATAACAAGTCCAGTGTAATAACTTCCCGTTCGCGACTCCGTAAAAAATTGGGAATAGACAAAAGTGTTATTCTCGAAAATTATATACGATCGATTTAATTATAAAATATTCCCGGAAATATATACAAAAAGTGATATTTCCGGGAGATTTATGTGTCGATTATCTTGTTGAAAGATATTTTATTTCAGTGCTTTAATTACCGATGGAATGAGGGCGTTTAGTGTGTTTTCAGATTGTGCAGTATAAAAGTTTCCATCGATTACTGCCTTTTCATCGGTTGCGATTCCTTTTTGTATAGCGGCTTTTGCCAAAGGATGTATGGCGAGTTTATTATTGTCATTGATTCCTGAAATTTCGAATATTAGTGCAGCGGCACAATGTCCTATCATGATTTTACCTTTTTTATGAAACTCTTTGACCACTTTTAAGAGATCGATATTATAGGATTTATCTGCGTTTTGCTGAAATACGGGAACAGCGTCTCCGCAGGAAAATACTAATGCGTCATAATCGTCGGTATGTCCTTTTAAATTTTTTATAATATCATCCGTAATAATGGTTATGCCCGAGTTGCTTTTAATTTCTTTCGTATCTGCTACTGCGAAAACTTTGTAAGAGATGCCGTTTTCGAAAAATGCTTCCAGATATTGGAACAACCCGTAACCGTTTACCGGATTTACAGCCAGAATAGCTACTTTTTTTTCCATAATTATAAATGTTAAGTGATATAATAGTTATTATTAGTAAGTTTATTACTTTTGTATTGCAAATATAAATAGTTTGTTTTGTAGATACAAGAACGAACTTAAAAATAAGATAGTTACATAAAAGTAACTATTGTTGACTGATATAGGATTAGAAAGTAATAAAAAATGAAAAATTTTCATACCGATGGTTTTTGTCCGGTACGGGATGTTCTCGGCCGTTTAGGTAATAAGTGGTCGTTATTGGTGTTGATTACATTAAATGCAAATGGAATAATGCGTTTTAGCGATATTCATAAATCGATAGGGGATGTATCGCAACGTATGCTGACAGTTACATTGCGTATGCTCGAATCAGACGGCTTAGTAAAACGAAAAATATATGCTGAAATTCCGCCTCGTGTCGAATATTCGTTGACTTCACGGGCAGAAAGTTTAATTCCTTTATTGAATGATTTGGTTGATTGGGCATTACAAAATATGCCGGGAATACGAGAAAGCAGAAATCTTTCTGTATAAATTTTATTTGTGATGTTAATTAGCTATATTGTTGATTTTTAAATTAATATTATTCTTAAAATAAATTGTACATAGATTTGTACATAGCTTCAGCTACCGGCTATTGTTGTTTAATTTTAATATTGTATCCATATTCATTAAACAGGCGATAGGTGTTGGAGTTTTAATTTTTTTTTTACGCCGGACAAACATTATGTCCGGCGTTTTTATTCAGATTATTATTATATCGAAATTTTTTTCAATTTGTAATAACGAAGCAGTAAAAAACTTTTATATTGTTTTATTCTCAATAGAGGCATTCCTTTGAAAAGCAGAGGGAACTTTTGCTAAAATAAAGTTGGGAAAGAATATTTATGGGTTAAAAATTTGGATGATATTCTCAAAAACGTTTACTTTGCACTCTGTTTGTAAAAGCCGCAAAAAATCAATAAAAAAAAGATAAAGCGATGTCGAAGATTTGTCAAATTACCGGAAAAAAAGCAATGGTTGGCAATAATGTCTCGCACTCGAAGAGACGTACGAAAAGAAGATTTAATGTCAACCTGTTTACTAAAAAGTTCTATTGGGTAGAACAAGATTGTTGGATCAGCCTGAAAATCTCAGCTGCAGGTCTCCGTACTATTAATAAAATGGGATTGGACGCTGCGTTGAAACAAGCTGCTGAAAAAGGTTTTTTAAACGCATAATTTAGAAGAAAGAAAGATGGCAAAAAAAGCTAAAGGTAATAGAGTACAAGTTATTCTCGAATGTACGGAGCACAAAGCAAGTGGTATGCCCGGGACATCGAGATACATTACCACCAAAAACAGGAAAAATACCACTGAGAGATTGGAGCTGAAAAAGTACAATCCTATTTTGAAAAAAGTAACTATTCACAAAGAAATAAAATAAGTTTAGGCCATGGCAAAGAAAACCGTTGCATCATTGCAAAAAGGAGAGGGACGTACTTATTCTAAGGTAATAAAGATGGTTAAGTCTCCCAAGACCGGAGCTTATATCTTTCAGGAAGAAATGGTCCCCAATGACAAAGTGAGCGAAGTGCTTGCTAAATAAAAGATATTTCGATATATACTATAAAATCTTCCCTGCATTTTACTATGTGGGGAAGTTTTTTATTAATGTACTTTTTACTATCTTTGTTATTCTAAGATAAGACCATTTTGAAAAAGTGTTTTCATCTTTAAGTTATTGATATTCTGTTTATAATCTTATAAATTTGGGAAATGGGTATATTCGATTTTTTTTCAAAAGAAAAAAAGGAAACCCTCGATAAGGGATTGTCTAAAACCAAAGAAGGTGTATTTTCGAAACTTGCGCGTGTCGTTGCCGGGAAAACGAAAGTCGATGATGAGATACTCGATGATCTCGAGGAGGTTTTAATTACATCGGATGTCGGTGTCGAAACCACACTGAGGATTATCGAACGCATCGAGAAACGTGTCGCCCATGATAAATATGTGACTACTTCCGAGCTGAGAGTTATGCTTCGTGAAGAGATTGCCGCATTGCTTACCGAGAATAATTCTGAAGATATTGCTGAATTTTCGGTTCCGGCCGATAAACGTCCTTACGTGATTATGGTTGTCGGGGTTAATGGTGTCGGGAAAACGACAACGATAGGTAAGTTGGCATATCAGTTTAAAAAAGCGGGTAATAGTGTTTATTTAGGAGCTGCAGATACGTTTCGGGCTGCAGCCGTAGAGCAATTGGTAATTTGGGGAGAACGGGTAGGTGTTCCGGTTGTGAAACAGAAAATGGGTTCCGATCCTGCTTCTGTTGCATATGATACGCTGAGCTCGGCCAAAGCTAATAATGCGGATGTTGTGATTATCGATACGGCAGGCCGGTTGCATAATAAAATAAACTTGATGAATGAGCTTTCGAAAATTAAAAATGTAATGAATAAGGTTGTGCCGGGTGCTCCCCATGAGGTTTTATTAGTTCTCGACGGATCTACCGGGCAAAATGCATTTGAGCAGGCAAAGCAGTTTACTGCAGCGACCGAGGTAAATGCCCTGGCAATTACAAAACTCGATGGAACGGCTAAAGGGGGTGTTGTAATCGGCATTTCCGATCAGTTTAAAACCCCTGTAAAATATATTGGCTTAGGAGAGGGAATGGAAGACCTGCAAGTATTTAATCGAAAAGAATTTGTAGATTCGTTATTCGGAGAAGAGTAAAATGATAATACCGGATAGCCGCAAAACAGAGCGACAGACTTCATGCGCCGTTTTGTGGCTATTTTGTTTTTAAATAATAAATATGATAAAGAACAGAGTTGATATTATTACTTTGGGTTGTTCTAAAAACTTGGTCGATTCAGAACAGTTGATGCGACAGTTCGAAGCTGCAGGGTATATTGTGAAGCATGATTCCGATAAAGTTTCGGGTGAAATCGTAGTTATCAATACTTGCGGATTTATTGGGGATGCTAAGGAAGAGTCGATTAATATGATCTTGAATTTCGTGCAAGCGAAAGCCCAAAAAAAGATACGCAAACTTTTCGTAATGGGATGTCTTTCGGAAAGGTTTATGACCGACTTAAATCAAGAGATACCCGAAGTAGATAAATTTTATGGAAAATTTGATTGGAAACAGTTGATTACCGATTTGGGTAAACCCTATCGTGACGATCTACGCTATGAGAGGATTCTTACCACTCCCCCGCATTATGCTTACATAAAAATAGCCGAGGGGTGTGATCGGTGTTGTTCTTATTGTGCGATTCCTATTATTACCGGGCGTTATCAATCTCGCCCTATGGAAGAGATAGAGGAAGAAGTAAAGCTAATGATTTCTGAGGGAGTAAAAGAATTTCAAATCATTGCACAAGATCTTACCTATTACGGGAAAGATTTATACAAAACGTGGAAATTACCTGAACTCATCGATCGTTTAGCTATGATTCCCGGTGTCGAATGGTTGCGTCTTCATTATGCTTATCCTGCTAAATTCCCGTATGAATTATTAGCTGTTATGCGTAAGCATGATAATGTATGTAAATACCTCGATATTGCTTTACAGCACATAAGTGATAATATGCTTTCTCGAATGCATCGTAATGTAACTAAAGAGGAAACTTATGCATTGCTGAAACGTATACGTGAGGAAGTGCCCGGTATTCATATACGTACGACGTTAATGGTCGGATATCCCGGAGAAAGTGAATCTGATTTTGAGGAGCTTAAGGAGTTTGTACGGGAAATGCGTTTCGAAAGAATGGGTGCGTTTGCTTATTCTGAAGAGGAAGGAACATATTCTGCTATACATTATGTCGATGATATTTCTGAAGAAATAAAACAAAAAAGACTCGATGATCTAATGGCTTTACAGGAAAAAATCGCAGCAGAAATAAATGCGGAAAAAGTAGGACGTAGAATGAATGTGATAATCGATCGTGAAGAAGTCGACTATTATGTAGGGCGTACCGAGTTTGATTCTCCCGAAGTGGATCCTGAAGTTTTGATAGAAAAGACGATGGAGTTGCACATAGGAGAATTTTACCTTGTGGAAATTACAGGTGCACAAACATTCGAGTTGATAGGTCATGTTATAAAATAATTTCCGTTGTATATGAAGAGTGCCATATCCGAAATATCTGTAATCGATAAAGCTATTTCTTTATGTCTGTCTCGCGGAATCCCTTTTTATATTTACAGATTACCCGGAAGTGAAGTGATCGTTTTTGGAGCTCAAACATCTGTATTTGTCGAAGAAATGGGTGAAATAGGAGCTTATATTGAAGAAAAAGGGTTCTTATTTTCACCATTCGATATTTTAGATTCTTGCCCGGTGTATTTTCTTAAAGGAGATTATAATTTAGATACTCCTGATTTACTTTTTAAGTTGTCGAGTATCGGAAAATCTGTTGATTGGCCCCTTTACAAAGGAGAGGACATTACACAAGATGAATATTACGAGCAGGTAGAACATTGGATAAAATTATTTGAAACTACTGATTTACGGAAAGCGGTATTATCACGTACCCGTACAATTTTTTGCGATGGCGAAAAAGTTGCACTGAAAATATTCGATAAAATGGCTGCTCGTTATCCTCAGGCGTTTGTTTACATGGTTTATATTCCCGGTAAGGCTTTATGGGCAGGGGCGACTCCGGAGACTTTTGTGAGACAAAATGATGATTATCTCGAGGTGATGTCTCTTGCAGGGACTAAAAAAGCGGATGATACCACTTCTTGGGGGCAAAAAGATCGTGAAGAGCAACAAATCGTTACCGAATATATCGGAGAAAAGTTTTTGTCGACTTTTGGAAAGAAGCCTTGTTTGAAAGGACCTTTTGTACGTAAAGCCGGAACGGTTTCTCATCTGTGCACGATCTTGCGTTCAGAAGGTAGAAGCCCGTTGAATATTGTGTCTTCATTGGTAAAAGAACTGCATCCTACTCCTGCTGTCGGAGGTTATCCTTTGAATAAGGCAATAACTCTTATTAAAAATACCGAAAAACATGAAAGAAGGTATTATGCCGGTTATTTAGGCCCTGTATATGGTGATGGGACGTTCGATTTATTTGTAAATTTGCGTTGTATGGAAATATTCGGTAATGCTGTTCGGATATATGTAGGAGGCGGTATTACTGCGTTATCGCAGCCTGAGGCCGAATGGAATGAAACAGAGATAAAATCACGGACATTACTCGATGTAATCGGTATTTGATGACTTTTTTAGTATCTGTAATATTAGATTAATTTTGATATGGAATATTCCGAAAAGGAAGGTTGTAGAATATTGGTGGAAGTGTTGGCTGCAAAAGGAGTTAAAAGGGTCGTCCTTTCTCCGGGGTCGCGAAATGCTCCATTGATCGTATCGTTTGCTCGTTGTGATAAATTTGAAAAATTTATAGTACTTGACGAACGAAGTGCGGCTTTTATGGCATTGGGTATGTCTCAGCAAACTGAAGAACCTGTTGCTCTAGTATGTACTTCGGGTACGGCATTACTAAATTATGCACCGGCGGTGGCAGAAGCCTATTATCAGCGTATTCCGTTAATCATTATTTCAGCCGACAGACCTCCGGAATGGATCGATCAAGACGATAGCCAAACAATACGGCAATTCGGAATTTTTGGCAATTTCGTCAGGTCGTCTTATATTTTACCCGCTGAAATTACTTGTGACGACGAACGTTGGTATGTAAATCGTATTGTAAATGATGCTATAAATACAGCTTTGCAAAGAGTAAAAGGTCCGGTTCATATCGATGTTCCCTTACGTGAGCCACTATACGGGGTAAAAGAATATAACACCTGTATGAGTGAACGAATAATAAGTCATTTCGGTTCGGAAGAGTGTTTGTCAGCTGATACGATGAACACTTTTGCATCTTACTTTAATCGTACAGAAAAAGTATTGATATTGGCTTCTTTTTCGAGTCCCGATAAGACTTTAAATAATGTTTTATCGATATTATCGAAAAAAGATAATGTTGTTGTGTTTACCGAAACGATTTCTAATTTATCTTCTTCCGGTTTTATCCCGACTATCGATCGGGTTTTATCGGCTATGACCGATGAGGAAAAAAAAGCGTTTTCTCCCGATTTATTAATTACATTCGGAGGATCTTTGGTATCGAGAATGGTAAAAAAATGGTTGCGGGATAATCCACCCAAAGAACATTGGAATCTTAATTCCGAAAAGCATTTTGTGGATACGATGAAATGTTTATCGTCACAGATTTCCATTTTGCCCTCGTCATTCTTTACGGGCCTACGGCCATTGCTTACAGTGACTAAAAGTAATTATGCGATAAAATGGGAAGAGATACGGAGCCGGGCCGCTCGCTCGCATAATAAATATATATCTGAAATTCCGTGGTGTGACTTAAAAGCTTTTTCTATTTTATTGCCGTTGTTACCTTCAGGTGTACGTTTGCAACTTTCTAATAGTACTCCTGTCCGCTATGCCCAATTATTTGAATATTCCCAAATAGAACGTTGCGATTCTAATCGGGGAACGAGCGGTATCGATGGAGCTACTTCTACTGCTGTGGGAGCTGCAGCGGTTACTCCCGGTGTTACTGTGTTCATAACAGGAGATATGGGCTTTTTATACGATTCTAACGCCTTATGGAATCGATATATTTCACCTCGTTTGAAGATTATCGTGATGTGTAATGGGGGAGGAAGTATTTTCCGGTTTATTCCGGGACCATCTGAATTGCCCGAACTGGAATCCTATTTTGAAACTCATAGAGATGTAGATGTGGAAGGACTTGCAAGTCTGAACGGATTTAAATTTTTTAAGGCAGATTCGGAGACTTCATTGAAATCGGTATTGCCTGCTTTTTTCGATGAAAAGGAAAAGCCGGTGATACTTGCTATTGAGACTCCCCGTGAATTGAACGCCGAAATATTACGTGGATATTTTAAAAGAAACCAATAAAACCGATAAATACTATGGCTGTAAGAGAATGGCAGAAAATAAAAGATTACGAAGACATAAAATTTGAATTCTTCGAAGGAATCGCGAAAATTACGATTAATCGTCCGGAAGTTTATAATGCTTTCCGACCGCAAACGAACTTTGAAATGCTCGATGCAATGACGATTTGCCGAGAACGTAATGATATAGGAGTTATCGTTTTAACTGGGGCTGGCGATAAAGCTTTTTGTTCCGGTGGTGATCAGAAGGTAAAAGGGATAGGCGGATATCTCGATGAAAACGGGGTACCTCGTCTTAATGTCCTTGATTTGCATAAAGCGATACGATCTATTCCTAAGCCGGTAATTGCAATGGTAAACGGATATGCGATAGGTGGAGGACATGTTTTACATGTGGTATGTGATTTAACGATTGCTTCTGAAAATGCGAGATTCGGACAGACCGGCCCCAAAGTCGGCAGTTTTGACGGTGGTTTCGGATCGTCTTATCTTGCTCGTTGTGTCGGTCAGAAAAAAGTTCGGGAGATATGGTTTCTATGTCGACAATATACGGCTAAGGAAGCAGAAGAAATGGGAATGGTAAACAAAGTTGTTCCTTTCGAGAGACTTGAAGAGGAAACAGTAGATTGGTGTAAAACTATTTTGCAGCGTAGCCCGATGGCAATAAGAATGATAAAAAGAGCTTTGAATGCTGAACTCGACGGACAACGAGGATTGATGGAGTTTGCCGGAGACGCGACTCTTATGTATTATCTTATGGAAGAAGCGCAGGAAGGGAAAAATGCCTTTCTTGAAAAACGTGATCCTGATTTTCAGAAATTCCCTAAATTTCCCGGATAATTCGTGATGCTGGAAGCAACTTATTGTAGGTATATTCTCGATTTTAAGACTCCCGGGGGAACCTCGAGAGGAGTATTGAAACAAAAGGAGACTTTTTTCATTAAGGTTTGGAATAAGGAATTTCCCGAATGTTTCGGTATAGGAGAGTGTGCCGTTTTTAGAGGATTGAGTGCTGATGATTATCCTGATTATGAAGGTCGTTTAAGTAAATTGTGTAGTGAGATAAATGAAACTACTCCCGATCGGTTATCTGGCTGGAGTTCATTGAAATTTGGGCTTGAAACAGCTCTTGCCGATTTGCAGAATGGGGGAACACGGTGTATTTTTAATTCGGATTTTATAAAAAGAAATGTGCCGATAGAGATAAACGGCTTGGTATGGATGGGCGATAAAGAGACGATGCGGAAACGTATAGAGGAAAAATTGAATGCAGGTTTTCGGTGTATAAAACTTAAAATTGGTGCTATCGATTTCGAATCGGAGCTTTCTTTATTAAATACTATCCGTTCTCGTTTTGGTTGTGATTCTGTAGAATTACGAGTCGATGCAAACGGTGCCTTTTCATCGGAAGAAGCGCCTGCTCGTCTCGAAGCATTGTCACGCTATGCACTGCATTCTATCGAACAACCTATTCGTCGGGGACAATGGGATGCATTGAAGATTTTGTGCCGTAATACGCCGATTCCTATCGCTCTTGATGAGGAGTTGATTGGTTTAGACGATAAAATAATGAAAGAAGATATGCTGCGTTATGTAAACCCTCAGTATGTTGTTCTGAAGCCGGCTTTAGTCGGCGGTTTTTCCGGTGCTTCCGAATGGATAGAATTGGCAGTGAGACATCAGGTCGGATGGTGGGTGACTTCAGCTCTCGAATCGAATATAGGGTTGAATGCTATTGCTCAATTTACAAGTAGTTATCATCCCGTGATTCCACAAGGATTAGGGACGGGGATGTTATATACCAATAATATTGTTTCACCACTCAGGCAAGAAGGATCTGTATTGACTCTCGATCCTCTCGCCGGGTGGGATTTTTCGAGATTGAAATGGAAATAAGACTGAATGGGATAGTGTGCCGTTCGGCAGATGAATGCGCAGAAGTTGCAAATGAAGAAATTGCCCGATTTTATTGTGAATGGAACAATACTTTGCCGTATGTCTTAGGACGTACGTCGGGTTCTACCGGTAATCCCAAAGAAATTAAGCTTATAAAAGCTGATATGGAGGCTTCTGCACGACTGACAAATGAATTTTTCGGGATAACGGATGAAACAACGATGCTATTGTGTCTTTCTCCGTCATATATTGCGGGAAAGATGATGATGGTGCGGGCAATGATTTCCGGTGCCGACCTTCAGGTAGTTTCTCCCTCTTCATCTCCTTTATCGAGTTTAAAACGCATTCCGGATTTTGCCGCTATGGTTCCTATGCAGGTACAGTGTTCGTTAAATGAATCAGAGACGCGTGAAAAATTGGCCGGTATCGGTTCTCTTATTATCGGCGGGGCTCCGGTTACACCTGCTCTGGAAACTTCTTTACAAACGTTGCCTGTAAAATGTTATGCTACTTATGGTATGACAGAAACCGTTTCGCATATAGCTTTACGTGATCTCGGATTTACAGATACTCCGTACCAGGCACTCGGGGAGGTTACATTTGAAATAGATGATCGTGGGTGTCTTATAATAAATACTCCGCATCTAAGTTGTTCCCGATTTGTTACTAATGATGAGGTTCGGTTAAAAGACGCACGTCGTTTTCATTGGTTGGGACGGCATGATAATGTAGTTAATTCGGGAGGTGTGAAACTTTTTCCGGAAGAAATTGAGCAGAAAATCTCGGAATGTATAAAGCGTCGTTACTTTGTTATGGGAAAACCCGATTTAAGATTGGGTGAAAAACTCGTTCTTATTATAGAGGGTGAGGAGATGCCCCCGGATGAAATTTTAAGGCTACAATCTGATATGGAACGAATACTTATTCCTTATCAACGTCCTAAAGAAATATTATTTATATCCCGTTTTAAGGAGACCTATTCGGGTAAAGTAATTCGTGATATTCAGGAATAGCGTTTGGGATATCGAAATAATATCGATAATAAAGCGCATATTCCCATTAGCATGGGATAATAAAGATATTTGATGATGGCAAGCGGGGATACTGCCGCTAATGAAGCCGCCATTAGCATTTGAGCCCCATACGGTATAATCCCCTGTATGAGACATGAAAAAGTATCGAGTATGCTGGCCGATTTTCTTTTATCGACTCCGAAACGGTCTGCTATGTCTTTAGCAATACCACCTACAGTAATAATAGCGATTGTATTATTTGCCGTACAAAGATTGGCAAAGCCGACTAATCCTGCAATACTCATTTCGGCACCTCGCTTAGAATTTATTCGTTTGGTTAATTTTATGATAATATAATTTATACCACCGTTAAAACGAATCATTTCCAGCATTCCTCCGGCCATTAATGTAATAATAATGAGTTCTCCCATTCCTGAGATACCTTCACCCATAGATCCTACCCATCCGAAAAATGAAAATCCTCCGGTAATCAAACCTGTAATACCGGTAGATAGTATTCCCAATATTAGTACGACCATCACATTGACTCCGGCGATAGCCGTACCTAAAACAATCAGATAAGGTACTACTTTAGGCCAATGAATAGCTGTAATTTCGGAGGGTGAATGTACATGTAACCCGGCAAAGATATAGTAAATAAGTACTAAAATTGCGGCAGGTACTACAATCATGCTGTTTACTTTGAATTTATCTTTCATCAAACACCCTTGCGTTTTGGTTGCGGCAATTGTCGTATCGGAAATAAAAGAGAGATTGTCTCCGAAAAAAGCCCCTCCGGCTACGATCGCAGTGATAAACGGTACATCTAATCCTGTTCTCTGGGCGATACCGACAGCAACGGGAGTAAGAGCGACAATTGTTCCTACCGATGTTCCAACCGAAAGAGAGATAAAGCAAGACGCGATAAAGAGCCCCGCCAACAAAAGGTTATCGGGTAGTATATGCAATGTAAGATTTACAGTAGCATCAATAGCTCCCATAGATTTAGCTGATTGAGCAAATGCCCCTGCCAGAATGAATATCCATATCATCAGCAGAATATTTCCGTTAGCAGCTCCTCCCGAAAAGTGAGCGATGCGTTCGCTTATCGATTTTCCTTGTGAAATTGCAATAGAAAAAGCCGATGCGATAAGAAAAGCTACAGTAATAGGGACTTTGTAAAAATCATTTACGATTATCGAGGTAACGACATATACTCCCAAGAAAACAAACAAGGGACTTAATGCCCAAAAACTGGCTTTATGGGGTTGAGTCAGATCATCGTTCATCATATTTTTTTTATTAAAACACCGGATAATGAATAAAAGTTGAACTTTTGGGTTCATCTTCATTTTAAGCATTATTTTTTATAATATGCCAAGATAGATCTTATTGTATTTAGCGGCTCTTATTTTAAAGATGTACGAATATACTACTAAAAAATAGGAAATTAATATGACGTAAAAGAAATATTACTTTGAGGATATTTTTATGGAATTTTTTGTTTTCTCATGTATTTTTTGATAAGCATTTCTTTGATTGTTTTCGATTTTGCGAACTGTTTTCAAAACTTTGTGAGTATATATTTTTCCATAAGAATTTACTGTAATAGAAGCATATGTAATAAATATTAATATTGCTAAAGCCGCTAATATTTTTTTTAAGGGTTGGTAACGTAATAAGAACCCGGATAGAGCCAGAATTAAATAGCAAATATATATCCATAGCGTATTAGCCGATCTTTCATAGTATTCGAGGAGATAGCGTTGTAAAACAGTTGAATTTTCGGCAAGTCTTGTAGCTTGTTGGTATAAAATGTTATTTTGTATTGTACACAGGCTATCATTACTTATTGTCGTTTTTTCAGCGTATCGATATTCTACCCCTAAATCATGCAGATGATAAGTTTTATAGGCTTCTGTCGCCATGCTGTCCGGTAATTGTAAAAGAGTTTGTCTGCATGCGTTTATATTCGATCGGTAGATATTTTTTAATGAATCGATGCGAAATAAGATTTTGTGTTTAGGTAATGTACTGGGGAAGTCAGATAAAAATTCGTCTATATTTACAGAAAAATCATATTCTATATTTTGAGGTGATCCGTATTCTTTTATTTCGATATATTGTTTTACCGAGGCAGCCATTATATGTTCGCGTAGATACCAATCATAAAAATAAATTCCTATCGATAGCGGAATGATAATGATTAATCCCTTTGCTAAGGATTTGAAGAAAAAACTCCATTTCAGACTATTTAATCGCCAGAAAGTTAAAAAAGTAGCGACAGAAATACTGTTGCAGACAAGGGCTGTAAGCAAGCCAGTTACAGTTAAAAGGCAAACAAACAATGCTTTTCTGATGGGTATGTTTAGTAATATAAATTCATCGATTCGATCGATATAGTTTGCTATACATGAAAGTATAAAAAGTATGACAAATGTAATAACGGAATATTTTGTGAATTTGCTAAAACTTTTCATATAACAATGAATCTATTGATTAATGAATTATATTGTGCTGTTAAATTTTTAAATTGTATTAATAGTTAGCATCAAATATTTTCTATTACGAAAATCAATAACTATCTTATTAATTGATCAATGGCAGAAAAGGCTATTGTTCTTTATCTGTTGAGATTATATAAAAAGATATTTGAAACAGAAAAATAAATAAAAATACGACAAACATTAAGTGTTTGCCGTATTTTGGTAAGAGCCGCAAGCCGGAATCGAACCGGCGACCTTTTCATTACGAGTGAAACGCTCTACCGACTGAGCTATTGCGGCGAAAACGGTGCAAAGGTAAACTTTTTAGTTTGTTATTTCAAGAAAAGAGCGGTAAAATTTTATTACTTTTTTACCGCTCTTTATATATTCGTTTTTTAATTGTTGATTATTAGTTTATTGAGCTGTATATCAATTTTAATTTAATATTTTCGGTATCAATCTCAGCTTGTGCCGGATAGGCAATATATGGAGATATGCTCGATACTACTGTTACTTGTTGATAGTATTCATTTATGACTGTCTTTGTTTCGATATTTATCGGTACTAACAATATTTCTTCGTTGTATTCGGGATGTGAACCATTAAGAAACCAGGTTTCTGGCTGGTCATATTTGGCATCGTTCCCCATAATGGTCGTGAAGAAATCACGTATATTGCCGAAATCGTAACTATGTGTATTCGAGTTATAAGTTGCATAGAAATAATTTTTCGAATCGGTTAGTAACCGTTTGGTGAAAAATTTATTTAAGTCCATTTCCACTTTATTTCCATCTTGGTCGGTCGATTCACCCTGTTTACGAATAAAGAGAAGATAGGGTGGTGGAATGACTCCGTAATCATTTTTTGCCGGTTTTACAATAGGAACCGAAAGGGTTATCCCGTTTAACATAGCGATATTACCTTGCGTTTCTTTTGTTTTAAGATAGGTGTTTATTATTTCGCGTGTAGGAATCGTTATTTGAGCATTGTATCCGACAGGTGCCTGAATAATCGTTTTTCCTTGTGCGATCAAATTTTCTACTTTGGGGGCGATTGTTCTTTCGATATGGTTTACCGTAGGTACCATATTGTTTACCGAAAAACCATGCGTAATATAAGGTATAATAGAATCTGTCACTCCGTCGTATGCTTTTACTGTTCTATGATGATACCACGATATTACCGATTGTTCTATATTAATAAGCGATCCGATACCGTAACTGTTTTTTATGTATAATCCAGGGAAAATGTCTGGGAGACGGTCGATGTCGGTAAAGGCCGAAGGGTCTTCTTTGAATTTGTCATACAAAAATTTGGCGAAAGACTGCGGTAATTTCGTATCAATATATTTGGCGCCAGTTGTTGTTAAGGAATCGGGGATGCTTAATTTGGATGCAGAATAGCTGGTTTTGTTCAAAAAATCGTTCGACTGATCGTAATAATTATTCGGATCGAGATTACTGTATAGGGGTGTTTCGAGTTTTTTGTTTAATTTGTAAACACTTAGTTGCATAGGGGCTAAGGAGTCTCCCCAGAACTTCGAATCTTTGAATCCCATTGATAATACTAAAGAGTCGATATTGGCCCACTCGATCGTATCGATACTCGAGAGATAAATAAACTGAGTAAGATAGCCAGCCTTAACACTCCCGAAATCGGGTATATTTAATGAACCGATCATTTGCGTTAATGTACGGTTCGGTATATTTTCGCAACTGATCGATTGAGTCTTTACTTTTTTGCTGAATGTTGAGTCTACCGAGATTGTAATCACGGAAGAGTCGATCGAGGATCCGATCTGATCGAGGTCGTCCTCGCAGGAGATCATTGTTGCAATCAATGCAAAAGGCAATAACCAATGAAGTTTCATAAGATTTTCGTTACTTATTTGTTGGCATTTTCCCAAACAGTATCATAGAACTCATTATAAGCATCGATGTATGTTTCGGGATTCTGATAGGGTAAGAATGGTTTTCCTGATGATTGAGCGTATGTCATAACATCGGGATTTATCATTTCGCTAGCCTGTATTACGCCATCGGAATAATTGATGGCTAATTTCGATAATGTAGCATAATCGACAGGTTCGTTATCCTTGAAATTTAAACTTCCCGCATCAATATCGTCTGAAGTAAGTTTGGCTGCTAAACCTGGTTTAAGTGGAGATTTAAAATCATTTTCATAAACAGAGAAAACGATTTTCGAATCCCTGAATGAGGGATCTTCGGCATATACTTTTTTTATGTAAAGTGGAGCAAGGGCCGTCATCCATCCATGGCAATGAATAATATCTGGAACCCAACGGAGTTTTTTTACAGTTTCCATAACTCCTCTTACATAAAATATGCTTCTTTCATCATTGTCTTCGAACTCGACCCCGTTTTCATCCTGTAAAGTAGCTTTACGCTGGAAATAATCATCATTATCGATAAAATAAACCTGCATGCGTGCAGATTGGATAGATGCGACTTTGATAATAAGGGGATGGTCGGTATCGTCGATGATCAGATTCATACCTGATAATCGGATAACTTCGTGCAGCTGGTTTCTGCGTTCGTTAATCGTTCCGTATTTGGGCATGAATGTCCGTATTTCGCGTCCGTGTTCCTGGATCCCTTGTGGCAGATTCCGACATATAGTAGCGATTTCCGATTCCGGAAGATACGGTGTAATTTCTTGTGTAATAAATAATACCTTACTGGCTTTCATTTTTAAAGTCCTCTTATCTCAAAAATTGTCCTGCAAAGATAATAAAAAAATTATCGTAAAACTCCAAATATTAGAAGTATTAACAAGTCATAGATGCATATCGTATCATTTATATTTCTTTTTGTTATGGTTTGTAAACTTACAGATTTGGTTGAAAAGTCCCTGTATTATAATTTATAGTAATATCGAAACATTTTTTCTTTAATGCTTCTTTGTTTGGGTTTTATTTACTTCTTTTGCATCCGATTTTAAAAGATTAGAAATGAAAGTAATTACTAAGATCGCCGATTTACAACGGGAAGTAGCTGCTGTTAAGGGAGTTGGTGGAAAAGTCGGTCTCGTTCCTACTATGGGGGCACTACATAACGGACATTTACAATTAGTAAAACGTTGTGTATCCGAGAACGATTGCTGTATTGTAAGTGTATTTGTGAATCCCACACAATTTAATGACAAAAACGATCTGCTGCATTATCCTCGTTCTCTCGAAAATGATTGTAAGTTACTCGAATCGGTCGGTTGCTGTATTGCCTTTGCTCCAGCGGTAGAAGAAATGTATCCCGAGGAAGATACGCGTGTCTTTAATCTCGGTAAAGTAGCTGAGGTGATGGAGGGTAAATATAGGCCCGGACATTTTAACGGTGTCGCACAGATTGTTAGTAAGCTTTTTTATGCAGCTACTCCTGATCGTGCTTATTTTGGAGAAAAGGATTTTCAACAAATTGCGGTGATACGCTCGATGGCAAAACTTATCGATTCTCCGGTAGAGATTATCGATTGCCCTATTGTGCGTGAAGAAGACGGCATGGCTTTGAGTAGTCGAAACGCTCGCCTTACCCCTGAACAAAGAAAAAATGCAGTAAATATATCTGCTACTTTATTTAAAAGTCGTAACTTTGCATCTGGTCATTCAGTAACCGAAACGCTTAATTATGTGGTAGATACTGTTAATGCTGTTCCCGGGCTAGAAGTTGAATATTATGAGATTGTCGATGGGAATACTTTATTGCCGGTAAGTGATTGGAATGAGTCGGATTTTATTGTCGGTTGTATTACCGTTTATTGTGGTGAAGTTCGTCTTATCGATAATATTGCGTACCGTCGTTAAAATATAAAGTTGTTTAATAAAAAGAGGATACAATATGTTAATAGAAGTCGTAAAATCCAAGATACATCGTGTAACTGTGACTCAAGCCGATCTGAATTATATCGGTAGTATCACCATCGATGAGGATCTTATGGATGCGGCCAATATCATTGCAAACGAGAAAGTAGATATTGTAAATAATAATAATGGAGAACGGTTTTCGACCTATGTGATTAAAGGAGAACGCGGTTCTGGGGTTGTGTGTCTTAATGGGGCTGCGGCCCGTAAGGTGCAACCCGGAGACATCGTTATTATTATGTCTTATGCTATGATGGATTTTGAAGAAGCCCGAAATTTTAAACCTTCGGTGATTTTCCCCGATACTAAGACGAATAAACTTATTAAATAATTGTAGCTGTACCTGGGAAACAATTTGTTTCTATAATGAGTATGGTACAGGAAATTACCCACCTGTTGAGGTGGGTTTCTTTATCTAAATATGGTACGTGGATGAGATAGTTTCCTGAGGACAGAAAAAATGGAATTTTTGTAATGTTTACACGTAAAGAGATATGGACGGTGTCTTATCCTATCCTGATAAGTCTTGTCGTACAAAATCTTATCAATATAACCGATACGGCATTTTTGGGTAGGGTTGGCGAAGTAGAATTGGGTGCGTCTGCTTTGGCTGGTGTATATTATATGGCTGTGTATATGATCGGTTTCGGTTTCAGTACCGGATCGCAGATATTGATGGCCAGGCGTAACGGAGAAAAACGCTTTAAGGATATCGGCAGTATTATGTTGCAAAGTACCTTTTTCCTTATTTTGTTAGCTGCTTTGTTATGGGGACTTAATGATTTCTGTTCGCCGTGGTTTTTACGATTGATGATAAACTCGAAAGAGATTTATAATGCGACGACCGAATATCTCGATTATCGTATATACGGGTTGTTTTTTTCGTTTATCTCAGCGATGTTTCGGGCCTTTTATGTAGGAATAACCAAAACTCGCATATTAACGGTGAATGCCATTATAATGGCGGTATCGAATATTATTCTTAATTATATTTTTATATTCGGTAAATTCGGATGTCCCGCGATGGGAATCGGAGGGGCAGCTTTAGGATCGGTATTATCTGAATTGATTTCGGTAATCTATTATATCTTATATACCAATGTAAAAGTAGATACGAAGAAATATGCTTTTTTCGATTTTACTCATTTTGATCCGAAGGTGATCGTGAGAGTATTGAATGTTTCTATCTGGACTATGATACAATTTTTTATTCCCATCATAACCTGGTTTGTATTTTTTGTCGCAATAGAACATTTAGGAGAACGTCAGTTGGCGATTGCAAATATCGTACGCAGTGTTTCCACTATATTTTTTATGCCGGTTAATGCATTTGCCGCTACAGCTTGTACTCTTGTGAGTAATGCTATGGGAGCCGGACACCCGGATGAAGTCCCTCGTATTTCGCTGAGGATAATGAAAATGTGTTATATGGTCATTCTTCCCTTGATGTTACTGGTATTTTTATGGCCTTCGTTATTATTACGTATATATACCGATAACCAGGAACTTATACAAGGGAGTATCTTGTCTATGTATGTTATGGTATTGTATTATTTCTTGGCAGTACCGGGTAGTATATGGTTTCATACGGTTGCCGGAACCGGAAATACACGTACTACTATGGTGATCGAAACATTTACGGCTTTTGTATATATGGTTGCTATTTATGTGATAATACTTCTCTTCCGACCGGCAAATGTAGCTTTATGCTGGTTTGTAGAATACATATATTGGGCTGTCTTACTTTTGCTTTCGTGGTTGTATATAAAAAAAGCCCGTTGGCAAAACAAAAAAATATAGAGAATCCCAACCTTTTTTTGTACTTTTGCGTCTTATGGAAAAATTGTAAAAGAAAAAAAGAAATAAGATACTATGTTTGAGAATTTAAGCGAAAGACTTGAACGGTCATTTAAAATATTGAAAGGTGAAGGGAAAATCACCGAAATAAATGTGGCCGAGACTCTGAAAGATGTACGTAAAGCGTTACTCGATGCAGATGTTAACTACAAAGTGGCCAAACAGTTTACCGACACGGTAAAAACAAAAGCGTTGGGAATGGACGTGCTTACGGCTGTTAAACCGGGGCAGTTGATGGTAAAAATCGTTCATGACGAATTGGCGACCCTGATGGGAGGTGACGCAGTGGATATAAACATAACCGGTTCTCCGGCTATTATACTCATGTCGGGGTTACAGGGATCGGGTAAAACGACGTTTTCGGGTAAGCTGGCTAATTTGCTAAAGACAAAACGTTCGAAAAAGCCATTGCTTGTTGCCGGTGACGTATATCGTCCGGCTGCGATCGAACAGTTAAAGGTTCTCGGAGAACAGATACAAGTACCTGTATATAGTGAAGAAGGCAATAAAAATCCGGTTGAAATCGCAAAAAATGCAATTAAACAGGCAAAAGTCGACGGGAATGATTTGGTAATTATCGATACCGCTGGTCGTTTGGCTGTAGATGAGCAAATGATGCAGGAAATTCAATCAATTAAAGATGCTGTAAAACCTCAGGAAATTCTTTTTGTTGTAGATTCCATGACGGGGCAAGATGCGGTAAATACTGCCAAGGAATTTAATGATCGACTGGATTTTACGGGAGTGGTATTGACAAAACTCGATGGTGATACCCGGGGTGGTGCTGCATTGTCGATACGTACAGTCGTAAATAAACCTATAAAATTTGTAGGTACGGGAGAGAAGATGGAAGCACTCGATGTTTTCCATCCGGCACGTATGGCCGACCGTATTCTCGGAATGGGAGACATTGTTTCACTGGTAGAACGGGCTCAAGAACAGTATAATGAAGAAGAAGCCAAACGCTTACAGAAAAAAATTGCCAAAAATCAATTCGATTTCAATGATTTTATAAGCCAGATACAGCAGATAAAGAAAATGGGTAACCTGAAAGAATTGGCTTCTATGATACCGGGAGTGGGAAAAGCGATTAAGGATATGGATATCGATGACAATGCTTTTAAAAGTATCGAAGCGATTATTTATTCGATGACACCTAAAGAAAGGACCAATCCCGAAGTTCTTAACGGTAGTCGTCGTCAGCGTATTGCTAAAGGAAGCGGTACTTCTATTCAAGAGGTGAACCGATTGATTAAGCAATTTGATGAAACGCGTAAAATGATGCGTATGGTGACTCAGACAAAGAATCCGGCTCGAATGATGAAGGGGTTGAAAAGAAGATGACTTTTCCAAAACAGTGATATGATGGAGATTGCCGGCTTTGGATACGAGTTTTTACCTTTCCGTATTACTTTATGCGGGATAGATAAAGACGGAGACAAAGCCGGTAATTTTTTAAGATAACCATAAAATAGATGCTATGCAGTTGATAGACGGGAAGGCTATAGCCGATCAGATCAAAAGTGAAATTGCGCTCGAGGTTGAGCAGATAAAGGCGGCAGGAGGGAAGATACCTCATTTGGCAGCCGTATTGGTAGGGCATGACGGGGGAAGTGAAACATACGTCGCTCATAAGGTAAAAGCTTGTGAACAATGTGGCTTTAAATCGACGTTGATACGGCTCGAAAGCGATGTGACGGAAAAAGAATTACTGGATGTAGTTGACCGTTTGAATAAGGATGTCGATATCGATGGATTTATAGTACAATTACCGTTGCCCAAGCATATCTCGGAGCAGAAAGTGATCGAAGCAATCGATTATCGGAAAGACGTGGATGGATTTCATCCTATTAATGTGGGACGTATGTCTATCGGTTTGCCTTGTTTCGTTTCGGCGACTCCTGCCGGTATTCTGGAATTGCTGAAAAGATATAATATAGAAACAAAAGGAAAACATTGTATTGTATTGGGGCGTAGCAATATTGTAGGGAAACCGGTTGCAACGTTGATGATGCAAAAGTCTAATCCTGGAAATGCTACGGTAACGGTCTGTCACAGTTATTCGACCGATTTAAAAGAGATGTGTTTAAAGGCGGATATTATTATTGCCGCTTTGGGTGTTCCTGAATTTTTAAAAGGAAATATGGTAAAAGAAGGAGCGACAGTTATCGACGTAGGAACGACACGTGTACCGTCGGATAAGACGAAATCGGGTTTTAAACTTACTGGAGATGTTAAATTCGATGAGGTAGCTCCGAAATGTTCTTATATTACTCCGGTACCGGGAGGTGTCGGTCCCATGACAATCGTTTCGTTGATGCGTAACACATTGCTTGCCGGCAAAAAGGCGATATATCAATAATAGTAATTGTATAGGATGCGAAGTTTTGAGCGAAATCTTAAAACTTCGTATCTTCTCTAATTTAATTGCATGAAAACACATTTAATTAATAAGCGATCTTTAGTTATACTGAGGTATTTGTCTGAGGTATTTCTTTTTATTATTATTTCCTTATATGCTTGTACCAGTAATTCTCAGGAAAAACATAACCATAGGTATGGAGAACGATCTTTTAATTATGAATCCCGTTCAGATACTCTTACTCTTTTGTTTGTAGGAGATGCTATGCAGCATTTGCCACAAGTTACGAATGCTAAGATTGAGGGAGGATTTGATTACGACGCCTGTTTCGATAAGATAAGAAATGAAGTGCGATCGGTAGATATTGCTGTAGTGAATTTTGAAACTACTTTAGGTGGAAAACCTTATTCTGGATATCCTCAGTTTAGTTCACCTCGTGAATATGCGGCTGCTTTAAAAAATGCAGGTTTCGGTATATTTCTTACTGCAAATAATCATTGCCTCGATCGTTACACAAAGGGACTAAACCGTACCATTGCCGCCCTCGATACTTTGGGTATAACTCATTTGGGTACTTATACCGATTCGGTTAGCCGAGTACACGAATATCCCTTGATTATCGATAAGAATAATATTCGTATGGCTTTTTTCAATTATACGTATGGTACAAATGGTATCGGTGTCATTTTACCGTCGGTTGTAAATTATATCGATACGGTGCAAATTAAGGCCGATTTGGAAACAGCTAAAATGAAAGGAGCAGAATTGATGATTGCTTGTATTCATTGGGGAGAAGAGTATCATAAAAAACCGACCTATTTTCAAAAACAAATAGCTACGTTTCTACGAAGAGAAGGAGTACAGCTTATTATCGGAGCACATCCTCATGTAATACAACCGATGTCGCTCAAAAAAGACTCTATAGGAGCTTCATGTTTGATTGTGTATTCTCTGGGAAACTTTATCTCGAATATGCAGGATCCCGATACACAGGGAGGCGCTATTGTAAAAGTAAAGGTAATTAAAAATGATCATGGGATCGATATATCTGATGCCCGTTATGCATTACATTATACCCAGCGTCCTGCTCATCGTGCCGGGAAAGGATATGAGGTTCTTCCTGCTGCATCTGTATTGCCTTTTGTAAAAGATTCGTTTCCTTTACTGTATATTCCGATGAAACGATTTGTCGAGAATAACCGACATTTCTTACAAGAAAATAATTATGGGGTTGAAGAATATATTTTTTGAAAAAAAGACGTCGAAGGTATTGTGTGATTAAAAAAAACTTCATATCTTCGCATCGCAATTGAGAAATGGTGAATGTAGCTCAGTTGGTTAGAGCGTCGGATTGTGGTTCCGAAGGTCGTGGGTTCGAGCCCCATCTTTCACCCCAAAGCTATCTGGTTACAGATAGCTTTTTTATTTTATTTACGGAACTAAAAATCCTTTTTATTCGGTATTGTATAAGAAAAGGTCCTGTAAATATGTTATTACAGGACCTGAGAGAATAATATATCGGTGATTATTTCAGTCTTGAATTAATACTTTTTTTGATACCGTGCCTTTTCCCGAAATAATTTTTACAATATATATTCCATTATCGAGGGTACGATAAAATGAACCGTTAATTACAGAAGAAAGTATTTTTTGCCCTTGTAATGTATATAAATCGACTTGTACTTGGCCGTCGGTCGTAATTTGTATTTGATTGTGGGTAGTCGTTATCTTTATATCCGTATCTTTAGAAGTATAATCGCATATACTACTTATATCTCCTATTTCGAATGAGGGGGTCGTAGACATTATGTCTTCGGTAGCAACCATATATGTCTGAAACGGTTTTAATTGTACCGACTGTTTCAATACGAAGTTGTTCCCTTCCAATACATATACATTTGTTGTTTCAGAATTTTTTAATACGTTATTTACATAGATGTTTTTACCGGCAATGGCGTTGTCGGTTACTGTACCGCGGATAAAGTTTTTTTGGACGGTAGGCTCAATGCCTGTAAAAGTGATTTCTCCCGTACCGTTCAGAGCATAGAGGTAGCCTTTATCCGATTCGATTTGAGATAATGAAGTAATATACTCCCAACTATTGTTTTCGGGATTATATGAGATTACATTCAAACAATTATTTTCTTTTGTTTCTGATAAAGTGATTTCATTACCTTCTGCATCGGTAATGGAATTTAGAGTGAAAGGGAATGAGATAGCTTCCCATTTTTGGGCTTGAGAAAAATTATATGTATAATTGATTTGTCCGATTATTTTCTCATTTTCAGTGATTAGCTGTGAATTTTCATTCATGTGGAATACACCGTCTTCATTTGGGTCTAAGGTATGTTCTGTATCTTCGATATTATAATTAATCAGAGCGGAAACGGCAAATAATGCGGTCCATGCATTTACATCGCTGATCGATATTTTGTTTATCGTTTTATTCGGGTCGGTAACGATTCTCATCTCACATAAAGTACGAGTATCACTGTCGTTCAAAGTTCCTGATTTATAATTGAAGAGCCCGGCAGAATAAGCGCCGCCGTTTTTGTTTCCCCAATTACCCATTATCGATTGGTTTGTAACAATTGTTCCATTGGTATAATGTGCTGTTACTGGAGACTGACCGTTATAAACACTAAATCCTAATACCAATATTTCACTAGCATTTACTTTAGTATTGAGAGTAAGTGTTCCACCTCCCGACAATACGTTATTTTTATTATAATCGGCAAGTTTGTATTTGCAACCGGTGTGATCGGAGACAATGTTTCCATCTGTAGGCAATCCGTTTTTCAGAGATTCGTTAACCGATTGCGAATAGAAGATATTACCTTGTCCGTCGCATAAACCTAAGCCTCTCGCATCGTTATATGCATTAGTCGATAGGGTATAGTTTCCTGAAGTACCTGATAATGTCCCCGATTCTGCGATTATGTCCACATTGAATCCTGAGAGAGTAAGGGGGCTGTAATGTTTCATTAATGGCGATGTTTCCATCGGAGCATTCGGATCGTTCATGGCAATGAGGTATTCATTCCATAGTTCTGTCATATTTACAGTTTTGTTAAGCCCATAATATACGGCTTTGGTAAAATTCCAACTGAATCCTAAAGCAATAGGAGCATAGTTGAATCTTTTAATGAATTCGGGATTCTTTTCTTTTGTAAGCCATCCGAAAAAAAATCCGGTATATCGATATCCATCTAAATAGTTACCTCCTGCTGGCCGGTCGGCCATTGTAAAATGGTCATTTAGATAACGTACTGCATCGGCCATACCTTCAATTGCAGCCCATTGCTGGTTTCCGGTTTGGTAGCCCGATAATTCTACCTGTAAAGCATGAGTCATTTCATGTAGTAATACGCCTTTTGTTTCGTACATGAATTTTTCAATTTCAATGTCGGTAGGATTTGATGCATCTCTGAAAAGTTTTTCGATATAGTCGATCGAATAATCGATACCTACGCGTATGTTACCGTTTGCGTCGCTTCCTCCCCATTTAGCTGATGGTGTATTACCCATTCCCGATTTGAGAGTATAAACGAGTGTAACTTTGCTTGGGGAGGGTACTCCGGGTGAGGAGGGATCGTTATAAAGTGTGCGCATAACATCACGCCCCGCAGCATAAATATATTCGTTCATATCGGGTATAAGACGGTGGTAGATTTTCGAACCGGTACGGTCAGTTTCATTATCGACAAGTTCTATTTTACCGAATTTGTAGTTTTCCCAGGGATCGGCATTTTTGTTTTCGCATTTACCTTTTAAGGGGAATAGTATTAATAGTGCGATGAATACTACATGAAATTTTTTTTTCATTTCATTTTATATTTAAAAAGTTAGATATAAGGTTCTGTTCAAAAATTGAAACAGAGAAAATTTATTACAATCATTTAAAATAAGCTAAGAAAATTATCATTATTCAAAGATAAGGAATATTTTGAATGCGTATATTACGGACATACTATTTTGTGATAGTAATATTTATTTAATTATAAGAAATTAAGAGGATGTTTGTAAAAAACATCCCGGTTGCTTTAAACAACCGGGATTGGATGGAAATAGTTGTTTTTTGAATTAAGATATGATTTTTGTTATTTTTTCGGGTAATGCAGGCATTGCTCCTGCACACGAACAGACATACGCAGATGTATCTACTGCGATTTTGTGTGCTTCACATATATCTTTTCCTTTGATTATCGCACTGCAAAATGCTGCGGTGAAAGAGTCGCCGGCTCCAACAGTATCGACTACTTTGACTTGAGGAGTTGTTTGAAAAGACATAGAAGTAGGGGTGAAAACGTAACTACCATTAATCCCACAAGTAAGAATGAGCATTTCTAGTTTGAAATCGGAAACAATTCTTTTACATATTTCCTGTAAGTCGGGTGTATCATAGCCAAACATACGTGAGACGGTGATTAGTTCTTCATCATTGATTTTTAATATGTTGCAATGAGATATCGATTCACGTACGGTATCGGTTGTATAGCAATGTTGCCTTAGGTTTATGTCGAAAATGCGGAGGGATTCTTTGGGTACGAGTCTGATGATATGACGGATGCTTTTACGAGAGATTTCGTTTCTCTGGGCCAGTGATCCGAAACAGATAGCTTTCGCTTTACGGGCAATATCCTCGGCTTCAGGAATAATAGGAATATTGTCCCAGGCTACATTTTCGCATATTTCATAACAGGGGATTCCGTTTTCGTCAAGAGTGATATTTACAGTTCCCGTGGGAAAATCGATTTCGGGTAGTATATAATTTAGTTTTTTCCTTTTTAGATTTTCAATAATTTCTTTACCGAGTTCATCTTTCCCAACAGCACTTATGGCATATCCTTCAAAGCCGAATTGTCCCGAATGATAGGCAAAGTTTGCGGGTGCACCTCCTAATACTTTTCCGGTAGGCAATACATCCCAAAGAATTTCACCGATACCGATAATAATATCTTTGTTTTTCATAAATAATAAATTAACGTTTTCTGTTAGGTTAAAGCCTATAAAATTAGATAAATAATAAGGTATCCAAATTAAAGGTGTGATGAAGAAATGGCAGCTGTTTTTTTAATTTTGAGTAGAAACACAGAAGGGATTACTCATTTTCGGTAGTCCCTTCTGTGTTTTTTATTTATATCGAATTTTTAAAGACGATAAAATTCGAGGTCTTCGATATTGAACTTTTCAATATATTCTGCATTCTTCATTACTTCCGATTCACCGTAATGTATATATACTTCTGCTGAATTTCTGAACGAATTGCATCTGCTCGTATCTTGCAATAGCAGGTGTCCCATAATAATATGTCCTGCCATTTCTACCATACGGCGTGCGTGGAAATCGATATATTCGGGATCTTTAGTTTCGGTAACTGAAGAAACGGTTTTTTCGTATATAGCTGTCATTGCTTTCAACCGGTTTTGTAACGGTATAAGCTCGGGACATATTGGCTGTTCTTCATAGAATTTCATCATGTTGAGATATGTTCCCGTTGTTACGTGACGGATTGCTGCAACTACTTGTAATTGGGTAGTGCCTTCGTAAATAGAAGTAATACGGGCATCCCGGTAAATTCTTTCACAAGCATAGTCTTTCATAAATCCTGAACCACCGTGTATCTGTACACAATCGTATGCGTTCTGGTTACAAAATTCGCTGCCTATTCCTTTTGCCAAAGGTGTAAATGCATCAGCTTGTTTCTGATACATTTTCATTTCGGCACGTTCTTCTTTCTCGAGCTTGCGTTCTTTTGAGATATCTTCGAGAGTTTTATACATATCTACAAAACGAGTTGTTTCGTATAGCAGAGAACGAGAGGCGTCGAGTTTTGCCTTCATTAAAGATAGCATTTCATAAACGGCCGGGAATTCGATAATGGCTTTTCCAAACTGGCGACGTTCTTGAGCATATGACAGAGCTTCGCGATATGCAGCTTCTGATACACCAACCGATTGTGCGGCAATGCCTAACCGTGCACCGTTCATCAATGCCATTACGTATTTTATCAGTCCCATTTTACGGTCTCCGCAAAGTTCAGCTTTTGCATTACGGAAAACCAGTTCGCAAGTGGGAGAACCTTTTATACCCATTTTATTTTCGATGCGTCTAACGGTTACTCCTCCGTCATTCTTGTCATAAATAAACATCGAAAGGCCACGTCCGTCTTTAGTTCCTTCTTCTGACCGAGCCAACACCAATGCGATATGTCCGTCACCGTTGGTAATAAACCGTTTTACACCGTTGAGATACCAGCAACCGTCGGTTTCGCTGTAAGTGGCTTTTAGCATTACGGCTTGTAAGTCCGATCCTGCATCGGGTTCGGTCAAGTCCATAGCCATTGTTTCACCGGCACATACTCTCGGTAAGTATTTTTGTTTTTGTTCTTCGCTGGCAAATTCATAAATTGTTTCTGCACAATCTTGCAATCCCCATATATTTACAAAACCAGCATCTGCCCGGCTCACCATATCAGCTGCCATTATATAGGGTACTAATGAGAAGTTCAACCCATTGTAACGGCGGGGAAGAGAAATGCCCATTAAACCGGCATTGATTAATGCTTCGAGGTTTTTTTCTGTGCCTGATGCATATTTTACATGTCCATCGATAACTTGAGGTCCTTCATGATCGACACTTTCTGCATTTTGAGCAACAATCTCACCACTGATTTCTCCGGCTATTTCAAGGACTTTTTCATAACTATCCATTGCATCCTCAAAATCGAAAGGGGCATAATCGTATTTTTCAGCATCGCTGTAATCTCTTTCTTTCAAGGCGACCAGCCGCTTCATGAGCGGATGATTTAAGTGATGTTTCAGATCACTGTTATCTAAATAGAAATTAGACATATTATTTAATCGTTTTTGTTTTTATTACTTATATTTTCTCATCCCTGCATTTTTCAAAATATCATCGTATTTGTATAATCAGTTCGTATCCTTTCTTGTGGGATTATTTTCTCTGATCCCTGAGAATAAGTCGTGTCGGCCTGAACTGAAACTTCCAATATGATGAAGTTGAAAACGACATTTATTTAGAAATACTTTGTCATAAGGATAAGAGTTTGTCGAAATTTATTATTTAGAATTCTTCTTGTAATATTTTATCATTTTAGGAAGAATATCTTCAACGGTTCCGGTAATTACATAATCGGCGATCGTATTTATCGGGGCATTCGGATCGTTGTTTACCGAAATTATAATAGAACTATCCTGCATCCCGGCAATATGTTGAATTTGTCCCGAGATACCGCAAGCGATATATAATTTCGGACGAACGGTAACACCGGTTTGGCCGATCTGCCTTTCGTGTTCTGCGAAACCGGCATCTACGGCTGCACGTGAAGCACCTACTTCTGCTCCGATTGTATCTGCAAGATCGTATAATAGCTTAAAATTTTCTTTCGACCCTACGCCATAACCTCCGGCTACGATGATCGGTGAGCTTTTGATGTTGATTTTCGATTTTTCCATGTGACGTTCGATCACATCAACTGCAAAATCGGTATCGTAAACATATTTTGAAACATCGAGCTTTACGATTTCTCCTTTATATGTGGGAGAGACGATTTCTTTTTTCATAACGCCTTCCCGCACGGTTGCCATTTGAGGACGGCATTCGGGGTTTACAATGGTCGCTACGATATTCCCTCCAAAGGCAGGACGTATTTGATATAAAAGATTTTCATACTTTTTCCCCTCTTTTTTGTCTTCGTGAGGACCAATTTCGAGAGATGTACAGTCGGCGGTAAGACCGCTATGCAAATAAGATGATACTCGCGGACCCAGATCGCGACCGATACTGGTAGCTCCCATCAGACAAATTTGGGGCTTTTGTTCTTTAAAGAGATTTACCAATACCGATGTATGTGGGAGTGATGTATAGGGAAATAATCTTTTGTCATCAGCCAGATATATCGTATCGGCACCGTAGGGAAATATTTGTTTTTCTACGCCATCGAGGTTACTTCCTACGACGAGAGCTTCGAGTTTACAATTTAGTTTATTAGCCAGGGAACGACCTTTTGTCAGCAATTCGAGGCTTACATCGGCGATAATGCCGTCTTCTATTTCGCAATATACAATTAAATTGTTCATAAAATACTTTTTAGAGAGTTAATGAATATCACCGGTATTATCCGATGGTGTGGTTTACGATCAACTCTTTCATCAGTTCGTCGATCTCATTATCCGATCCGCTGAGCTGTTTGCTCTCTTTAGCTTGGAAAACCACATTTTCTATCGATTTCACTTTTGTCGGAGATCCGGCTAACCCTACTTGATTAAGGTCGGCATCTACATCGGATACGCTCCATTCGGTGAGGTTCAAATAAGGTCGTGATTCGTATAATTTATCGAAATAGTCGTTATCTTGATTTTGCCTTTCGCTGATGGTTTTTGCATATTTATATTTTTGTATCAGTCTTGCGTTGCGCGGACGACAATCGTCGGCACTTCCATTTACTGTGATGACCACAGGCGTTTTACATTCCACTATTTCTATACCCCGTTCGAGACGACGCTTTACGGTTACTTTATCATTATCTGCTTTAATAATTTTTTCGGCGTAAGTGATCTGAGGTATTTTTAATTTTTCGGCAACCTGAGGACCTACCTGAGCTGTATCACCGTCGATAGCCTGACGGCCGCCAATGATAATATCATAATTTTTCAGTTTACGTACTGCGCAAGCCAAAGCATAAGAGGTTGCAAGTGTATCGGCTCCGGCAAAAGCACGGTCGGTCAGTAAAACTCCGCCGTCTGCACCTCTAAAAAGTCCTTCTCGTATGATATCGGCTGCACGGGGAGGACCCATAGTCAATAAAGATACGGTAGAACCCGGGTGTTGGTCTTTTAATTGCAGAGCCTGTTCGAGTGCATTCAGGTCTTCAGGATTAAAGATTGCAGGCAGGGCGGCGCGGTTAACAGTACCGTCTGCTTTCATTGCATCTTTTCCTACATTTCTTGTATCAGGTACTTGTTTAGCAAGTACAATAATTTTTAAGCTCATAATTAAATCGGGATATAGATTATAATATTTTTGTTTATTTTTAATTACGTCAGTTGTAAATCACAAATTTACGGAATGCTTTAAAATAGCCAAGTATTTTCAACGAAAAAATATCTTATCAGAGATATAAAGCCTACCGAGAATTTTCGATGATTCTTTGTTTTATTCATAACTACTTCCATCGAAACAATGCGTACAGATACATTCTTTAGGTAATCCTATCGATTTTACGAGTGTTTCTATCGGATTGAATTTTAATGTAGTTATATTTAATTCTTTACAAATACTGTCGACCATTCTGCAATATTTCGGTGAATTTGTCGTAGCATATTCCGAAAGGTCTTTATCATGATTTCCTTCCAGTTTTTGTATTGTACGGCGGGTAATCAGTTCGAGATCCGATTTAGATGCCGTAAAATTGAGAAATTTGCAGGGGTAAATCAAAGGCGGACAACTGATGCGCATATGTACTTCTTTTGCTCCATAGCGATAAAGATCGTTTACATTATCCCGTAACTGAGTTCCTCTTACGATAGAATCGTCGCAGAATACGACTTTTTTATCTTTGAGCAGGCTTTTATTGGGAATTAGTTTCATTTTGGCTACCAGCTCTCTCATTTCCTGATTGGGGGGAGTAAAACTTCTTGGCCAGGTAGGAGTATATTTTACGATTCCCCGCTGATAGGGTATTTGTTTACCTACTGCGTATCCTAAAGACATGCCTACGCCGGAGTCTGGAATTCCGGAAACAAAATCAGCTTCTATATCGTCTGTTTTTCCCATTTCGAGTCCACAATCAAATCGCATGGTATCGACGTTTTTTCCTTCGTATTCGCAAACAGGATAACCATAATATACCCATAAAAAAGAACAAATTTGCATTTTCTCCCCCGGTTTCCGTAATTGGGTAAATGTGTCTGCAGTAATGTGTACGATTTCTCCCGGGCCGAGATTGTATTCTGTTTCGTATCCTAAATTGGGGAAACTACAGGTTTCTGAAGAAACGGCATAGCAGTTTTTTCCTTTTCCTAATAAAACAGGAGTTCTTCCATATTTATCGCGTGCTGCGATAATCCCGTCTTCGGTAAGTAAAAGAATCGAACAAGATCCTTTGATACGGTTGTATACGTTCTCGATTCCTTCGACAAAGTTTTTCCCTTCTATAATGAGCATCGATACCAGTTCCGATTGATTCGTGATGCCGTTGCTATGTTCGCAGAAATGGTTTCCTTTGGCTAATAATTCTTTTTCGAGTTCGGGTATATTATTGATTTTAGCGACGGTAACGATCGCAAATTTTCCTAAGTGTGAACTTATAATAATTGGTTGAGCGTCGGTGTCGCTAATAACACCGATCCCCGAACACCCTGAAAATGAAGGAAGATCATCTTCGAATTTCGACCGAAAATATGAGTTTTCAATATTATGTATTGCACGAATGAAATTCCCGTTATCTTGTGTAACCATACCGGCTCTTTTTGTTCCCATGTGCGAATTATAGTCTACACCGTAAAACAAATCGGCAACACATGATTTTTTCTTTATAGTTCCAAAAAATCCTCCCATAGTTATTCTGATGTCTTTAGTTTTTTTGAGCTTGTGATGATATATTACTGTATTTTAAATAAAAAGGGAGAGTGCTCGTTCGTACGTCACTCTCCCTTTTAAGGATCAGTTATTTACCGTTTTGTTTTTCTACCCATTTACGTGCATTTACAAAAGCTTCGATCCAGGGTGTAACCTGGTCTTCGTTTTTACGGTCATAAGGATAATAAGCCCATTGCCAGGGGAATATTGCTCTTTCGAGATGAGGCATCAAAGCTAAGTGACGACCATCTTCCGATGCAATACCGGCTATAGCCCAGGGTGAACCGTTGGGATTTGCCGGATATGCGTCGTAACTGTACTGTGCGACAACATTGTATTTATCTTTATCGTATGGTAATTCAAACTTACCTTCACCATGGGCTACCCAAATTCCTAATTTGCTGCCCGATAATGAACCGAACATAACTGAATTGTTTTTCGGTATGGTAAGACCGATAAATTCCGATTCGAATTTATGAGAATCGTTGTGACGCATTTTAGGTTTCTTCTCATGATCGGGAGTGAGCAAACCGAGTTCGACCATCAACTGACAGCCGTTGCAGATTCCTAAACTTAAGGTATCTTTACGGGCATAAAATCTATCGAGGGCTACTTTGGCTTTTTCGTTCCATAAAAATCCTCCGGCCCATCCTTTTGCCGAACCTAAAACGTCAGAGTTGGAAAAACCTCCGCAATATACGATCATATTTACGTCTTCGAGCGTTTCCCTGCCACTGATAAGGTCGGTCATATGCACGTCTTTTACATCGAATCCTGCCAAATAAAGGGAATATGCCATTTCACGATCCCCATTTACTCCTTTTTCACGTATAATGGCTGCTTTTATGCCGTTATGTTGACGCCGGTCGGGATTAATTCCGTATGAAGATAGTTTTCCGGTGAAAGAGGAATTAAATTTAATTTGTATCGGTTGTTGTTTATAATTTTCGAAGCGGTCTTTTGATGATTTTTCTCCGCTTTGTTTACGATCCAATAGGTATGAGGACGAATACCAGACGTCTCGCAGGTGATCGATACCGAATTGATATTCGGCTTCGTCTTTTTTGACGAGTAAATGTCTTTCATTACAAGGGCGTCCTATTTTCAGAAAACCGATTCCGTTATCTTGTAATATTTTTTCTACTTGTATTTTATCTTTTACTTGTATGAGTATACCCGGGTTTTCACTGAATAGAATTTTAATAATATCTTTTTCAGCTATCTTATCGAGATTAATTTCGAGTCCACCTTCTACATTGGCGAAATTCATTTCTAATAAAGCGGTGATCATTCCTCCGGCCGAAATGTCATGGCCGGCAAGTATAAGTCCTTTGTTTATCAATTCTTGTATAGTCTCGAACGCCGAAGCAAAATATTCACTATCTTTTACTGTCGGTACTTCGTTTCCGATTTTATTCAGAGATTGAGCAAAAGCAGATCCTCCGAGTTTGAAAGAATCGAATGAAAAATCGATATAATAAACGGCACTATTGCGATCGTGTACAAGAACGGGGGATATCACTTTCTTAACATCCGATACTTCTGCTCCGGCTGAAATGATGACTGTTCCGGGTGAATATACTTTTTCATCTCCGTATTTTTGCGTCATCGATAAACTGTCTTTACCGGTAGGAATGTTTATACCCAATTCGCAGGCAAAACGGCTACAAGCTTCTACAGCTTTATAAAGTCGTGCGTCTTCTCCTTCGTTTTTACATGGCCACATCCAGTTTGCACTTAAGGAAACGCTTTGCAACCCTTCGCTGAGAGGTGCCCATATTATGTTAGTCAGTGATTCGGCAACCGCCAATACCGATCCGGCTTCGGGATCGGCCATAGCGGCTTGGGGAGCATGGCCTATAGAGGTTGCGATACCGGCTTTTCCCCGGTAATCGAGGGCAACGACTCCGCAATCGCTAAGCGGAAGTTGTATTTCTCCCTGACATTGCTGGCGGGCTACTTTACCGGTTACCGAACGGTCTACTTTATTTGTTAACCAGTCTTTGCAAGCGACAGCTTCGAGTTGCAAAACATTTTCGAGATATTCGTGTATTTTACTTGTTACGTATTTTACGCCTTGATATGTTTCGATAATTGTTTTATCTTTCATGACAGTACGCGGTGCTTTTCCGAACATATCTTCCATTGCGAGATCAATAGGTCTTACTCCGTCTGCTTGTTCGAATACAAATCTCATGTCTCCGGTAGTTTCTCCTACTACATACATGGGAGCTCGTTCCCGATCAGCTATTTGGCGTACTTTTTCGATGTCTTTTTCTTGTATTACCATTCCCATTCGTTCCTGGCTTTCGTTCCCGACAATTTCTTTTGCCGATAAGGTAGGATCTCCAATGGGCAGTTTATCCATTTCTATTTTACCACCTGTGCTTTCAACTAATTCCGAAAGGGCGTTCAGATGCCCCCCGGCACCGTGGTCGTGTATCGATACGATGGGGTTTTCATCAGCTTCAGCCAAGGCTCGTATCACATTAGAGGCCCTTTTTTGCATTTCAGGATTAGCCCGTTGAATGGCGTTTAATTCGATTGCGTTGGCATACACACCGGTTTCTACTGAAGAAACAGCTCCTCCACCCATTCCGATACGGTAATTATCACCGCCCATTACCACTACTTTTTGTCCGGCTTCGGGAGTTCCTTTTAATGCATCCCTCATTGTCCCGAATCCTACGCCTCCTGCCAGCATGATTACTTTATCATACGCAAATTTTTTGTAATTTTCGGCATGTTCGAAAGTTAATAAAGATCCACAGATAAGAGGTTGTCCGAATTTGTTACCGAAATCAGATGCTCCATTAGATGCTTTCACTAATATTTGTTCTGGAGTCTGATATAACCATTTACGCTCGGGCATGGCATTTTCTTCCCATTCACGACCTTCTTCGGTACGTGGGTACGAAGTCATATATACGGCGGTACCTGCTATAGGGAGACTGGCTTTTCCTCCTCCCAGACGGTCTCGTATTTCTCCTCCGGTACCTGTTGCTGCTCCATTGAAAGGTTCGACTGTAGTAGGGAAATTATGAGTTTCGGCTTTTAACGAAATGACAGTTTTTATGTCTTTTATTTCGAAATAGTCGGGTTTGTCTTGCGAAGCGGGTGCGAATTGTTCGACTTCGGGGCCTTCGTTAAAAGCGACATTATCTTTATACGCTGATACAAGACGATTCGGGTTGTATTCTGAAGTCTTTTTAATCAGTTTAAATAACGAACTTTCTTTTTCTTCTCCATCGATAATAAAAACACCGTTGAATATTTTGTGGCGACAATGTTCCGAGTTTACTTGAGAGAAACCGAAAACTTCGCTGTCGGTAAGCTTACGGCCGATTTTTTTACTTAGCTCATTTAAGTAGTTAACTTCGTCATCACTCAGGGCCAAGCCTTCTTGTTTATTATAGGAGACAATATCGTCGATATAAACGATAGGATCGGGTTTTTTATTTATTTCAAATATTTGCTGGTTCAATCCATTATACATGCGTTGCAACATGGGATCATGTTCTGCATCTTTGTCTTTTGCCGCAAAATATTCTTCAATACGGGTTATTCCGGATAGTCCCATATTCTGGGTAATTTCTACCGCATTTGTACTCCAGGGAGTAATCATTTCTTTCCGGGGGCCTATAAACCATCCGCCGAGTTGTTTGTCATCCGTTACTTCGGCTTGGCTGAAAAGCCAGCACAACTTCTCTTTCTCTTCAGGGGAAAATGAGTGATCAGCTTCTACGGCTATCACTGTCTGATCTGGTGTTTTGAAAAAAAGAACCATTTTTTGTTATTTAGTTGTTCGATCTATGCAGTATGGAATGCCTGGAAATGAAAAAATATGATAAATATCTTATACTCAAATTGCTATTGTATTTATCTTTATATTTTCAGTTTAATAAGGTTTGCAATTCCCCTGCAAAATTAATCAAAACCTGCATTCTTTAAAACATTTAAGACAAAACAATTTATGCGGTTTTCACAATTAACTATTATATTTGCATTCACAAAGTATATTTTTCATCTTTTATAAATAGAATAAAACTGATAATAGTGGATTTAATGCTATACACGATCATAAGGGGAGTAGCTATCGGTTTGCTGGTTTCTGCACCGATGGGACCCATCGGAGTCTTATGCATTCAACGTACTTTAAACAAGGGCAGGTGGCCCGGATTCGTGACTGGTTTAGGAGCTTCTTTATCTGATTTGTGTTATGCTTTACTAACAGGCTTCGGGATGTCATTTATTACTGATTTTATAGAAACAAATCAGAATTTGTTGCAGATATTAGGCAGTTTTGTTTTGGTTGGTTTCGGGGTATATTTGTACCGTCAAAATCCGGCGAAAAATATCAGGAAGCAAAGTAAGAATATAGGTACTTATACACAGGATTTCGTAACGGCTTTTTTCCTTACTTTGTCAAATCCGCTTATACTGTTTCTATTTATCGGGTTATTTGCTCGCCTTAATTTTTTCCTTCCCGAATCTCATTTACCTGAATATATTGCCGGATACATATCGATAATTATAGGTGCTATAGGTTGGTGGTTGACTATAACTTTCTTGGTAAATAAAATACGTACCCGATTTAATTTAAGAAGTTTATGGATGATAAACCGCGGAATTGGCATTGTCATGGTTATTATGTCTTTGGTAGGTTTTATTATGGGAATAGATGCGTATTTCAATCTTAAATTAATTTAATCAATAATGCTATGAATAAATCGATTGTTGTCCCGTATATTGCTAATCTGGATAATGTTGCACTCGAAGATCTTTCTGATATAATGGAAGAAAAAGCAGCTCGTCAGAGTATTGAGTGTGTAAACTGGCCTGGTCAGTTTAATTATAAACCGATTACAGTATTTAATATAGCTCGTAGCGATAAATATCTGTATATTAATTTTTTTGTCCGTGGAAATTGTCTCTTGGCGGTTACGACTTCAGATAACGGACCGGTATGGGAAGACAGTTGTGTGGAGTTTTTTATGCAGGTTCCGGGAGAGCAGGAATATTATAATTTTGAGTTTAACTGCATCGGTACTGCATTGGCTGCAAAGCGTAAGAGTAGGGAAGAGTGTGAGCATTTTCCTCTCGAAAAAATGGCTTTAATTAAAAGATATGCTTCAGTCGGCAATAAACCTTTTCAGGAAATGCAGGGTATTTTCGCATGGGAACTTTTAGTGGCCATTCCGTTTGAGTTGATGGGTCTTGATGGTAAGGCTCTCCCACCGAAAATTAAGGCGAATTTTTATAAATGTGCCGATAAAACAAGTCTTCCTCATTTTTTGAGCTGGAACCCGGTGAAATCTCAGTCCCCTGATTTTCACCGTCCCGAATTTTTCGGAGAATTGATTTTCGATGCTGAATAATATAGAATAATGGTAATATATGCAAGGCGGAAAATATATTTTTCCGCCTTGTTTTATGGGTATTTATTGTGGAATGTATCCTTTATATTTTCCGGTAAGTTCGTTTCGCATGAGATATTGTGCGGTTTGTAACATCGAGAATACATAATTTTTCATACTATCCTGTAATGCCGGATTTATTATTTTTTCCTGTTCTACACTGTTCTTTACATGAAGTAACCATTCTTGTTTGTCGGCTGGCCGGTTGATATAAAAATGGTCATGATCGATGCACCCTATTGCGTCGTCGGATGTAAAAAAGATATAAGGCCTTTTATCATGAAGCAGATCGACTCCAAATCCGTTATTCGTATAATCTATATTCAGTAATCCGAGTAGGGTGGGACCTATGTCGATTTGTCCGCCCAATGCATTATTCGCTTCAGGTTTTATATAATTCGGAGAATAAAATAGGCAAGGGATATGGTTGTAGGATAGTGGCATATCGCTGTGAGGTTCACCGACTTTTTTCCCGTGATCTCCAAAAAATACGAAAATTGTATTTTTGAACCACGGTTTTGATGATGCTTGTTTCATAAAGTCTGCGATTGCCTTATCTGCGAATTCTACAATACGAGTTTCATCGGTATGACTGTGTGCTTTAAAATCTTTCGGAACGATATAAGGGGGATGATTGCTGATACTTAGTAAAACACTAAAAAAAGGATCTCCGTTTTTCGATTCTCGATCGATCGTTTTAAGGGCATATTCGTATAAAAAGTCATCCTGCACTCCGAAGCTGTTGACTACTTTTTCTTTGGGGTAGTTCTCTTGGGAATAGATTTGGTCGAATCCGTTAGTTCGTAAAAATCCGTTCATGTTGTCATATTGTGATTCATGAGTCATAAAAAATAAAGTCGTGTATCCGTTATCTTGTAAAATTGTAGGTAATCCTGCATAAAACGGAATGACAGCTCCTTTCATCGAATTGTGCTTCATTAGTGCAGGATATGAATACAATACCGAATGTATTGCATGGTTAGTGTGAGTCCCTGCCGAATAGAAATGATCGAAGCATAACGAATTGTTGGCAATGCTGTCGAGAAAGGGTGTTAATTCTTGTGTGTTGCCGTATCTTTTTAATAATTTGGCCGACATCGATTCCATAAAAATGAGAATGACGTTTTTTCGGTTCGGTTCTCCTATATGAGTGATATTGCGTGCGATCGGAGAAATATCGGGTAGAGAGTCGGTTATGTTCAGTTCTTGCCGAACGAGCTTTATTGCTTTTGTATCGTCCATGAGTTTTATTCCTTGATTTTCAGATTTTGAAGCTTCGAGAGAACTTCTCAGAAGGTTAAAAGAAGGACTTATTCCCAATTGATTTAAAAAAGTATTGTTACAATAGTATGCCGCGCTTACCCGTATCGGGTTATAACCGGTTCGTCCTCTGATGCCGAAGAAACATGCTCCAATGATAAGGACAGAACATCCTCCGATCGCTAATTTAGTTACTCCTGTCGTTTTTTTTACGGGCGATCCTATTTCCTTTAAAAACATTTGTAAAAGACGGTGGGTTATAATATAGAAGGATATAATGATCAATAGGAGAAAGCCGAATGCCAGCAGGTAAGATAGTTCGCCGAACATCATGCCTACCGTGGTCCCTACATAAGAAAACCAGTTAAAAATAGATGCATTTATATGTTTGAAAAAATAATCGAAATAAGGAATGTCAGCAGCCGAAATGGTAAAAGCAATGCTGTAAAAGATGCAAAAGTATAGGTTGATACTCTTATAAAGTCTTTTCCCGTAATAGTTGAACAGTGAACTGATAGAAACCGTTATCAGAGGTAATACAAGAATGTAGCACGCTACTACGTTATCCATCCATAATCCCCTGAGAAAGGCTTGTGACTGTATCAGAAATCCTCGACTGGCTTCATCGATATAACTATGACCTTGTATGTACAAAATAATTCTGAACAGGGTAAATATGGCAAGTCCGAGAAAATGTATTGACAGGATATACCGTAGAGAAATAAAATATTGTTTCATTTTAATGAAAGATATATGAATTTTATGCTGCAAATATACTTTTAATTTTATTCAAAAAATAATAAGCCGGTTTACGATGAAATACCTTTTTATTGAAATGTTAAAAGAATACTTCTGATAAAGGAAAAGATATGACTGCGAATGTAGAACTTATTACTATTGTTTATAGGCATGGCAGGTAAAAAAATACCCTGTCTATTTCGAAAAGACAGGGTAAAGTTATATAATCATAAATTTTTTTTAATCTTCTTCGGTATAACGAATAATCGTTTGTTCACGATCGGGACCTACCGAAACAATTTTAATAGGAACTTCTAATTCGGTTTCGAGAAAATCGAGATAGGCATTAAATTCTTCGGGGAATTCATCTTCGCTCTGCATTCCGGTCATATCGGTTTTCCAACCGGGTAGTTCCACATAAACAGGTTCTATTTTTTCGTCGATTTCGAAAGGGAATTCTGTAATTTCTTTTCCATTTATTTTATAAGCGACACAGGCTTTTATCGTATCGAAACTATCGAGTACATCGCTCTTCATCATTATTAGGTGGGTAACGCCGTCTATCATAATGGAATATTTCAGGGCTACCAGGTCTATCCATCCACAACGACGTGAACGTCCGGTAACAGCCCCGAATTCGTGACCGATGCGCCGAATGGTTTCTCCCGTTTCGTCAAATAATTCGGTGGGGAACGGACCGCTACCTACCCGTGTACAATATGCTTTAAAAATACCATAAACATTTCCTATTTTACTGGGGGCTATGCCTAAACCGGTACATGCTCCGGCACATATGGTGTTTGAGGAGGTAACAAACGGATAAGATCCGAAATCTACATCGAGTAGTGTACCTTGCGCACCTTCTGCAAGTACCGACTTTCCTTCTTTCAGGTAATTGTTTATTACGTGCTCACTATCGATAAGATTGAATTTTTTCAGATATTCTGCTGCTTCCATCCATTGGGCTTCGAGTTCGGCAATGTCATAAACATAATTAAGCGATTTCAGTATTTTCTCGTGTTTCGCTTTTGCTTCGGCATATTTGCGGTTGAAATCATGTAGCAAATCTCCCACTCGTAAACCGTTACGACTTACTTTATCGGTATAAGTAGGACCTATTCCTTTCCCGGTAGTTCCTATCTTGGCCGAACCTTTCGCTGCTTCATAAGCCGCATCGAGCATTCGATGAGTTGGCAATATCAGATGTGCTTTTTTTGAAATATACAAACGTTGCGTAAGATCATGTCCGCTTTTGGCAAGTTCTTCGGCCTCCTGTTTGAACAATAATGGGTCGAGAACGACACCATTTCCGATTACGTTTATTTTACCTCCTTGAAATATACCTGAAGGAATAGAACGTAATACATATTTCTGACCGTCGAATTCTAAGGTATGACCAGCATTAGGCCCTCCTTGGAAACGGGTAACGACATCATAGTTGGGAGTAAGTACGTCTACGACTTTTCCTTTTCCTTCGTCTCCCCATTGCAATCCTAACAGAACATCTACTTTCATTGGTGTTTAAATTTATTGTAATAATTATTTTCTCTACAGACAAAAAAAAATCCACTTATTTGTGGATGGCCTTTTTCTTTTCGGCTTGCGCACACCGGTTACATATACCGTACACGTAAAGTGTATAATATGTTGTGGAGAATTTGCCGAATTTTTTATTGGCAAGTACGTTCAATAAATCTTGGTCTTTTACTTCTTGTACCTTTCCACATAACGTACATATCAGATGATGATGGCTAACGGTATTATAGGCTTTTTCGTATTGTGCGGGATGATGGCCGAACTGATGTTTTCGAACGAGACCTGCATTCACGAAAAGATCGATCGAATTATACACAGTAGCTTTACTTACTCGGTATTTACTTTTAGCCATAATCTCATACAACGAATCTACATCGAAGTGTTCATTCGTTGAATAAATTTTGTCGAGAATAGCGTATCTTTCAGGGGTTTTTCGTAACCCCTTCGATTCAAGATACATCGTAAGTTTTTGCCTTACAATTTCTTTTGTTTTTTCTTCTGGTATCATCTTATTCGTACGATACAAAGATATATATTTTTATGAGAAGCACAATAACAAGTAGTTCAATATATTTTACAGAAATTAAAAACTTTCGGTTATAAATTCGTATTCATCATCTATTATTTGTTTGGCTTCTGTGTTTCGGAAAGAATTATGCATAGGTATCCATTTGTCGAAAGATAATTTTATTGTTCCGGCATTATCGAGACCGGTATGCATAGCCTTTATTATGCTGTTCAGTGCGATGGTCATAGTCGTACTGTTATTCCTGTCGATAGCGTTTTGTGTTGCCTCTATGAGTGAATTCAGCATACTTGCAGAAATATATTTCTTCTCGCTAATTATTCTCCCGGCAAGCTGAAATCCTGTATATTGAAGCATGTCGTTATTCTGTGAGATCCATTCTCGAGCTTTTTTTTCGGCGTAAGGAGTTTTATTAAATAAGTGCATACATGCTATATCTGATAATTCCCTGAAACGGATGTTTTCCGCCCATTCCTGCATTTCTTCCGGTTGCATTTCTTCTGGAGGAAACAAAAGTATGGCTAATATGTTCGATTCGCGCACATCTTCATTGCGTAGTGTCCGTGATAACGTGGCGTCGGGATAATAATCTTGTGCTATACGTTTTATCAAGGGGAGCGTAAGGCCGAAATTGATACGATAATCCATGCCTTTTTCTCGCATACTTCCCGATACGATACCGTTCATCGCCATTCTGAATTTCCTTTTTATCTCTTTTATTTTTTCATCCATATTTTAATATCCGATCTGTAATTATAAGCACCGACTTGTATTTTTTAATTGTTATAATCGGGTAATAATGAATAATCTTTAGAATATCGTAACATCTGTTGAGCATACCCTTCTTTATATGTGACATTTATATCGGATATATTTCCGTTTTTATCATATACCGGTATGTATACCGGATTGATAAATCCTTTATAGGGAGCTATGTTTAATTTCTTATATCGTTCTAAAATTTCTCGGTGTAATACGGGATCTACTTTTACGGCATAAGTTTCTACCAATTCTTTTCCGGCGTTAAAGTCTCCTGTCGATTTTATGCGTTGTATTTCAGCGAGTAAATCTCCGATTATTTTTCTCATTTTTATGTAATCATTGATGACGACATATGTTTTTTCTTCTTTTTTGCGTAATTCAACGACTTTATCGGGCATTCCTTTTTCGTAAATCCACCGGGCGATAAGCTGTCGGTTACGCATATGTGATTCTTCTAAATTATTACCGGGTAGGATGCGTGTAAGTTGAGTCAAAAGACCATTCATCATGTATTTGTAATATTCCGCTTTGTATGCTTCCTCATCGGGTAATAAATTTAATTCCACTATGCGGGAGTCGGCTATATAATAAAGGGCGAAAAGGTCGGCACGGGCTTCTTCTAATGTGGCTCCGTATGCTTTCAGTGCATCAGGATCGGTTCCCGGAAGCAGTTGTCCTGAACCGTGTCCCAAACATTCGTGCAGGTCGGTGTGCAAATTATCGGCTAAAAATCCGTATTTTTTTATTAACTCTTTTTCATTTTCACCCCAAATGAATTCTTCTGCAAAACCATTATTTTGCGATGCTCTGTCGTAGGCTTCGGTGATATTTTCTATGGTAACCGATTTAGATCCGTGTATCTGTCTTATCCAGTTTGAATTCGGAAGGTTTATACCGATAGGAGTAGAAGGATAAGTATCTCCGCCTAAGATTGCAGCTGTAATTACTTTGGCTGATACTCCTTTTACTTTTACTTTTTTGAATTGTTGATCTACCGGGGAATTATCTTCGAACCACTGTGCATTTTCACTGATGATTTGTGTACGTTCGGATGCCTGTTTATTCTTGAAATTTACAAGAGATTCCCAACTCCCTTTTATACCGAGGGGATCTCCGTATGTTTCGGTAAAGCCGTTGATAAAGTCGATTTCTGAGTTCGTATCGTTTACCCAAAGAATCGCATATTCGTCAAATTCTTTCAGGTTACCCGATCGGTTGAAATCGATCAATTTCTGAATTGATTTTTTTTGATTTTCGTTCTCTGCTACAGATTTTGCTTGCTCGAGCCAGTAAACTACTTTTTCGAGAGCTTCGGTGTATAATCCGCCGATTTTATAAATTTCTTCGTATATTTTCCCATTGCGTTTCACTAAACGGCTATTGAGACCGTAAGAAATAGGGTGAGGGTCATCTTTCTTTTTTACATGACTATAAAAAGTTTCGACCTCGTTTTGTGTAACGCCATCGTAATAATTACCGGCAGATGTAGTAATAAGATCTTCTCCTTCTGTTTGATTTACTCTTTTTGCATCTGTCATCGGAGAGAAGATTACCGGAACAATATTTTCTAATAAAGATTCTTTTGATTCTCCTTTTTTTAATGGAAGGTATTTGTCTTCTATCGATTTTACAGCTTTAATAAAATAGTTCTCAGGAAAGCCGGGCATCATTTTATCGGTAGAATAATGGTGATGAATTCCGTTTGAAAACCAGATACGTTTCAAATAAATTTCAAAATTTTTAAATTCTTCAGTATCTCTGTCTCCTTTAAAATAAATATAAATTGCTTCGAGAGTCCGGCGTATTATTAAATTCCAACGATTGTTTTGGTCGTACAATATATCCCGTCCTTGCAGTGCGGCTTCAGACAGATAATATAATAATTTTTTTTGTCGAAGCGTGAGTTCTTCAAATCCTGTAACTTTGTACCGGAGTATTTCAAGATCGGCAAATTTTTCTACTCGATAAAAATTATTATCATTATGTTTAGAAATAGTTTCTGAATTCATAATTACTTTTTAAACAGAAAATTTATTCTGATAAATTAAACGATCGCTTTGCATCATTGGTTGATGATTTATATGCAAAAATACGAAAAACAGGTAAATAATAACCCCGCTTTTCGTATTTCTGTATCTCTAAAGATTGTTTTACCGGTTATTCCTCCGGTTTGTATTTTTTCGATATTATAATAATTACATTATTCTTTAATTTGTATTTATACTTATTATATAATGTCGGATTTTTTTCCTCAAATTCTTGTGCGTTATTTAGTATTTCTAAAGATTCTATTCTGTCTTGTCTTAATTTTTCGAAGTCTGATTTACTGATTTCTTTTCCGTCTAAGAAAAAAAGAGTTTTGTCTAAAAGATTAGAATTTCTTATAGGACTTACTTTTAATTTCAATTTTTCTCCCGGAGTAATTGATGCCGTATCTTTCTTCATTCTAATGATGATTACTCCATTTTTAGCTTTTTCTCCGTATAAATCAACTCCGGTTTTATCTTTTATTACCGAAATAGATTGTATTTTTTCCTGATTTAGTTTTTTTATCGATGAATAGGGGATTTCTTTGTCGTCGAAAATAACCAATGGCTGTTTTTCGGGAGAATTATCGGAAAGTCTTATTATTGTTATGTTCGAAGTATCGGTTGCCGTTTCGGATGCGATAGTTCGTTTTTCTTTAATATGTTTTCGGGAAGAAGGGGAGCCCGATTTTTCAATAGGTTCAAATTTTTCAAGATTTGTTTTTACTAATGCCGTAAAATCATTAATTTCGTCATTTTGAAATTTGTTTAACTCATAAGATAACTCGGGTCGTGCAAAACCTGTAACGACCAAAGCCGCAACGGGAAGTATGCAAAGATACTTTAACCGTGCCCACGGATTTGATTTTTTCTTTAACATCATAGTGATTCTTTTTTTAAGTTGACTGTGATTAAAGCTGTTGGCCATAGAGTAGAGCCTTGTGCCGACAGCTTTTTTTATTAATAACATTTGATATTTTTCGATATTTATTCCTTTGTCGAGAACTTCTTTATCGGCTTCGAATTCGTGTAAATTTTTTAATTCTTGTTTCAATAGCCATGCAAAGGGGTTAAACCATTGGTAAATACATATAAATTCCGCTATAATAAGATCCCTCGAGTGTTTGGCTTTTAAATGGGCAGTTTCATGAATGAGTATTTCTTTTACATCTTCGCAATAATCTTTTTCAGATATAAAAATATACCGTATCCAACTAAAGGGTGATATTTTCTCGTGATGGCGGATGAGTATAAATTGTTCGGTCAGATTTTCTTTCCGGTTGTTTATAATAATTTTTATTAGGCGGCTAACCGATAAAAATATTTTAGATATAAGTACGGTGACACCTATAAGGTAGATTAGTAACAGAAGTTTTCCAATAATAAATGGGGTATTATCGGCAATTGTTACAGTATTCATTGCTGAAGAAAGAGTGAGAGAAACAGGTAACAGTTCTCTTACCGAGATTATTGTATTCTGAACGCCGATACTTGAGGGAAAAGATATTTTAAAGGCGGGAAGAATTACCGACGAAGATAAAAAAAAGAGTATAACGAAACGGTTTAAACGATAGAAAGTTTCCTTGCCATAGAATAATTTATAAATGATGTAATAAATCATCAAGCATAACGAGGATTTAAGAATATATAAAAAAAAGCTTTCCATGTTATGATGGATTAATGTGTGTGTGTGACTTTATGTATCAGTTCTTGTAATTCTTCAATCGAAATTTTCTCTTCCGAAACTAAACAAGATACCGCACTTAAATAAGAGTTATCGAAATACTTGCTGATAACATTCTTTAAAGACTTCTTACTATATTCCTCTTTTTCTATGAGGGGGTAATATTGATATGTTTTACCAAAGGTTTTATGCCCGAGGTATCCTTTATCTTCGAGCCCTCTTACGATAGTTGATAAAGTATTGAAATGAGGTTTGGGCTCTTCATAAAATGAAAGTATTTCTCTAACGAAAAGTGGTCCTTTATTCCAGAAATAAGTCATTAGTTCTTCTTCTTTTGCAGTAAGTGATTTCATAATTATTCAGATTTTCTACAAATAACTAAAACTTTTAGTTTATAAACTAATTATTGTAGTTAAATAACTAAAAAATATAGTTATAAAATAATGTTACCGTATCGGCTATAAAAAAGACGGATAGGGTAAACTTTGAAAACAAGATTGCCCTGCCCGTCTTTTATAATCGATATGATTTTTATAGATTAAGCTTCTCTTTTAAAAGTTTATAACCCGAAATGCTCGCTTTTATTTTATTTCCGTTTTTAAGTAAAACAGCATAATTTTCTTTTCCGAATAATTCTACACGTAGTATAGTATCTACATTTACAATGTAAGAACGGTGTATTCTTGTAAAGCGATCAGGTGGCAGATGGCTTTCGAAATATTTCATGGTTTGCTCTTTTAAATATTCTCCCGAGGTGGTAACAATAGAAACGTAATCGCCTGCGGCCTGCAGATAAATGATTTCGTCATTAGAAATAACATGTATTCTCTGTCCGTCTTTTACTGCGATACGACCGGTCATGCCGATAGTCGAGATTGATTGTTCCTGTTCCAACGCCATTCGCTCGTTTTTCCAGCTTTGTAACTCTAGTATGTGAAACCATTCTATGGTAATGATCCAAGTAGCTGTCCCTAAGAACATACGTATAGGAAGGGTTGTCGCATAAGAGTATTTAAAATCTGCAAATAAGTAATTTACAATAGCATATATTATAAAACAACCTGCCAACCATACTAAAAGAACCGCAAAGCTCATTAATATTTTCGTTTGTATCGAATAGATAAATTTCATAATATACCATAATCCTCCACAGAATGCCATCAGTAATAAAACCGATAATATACTATCTACGATTGCCGGAGCAGGAGATATACTTCCATAATAAAAAAACAATAGGCATTGTGAGAGGCTTAAGAATATGCAGATTCCCGAAAATAGGACAGTTCTTTTCGAAGAACTCATAAAAGGGTGGCTCAGCATACTTTTTTTAGTTTTTTATTTCAATTCCGCTAAAAGATAATGTTCCGCGAAGAATAAGCGATCGGTCGTTATGAATATTGGAAGAGTGAATTCTCTTATCATCGTATCCGCCTGCGAAAGGAATGATTTCAGATCGTATATTCCAGCTTGAGGGAGTATAAATTTCGATTCCTCCGAAGTTACAATCTATTTCCAGTAATGTATCACCTTCGCCTAAGGTCGTACGTCTGAGGTCGAGTATGACGGACCCGAAGCGATTTCTTATTTTCCCGCCTTTGAATGTTTCGTCCAATATAGTTTGTCTTATGCCTCCAAGAGAGTTATCGACATTAATAAAGCCATCGGTGGATATGAATTCTGTTTTTTCGTTTCTTCTGAATTTACATTCGTGTTTCGGATGATAAAATATTTTTACGATAATGAGTATACCGAAACCCATTAACAGAACTGGCCAGAAATAAATATTGAAATTTCCATTGATCATACCGATTACAGGCATAAGAAAATATATTCCTATGGCAGAAGTGACTAGACCGCTTACAAAATGGCCTTTTATTATTGAAAATATACCGATTAATGTAAGTAACATTTGCCATGACATGATTATGTTATATACATAGGTATCTATTATATTTAAATTTTTACATAATACTATGATCCCCGATGCGATAAATAACAGTGCGGTAAAATAACCCCATCCCGATTGATTTCTTTTTCTTTTTGATGTTTCCATAATTTTGATGTTTTTATGTTGTTGAGGCGAATGTAATACGAAGCAGCTTATTGAAAAATCATTATTCTTTTATAGTCTGCTATTTCCCGATTAAAACCGGAAAAATACCGTTGAAATTTCTTTTATGAAATTTTTTGAGAGATAAAAAAAACACGTCCTCCCTTTTATAATGATATAAATAAAGGAGAGGACGCGTCGAATTTATTCATTAATGTAATTATTACTCTACATATAAAACCAATCCTTTTAAATATTCACCTTCAGGGTGATAGATATTCACTGGATGATCGGCCGGTTGTGTCAATTGGTGGATAATACGAATACGCCGTCCCGAAATTGCAGCAGCGCTGAAAACCGCTAATCTGAAATTTTCTTTTGAAACGACTTGAGAGCAGGAAAAAGTAAATAGTATTCCACCGGGTTTTATTTTTTCAAATGCTTTGGCATTTAATTTTTTGTATCCTTGAAGGGCGTTATGCAGTACCTTTTTATGTTTGGCAAAAGCCGGAGGATCGAGAATAATCAGATCGTATTGATCTCCCATACGGTCGAGATATTTAAATGCATCTTCGGCAAAAGCCTCATGACGTTTGTCTCCCGGAAAATTTAATTCGACGTTTTTGCAAGTTAAATCTATTGCTTTGGCAGAACTGTCTACCGAATGTACCAATTTAGCACCCCCACGCATAGCATAAAAAGAAAAACCACCGGTATAGCAGAACATATTCAGAACCGAACGATTTTTGGAATATCGTTCGAGTAATGATCGATTTTCCCGTTGATCGACAAAAAATCCGGTCTTTTGTCCTTTTAACCAATCTACATGGAACTTCAGCCCGTTTTCAGTAGCTACATTTCCGGCATCTCCTCCGATGAGATATTCATTTTCAGGGTCGAGTTGTGCTTTGTAAGGTAATGTGGTTTCCGATTTATAATATACATTTTTTATACGATCGGGGAGTATGGCTGTAAGTGCCTCGGCGAGAATATGTCGGGCGTAGTGCATTCCGGGTGAATGCGCCTGCATAACTGCTGTATGATCGTAGATATCGATAATAAGCCCCGGCAAGTTGTCGCCTTCTCCGTGTACAAGCCTGAATGTATTGTTATATTCTCCATTATCGAGGCCGATACTTTTACGGAGATCGTAAGCGGTACGCAGTTGTTTTTTGTAAAACCCGAGGTCGATAACGGTCGATTCAAAAGATAAAACCCTTACGGTTATACTTCCGATCTGGTAGTGCCCTAATGCAATAAAATTACCTTTGCAGTCGGTTACTTCAACGATATCGCCTTCTTCCGGTTGAGGAGAATATTTTTGTATGGCTCCTGAAAAAATCCATGGATGAAAACGATTTAACGATTCTTCTTTTCCCGGTTTTAAAATGACTTTACTATATGACATCTTGTATTTCTTTTTTATTTAAAGAAAAAGCGGAATATATCGTTTCCATTTGCAAATATGAGTAGAGCAAAAAGAAAGGCCATTCCAGCAATCTGTGCATATTCCATGAACTTTTCATTCGGTTTACGTCGTGTAACCACTTCATAAATGAGGAATAGTACATGGCCTCCGTCGAGGGCAGGAATAGGCAATATGTTCATAAAGGCAAGAATAATAGAAAGGAATGCCGTCATGTTCCAAAAAGTTTGCCAATCCCAGGTTGCCGGAAACAGATTTCCGATAGCTCCGAAACCACCCAGACTTTGAGCTCCTTCTTTTGTAAAGATGTATTTTAGACTGCTTACGTAGTCGACTAATTGAGTCACTCCCTTTTTTATCCCTTTTGGAAATGATTCCCAAAAGCCATATCTTGTTCTTTCTACTTTATAAATTTCGGTAATAGGAGTGAGTGCAATACCGATTTTACCGCTTTCGTCGACTTTTACCGGAGTTTCTTTGGCAATGCCGTTACGATAAAAATTTATAGTAACGGTTTCATCTTTATGTGCACTCAAATTTTTTAGCAGGTCTGTGATATCAGGAATAGAAGTATTATTAATAGCTACCAGGCTATCACCTTTCATAAGACCGGCCATAGCTGCACCGCCGCCTTTTACGGCTTCTTTTACTACTACCGGATTCTGATAATAGGCAAATCGTGTATTTTCACCGATCAGTTTTTGCATAAAATCCGCCGGTAAGTTTATTTTTACTTCTTTACCGTCTCGAAGTACGGTAACTTCTTTTGCCTCGCACATGGTTTGTACAGTACTGCCATCGAGAGATATGAGAGGTTTCCCATCGGCTGATAAGGGGATATCCCCATTTCTGAATCCGGCTTCGAGAGCTGTTTGACTGAAAGCAAGACCTGATTTTGCATTTTTAAAAGGCAGGTATGCGTCTCCCCATGTAAACGTGATCATCGAATAGATGAATAAAGCGAGGATAAAGTTAAAAAGCACTCCGGCTATCATAACCATGAGACGTTGCCCTGCAGGTTTTGATCTGAACTCCCAGGGTTGAGCCGGTTTTGCCATCTGTTCTTTATCCATCGATTCGTCTATCATTCCTGCGATTTTTACATAGCCGCCTAATGGTAACCAACCGATGCCGTATTCGGTTTCACTGTTTTTAGGTTTGAATTTAAAAAGACTGAACCAGGGATTAAAGAAAAGGTAAAACTTTTCTACTCTGATTTTGTAGATACGTGCAAATATGAAATGGCCGAACTCGTGTACAATCACCAGTATCGACAAACTTAAGATCAATTGCAAGGCTTTAATTAAAAAGGTCTCCATTTGTTTATTCTATATATAAATAAGTATAAATTTAAATCACAGTTAATTGTTCTATAGCTATTTTGCGTGCTTCTGTATCGGTATGTACATAATCTTCGTAGCTGGGTGACTTTATATAAGATACTCGTTGCATAGTATCGGCAATAAGGTCTGCAATTTGTAGGTAGCTTATTTTTTCTTTCAGAAAAGCATTTACAGCGACTTCGTTTGCGGCATTCAGTATACAGGGCATATTCCCTCCGACTTTCATAGCTTCGTATGCAAATCCCAATAAAGGAAATTTACCGATGTCGGGACGTTCGAATGTAAGTTGCGCATATTCTTCTATACAAAGTTTTTTTCCATTATATTTTAAACGATTGGGATAAGAGAAGGCATAACGTATCGGTAGTTTCATGTCAGGAATGCCTAATTGCGCTTTTATGGCACCATCTTGAAATTCAATCATCGAATGTACAATCGATTGAGGATGTACGGCAACTTCTATCTGTTCGGGTTTTACATCGAATAGCCATTTAGCTTCGATGACTTCAAATCCTTTATTCATCATTGTGGCGGAATCAATGGTGATTTTAGCCCCCATTTTCCATTTAGGATGTTTTAGTGCATCATGCAATGTTACGTTGCAGAGTGCTTCTTTGGGGAATGTGCGAAACGGACCTCCGGAAGCAGTAAGAATAATTTTTTCGATAGGATTGTGTGTTTCTCCTGCCAAACATTGAAAAATAGCCGAATGTTCAGAGTCGACAGGAATTACCGGCGTTTTATTTTCTAATGCCAGTTGTTTTATTAGTTCGCCGGCTACCACCAGCGTTTCTTTATTGGCAAGGGCAATTGTTTTTTTCGATTTGATGGCTCGGATCGTAGGGCGTAGTCCTGCATATCCTACCATAGCGGTGAGCACTATATCTATAGGAGCCGATTCGACAATTTGCGCAATAGCATCCGTTCCTGCATATATTTTTATCGGCAGGTCGGCTAAAGCCTCTTTTAAAGAATGATAGTGATCTTCATTAGCTATAACGACAGCTTCGGGTACGAATTTTCGGGCCTGTTCGATAAGCCGTTCTACGTGATTGTTAGCCGTCAATGCATATATTTCAAATAAGTCGGGATGATCCGATACCACATCAAGTGCTTGTGTACCGATAGAACCGGTCGATCCCAATATTGCGAGTTGCTTTTTCATTATTGTGTCGGTAATCTTCATAAAGCAGGACAAATATACGAATAAAATTAACAATGCCCCATGCTTTTATGCCTCACTTTTTGAATTAAAAATCGATATAATCTACCGGATTAAGGGGGATGCCCATATGCCATAATTGGAATTCGATCATAGGTCTGGGGTCACCGTCTTCTTTTTTAGCAGAAAGTGTCATCGCTATGTTTTCTCCGCTTTGAACTTTATCCCCGACCGATTTCAGTAATGCTCCATTATATTTATAAATCGAAATAAAATTGTTGTTATGTTGTAATTCTATAACATAGTCGTTTTCGGCGGTATAGTGGGCCGAAATGACTGTGCCTTCGAGGGTTGCAGAAACGGGAGTATTGTTAGCCGGTAATATATCGATTCCGAAATGGCCTTTTTGAGGATCGAACTTTTGCATTACCGACCCTTTAACCGGAGGATAAAAAATAAATCCATCGGTCGGAATATTGTGATTTAGTACATTTAGCATGTATTTTTCTTCTTGTGCATATTCTTGTACGAATTCGGTCGTTATATCGGATCGGCTGAGGAAAGAGTCGTTGGGAAAGGATAACAGGGAATCTTTTATTTGTTGCATCGAATCGATCTTTATATCACCGGTGAGTATGCGTGTGAGATTTTTTAAATAAGCGTCTTTGAGTTCTATTTCATTAGATAGAGAATCGATACGTAATGCATTATCGATAATCAAATCTCGAGTTTCCGATTTAAGATATCCCGGCAATAAAGTACGTAACGGTGTCCCTGCTATTAAATAAGTAGCTGTTATGAAAATAACGAATACTAAAGCGCAGAAAAAAAGAAATGCCCCTAAACGGGAAAGTCGAAAAGTCCATACTTCTTCTAATGTGTTTTCATTAAAAAAAGATAGTTTGTATTTCGATCGCATCTTTTTCCAGAAAGAGCGTAGTTTATATTTTTTATGCATATATAATGTTTGTTATCAACAGGATATATCAACTGAATAAGGTTGATTATCAGTACGATGCAATATTACTAATTTTATATGATAATAACAAATCGATAAATGATTTAGAGCCGTTACTTAAATATCTTTTTTGTTTTATTATTCTTTTCATCTGCTTTTTATTCTACCTGAATGAACAGAATGGGGATTAAGGTTGTTTTACATTCAAATTAATTTAAACTGCGTTACAGTGTGTATTCACCGGTCGCTTTCAGGCCTGCCGTACCGGATATACGTTACCGACGCATAAACAATTGTAAACTAAAAAATAACAAAGTGATGAAAACAAAGCACATTTTTTATTCAATGGCATTGGCTTTGATTGCCTCTTGGGCCTATATCGAGAGTGGAGCGGCTCAAGTGGCCGTGGTTGAAGCGGAGGAAGTATCCGTTACGGAAGTGGTCCCCGGTAAAGTACATTATTATTCGCCTAAAGTTGGTAACAACTGGTATATATCGTTAGGAGCAGGTGCTCAGACTTTTCTGACTGAACACAAAGGTGATGCACAATATACATTGGCTATGAGTTTTGCTCTGGGTAAATGGATTACTCCTTATGTGGGGATTCGTATTAACGCTATGGGTGGTTCGTTACATTCTTTATGGCCCGATAAAACTCATATGTTCCATACAAGATATGCAGCTGTTTACGGTGATTTAATGTGGGATCTTACCAATGCCTTAGGCGGTTATAACGAGCGCCGTGTCGTATCCGTCATTCCGTTTGCCGGTGTGGGGGGTATTTACGGATTCCATAATCCCGAAGCCAATCGTAAAACTTATGGTTTTCCGGTTTCTATCGGTATGAAAATAAATTTCCGTCTGGGTCATTATGTAGATTTCTTCTTGGAAGGTCGTGCAAATGCCATGACAGACCAATTTAACGGTGTAATTCAGGGAAGACAGATTGAATCGATCGTATCGGCTATCGGAGGTCTTACCGTTAAATTCGGTAAAGAACGTTTTGTTGCATATGATGCTTATGCAGATCGAATGGTTATAAATGGGTTGAATAATCGCGTTAACGAATTGCGTTCACAACTCGAAGTTTGTGAATCTCGTGAATGTCCGCCTTGTCCCGAACAAGAAGTCGTTGTTCAGGAAGTTATTGCCGAAGTTCCGCAGAATTGTAATACCGACTTGGCAGCAGTAGTACGTTTCCGTATCAACAGTGCCGTTGTATCTAACGAGGAAATGGTAAATGTTTATAATATCGCACAATGGATGAAGAAAAATCCCGATTGTAATGTTATGGTTTCGGGCTATGCCGATAAAGAAACAGGTACTCCGGCTTATAATCTGTCGTTGAGTAAAAAACGTGCCGAAGCCGTTGTTAAGATACTTACCAGCAAATACGGTATTAATGCAAATCGCATACATATGGAAGGTATGGGAAGCAATAAACAGCCTTATCCTAACAATAATAACTGGAACCGTGTGGTAATTTTCTCTGGAAAAGCTGCTAAATAATTATAAGGTTTAACACTCTTAGATGAAGAAAGCCGGTACCGAATTTATTCGGACCGGCTTTCTTTATCTAAATGATTGTCGAATTTATAATATGTTGCTATCGACAAAAGTCACATAATTATTAAATAATTCTCCCGACAGATAGTGATTTCTTATCATTATATTATCAAAATAAACGATCTTTTCGTTATCAGGATATGGAGGTGTAAGATATTCTATTATGAGTCCTTCTTCATAGTTGTCGAACCATCTCCAGCGAAAAGGAAAATTATCTACTCGAGTGCCGGTGGTATAACGAAAAATTCGGCGGTCCATGCCACTTCCGTTAATACTGAAAGTAAGTTCGTGTTCGACATTTATTCCGCTGGAATTATCTAAATAATAATCGACCCAAATTTTATTACATAAAGCGTAAGTAGAAGGAGATCTACTATCGTTTGGCGGGATACGGGGTTCGTCTGTAACATCGCATGCACTCATCCACATTCCTGTAAACAGAATCGACAGAAAAACCTTTAAGTTACATTTTTTCATCTCTATATATTTTGATTGAAGGATTTCAATAGTAAATATACGATTATTTACAATACGGGAAATAAATTGATATTTAAAATTGCCGGTAAAAAATAAAAACGGTTGCGGCTAAAGGCTGACATCCGTTTCTATATCATTTAAAACTCAAAAATAACTACTGGTAACAAAGCTATTTTTATCGTGGCTGAGTTTTATTTTCGCTTATTTATTTAAAATATATTCTTTAATCCATTTCCCTACTTCAGACGTTTTGTATGATTTGTCTCCCGAAGCAATATCTTCTGTTACCACACCTGCCTTAATGGATTCATCTACTGCCGTGCGTATTACACGGCCTTCATCCATAAGCCCGAAAGCATATTCGAACATCAGTGCAGCCGACAATATCGTTGCGATAGGATTTGCTATGTCTTTTCCTGCTGCCTGCGGATAAGATCCGTGGATGGGTTCGAACACCGATGTGTGCAAGCCTATGGATGCAGAAGGAAGCATTCCCAAGGAACCGGTTATAACCGATGCTTCATCGGTCAGGATGTCGCCAAACATATTTTCAGTTACAATTACATCGAAACGATTTGGCCATTGTATCAGTTGCATAGCCGCATTGTCGACAAACATATATTCGGTCGTTATATCCGGATTTTGTTTTTCTATTTCCTGAGCTACTTCACGCCAGAGTCTCGAAGTACACAAAACATTGGCTTTATCTACAATCGTTACCTTTTTTTTACGTTGGCGGGCGTATTTATAGGCGAGTTCTACAATACGTTTTATTTCTTCTCTGCTATAAACACAAGAGTCGAAAGCAACGTTATTATCCTCGCTTCTGCCTTGCGGCCGCCCAAAATAAATACCTCCGGTAAGTTCGCGTATACACATGAGGTCGGTGCCGGTAACGATGTCGGTACGTAAAGGCGATTTATGTATCAGGGTTTCGAAAGTCGTTACCGGGCGGATATTGGCATAAAGTCCTAATTTTTTTCTCATCCCCAATAATCCCTGTTCGGGACGCACTTTAGCGGACGGATTGTTATCGTATTTGGGATCGCCGATTGCTCCGAATAGTACGGCATCTGATTGCATACAGAGCTCATGAGTTTCGTCAGGGTAGGGATTTCCTGTTTGTTCAATGGCGCAGGCTCCTACTAATGCATGTTTATAAGTAAGGTCGTGACCGAATTTTTTACAAACGGCTTCGGTTACCTGTAATGCTTGTGATACGATTTCGGGACCGATCCCGTCACCCGGGAGTATGGCAATGTTCATTTTCATAATTGTATATTGTTTTTCGTTTGATTTGTTAAGGGTTTAAAAATTATTCATAGATATCTGGTTCAACATTTTGAGGGTTGCTTGTATGGCAGCTTCCGTTTGGTCGGCATCGAGTCCACGTGTTTTAAATGTATGTCCGTTATGATTCCAGGTAATGATCGTTTGTACAAAAGCATCGGTACGCCCTCCGGGGGGGATATCTACCATATAGTTCGTTAGCATAGGAAACGGTTGTTTTAAATGTACCTTATATATTTTTCGTAAAGCTTTCATAAAAGCATCGTATTGTCCGTCTCCGATAGCAGTTTCTTCGTATTGTATTCCATGTATTTCCATTTTTATTACCGCTACAGGTCTTAATCCCTGAGCCAGTGAAAGGGAATAATTGAGAATGCGTATGGGTTGTTCTTTATCGTTATGTTTTAAGACATCCGAGATAATATAAGGAAGATCGTCTTGAGTAACGACTTCTTTTTTATCTCCGAGAGCGATAATACGCTCAGTTACTTTTTTCATCGATTCTTCATCGAGTTCGATTCCTAATGCTTCGAGATTTTTACGGATGTTAGCTTTTCCTGAAGTTTTTCCCAAAGCATATTCACGAGTACGCCCGAATCTTTCAGGTAACAGTTCGTTGAAATATAAATTATTTTTACTGTCTCCATCGGCATGCACCCCGGCACATTGTGTAAATACATGTTCTCCGATAACCGGTTTGTTTGCCGGAATTCGTATACCCGAATATGATTCTACTACCCGGCTTACCTGATTGACTTTGTTTTCAGCGATATGTGTATGTATATTTAACTGATCGTGTAATACGGCTAATACACTGGATAGGGGAGCATTACCGGCTCTCTCACCGAGTCCGTTGATTGTGCAGTGTATGCCTTTCACTCCAGCTTTTACAGCTGAAAATACATTAGCTACAGCTAAATCATAATCGTTATGTGCATGAAAATCGAAATGCAAGCCGGGATACTTTTTTACCATATCACGACAAAATTCAAATGTCTGATAAGGATTTAAAACTCCGAGTGTATCGGGTAACATAAATCTTTTTATTGGCTCGGTATGCAATGTTTCTATCAGTGAGTAAACATATTCCGGAGATTGGGACATACCGTTCGACCAGTCCTCCAGATAGATATTTACCGACAGTTTGTTTGCTATAGCCTGATTTATGACCTTTTTTATATCTTCGATATGTTGGAAAGGTGTTTTTCGCAATTGTTGTTCACAGTGTTTCAAAGATCCTTTACATAACAAATTGATCACTTTTCCACCGGCTTTTTTAATCCATTCTACCGAAATTCCTCCATCGATAAATCCCAATATTTCCACTTTTTCGGCATGTCCTCGTTTAGCGGCCCAGTCACAAACCCGTTTTACAGCTTCGAATTCACCTTCTGATACGCGTGCGGATGCGATTTCAATACGATCTACTTTCAGTTCTTCGAGCAACAAGCGGGCTATGCTCAATTTTTCCTGTACTGCAAAGGAAACACCCGAAGTCTGTTCTCCGTCGCGTAAGGTAGTATCTAATATTTCGATCTGCATAGGTTGTTATTTTTTTATTTCGATAGAAGCAAGAATATAAGATATCAGGAATTTTTTTTCTCCCAATTTTCGATCTTATCTTTTTGACTCAACAGATAGTCGATGTCATCATAACCGTTGAGGAGACAATTTTTTTTATATGGATTTATGTCGAAAGACTCAGATGTTCCGTTACTGTTGTTGGTAATAGTTTGGTTTTCGAGGTCTACTGTTACGGTCGTTTTTGGATCTTTGTCGATTGCTTCGAAGAGTATTGCCAAGAATTTTTCTGACACGACTACCGGTAAAACACAGTTGTTAAGAGCATTGTTTTTAAAAATATCGGCGAAAAAACTCGATACTACGACTTTAAAACCATATCCTCCTACGGCCCATGCGGCATGTTCACGGCTTGATCCGCTGCCGAAGTTTTTCCCTGCTACCAGTACAGTTCCTGAATAAGTAGGGTTATTTAAAACGAATTCGGGTATAGGATTGCCTCCTTTATCATATCTCCAGTCACGAAATAGATTCTCACCGAAACCTTCTCGGGTTGTCGCTTTAAGGAAACGAGCTGGTATTATTTGATCTGTGTCGATATTTTCCATAGGAAGAGGAACACAGGTGGATGTTATTTTTACAAATTTATCGGTCATTTCAATTCGATTTTCTTAGTTTATAAATGATTTTGTATTGAGGGGTGCGGAATCATAAAAAATCTCTGGGATCGGTTATTTTTCCGGTTATAGCTGCAGCTGCGGCTACTAAGGGCCCTGCCAGAATCGTACGGGCTCCGGGTCCTTGTCTTCCTTCAAAATTTCGGTTCGATGTGGATACGGCATATTTTCCTGCCGGTACTTTATCATCGTTCATAGCCAGACAAGCCGAACAACCCGGTTGTCGTAATTCGAATCCTGCTTCGGCCAAAATTTTATCTAACCCTTCGGTGCGTATTTGTTTTTCGACTTTCCATGATCCAGGAACTAACCATACGATAACATTGTCGGCTTTTTTATGTCCTTTTACAAAATGGGTAAATGCTCTGAAGTCTTCGATACGTCCATTAGTGCAACTTCCCAAGAAAACATAGTCGATAGGTTTTCCCATTATTTTCTCGCCAGGTTTGAATCCCATATAAGCCAATGATTTTTCGAAAGAGATTTTCCCTGCGTCATCGATGTTGCTTAATTCAGGGATGCATTCCTGTATACCCATTCCCATTCCCGGATTTGTCCCGTAAGTAATGCGAGGAGCGATATCTGCAGCGTCGAAATTAACTTCTTTATCGAATATTGCATCATCATCGCTCTTCAGTTTTTTCCAGCGGGCAACGGCTTTTTCCCATTCTTCGCCTTGAGGTGCGAATTCCCGCCCTTTCATGTAAGCAAATGTCGTTTCATCAGGGGCGATCATACCACCGCGGGCACCCATTTCTATGCTTAGGTTGCACACGGTCATTCGCTCTTCCATACTTAAAGAACGGATGGTTTCTCCTGCGAACTCTACAAAATAGCCCGTAGCTCCTCCAGTCGTCATTTTAGAAATTACATATAATGCGATATCTTTTGCAGTGACACCTTTTCCGAGTTTTCCGTCTATTGTAATACGCATTTTTTTCGGTTTGGGCTGTAATATGCATTGTGAAGCCAATACCATTTCTACTTCACTGGTTCCTATACCGAAAGCTACCGCTCCGAAAGCTCCGTGAGTAGAAGTGTGGCTATCTCCGCAAACAATTGTCATTCCCGGTTGGGTAAGTCCGTTTTCAGGACCGATTACATGTATAATTCCATTTTTTTCATGTCCCAGACCAAATAATTCGATGCCGAACTCTTGAGCGTTACGAGTGAGTTCTTCTACTTGTTTTTTCGATACGGGATCGGTTATGGGTTTGTCCTGATTGAGTGTAGGGATATTGTGGTCGGGGGAACAGGTTGTTTTTTCGGGGCGGAAAACTTTGAGTTTACGCTCGCGTAGTCCGTTAAAGGCCTGCGGACTTGTAACTTCATGGCAATAATGCCGGTCGATATATAATTGGGTGGGACCGCCTTCTACTGTAGATACTATGTGTGAGTCCCAGATTTTGTCGAATAATGTTTTCATCGGATAGGATTGATTTATATGTCTTTTATCTTGTTTTTACTCTTTGGTAATAATTTTATATTACAAATTTATTAATTGCATCGATAAATGCTTCTACCGAAGCCGCAATAATATCGGTATTGGCCGAAAATCCGTAATAATGAGTTCCTTCGTATGATACGGTAATATGTACTTTTCCTACGTCATCGCTTCCTTTAGTTATAGCTTGGATAAGAAATTCCTGTACGGTCATTTTCCGATGTATGATCTGTTTTACGGCATTGATTGCTGCATCTACCGGCCCGTTACCAGAAGCGGCAGCTTCGAATTTCTCACCGGCGATACTAAGGCATACGCTGGCGACGGACTGTACTCCGACTCCCGAGGTTACCTGTAAGTATTCGAGATGGATACGGGCATTTTCCGAGCGGTGTTTTCCTACAAGCATGAGTACATCATCATCGTTGATATCTTTTTTACGATCGGCCAGTTTAAGGAAATCCTCGTAGGCTTTATCGAGTTTTTCTTTATCGAGATCTACCCCCAGTATATGCAAGCGATGTTTCAATGCAGCTCGTCCGCTACGGGCTGTCAATACGATCGAGTTTTCATCGATACCTACATCTTTCGGGTCGATGATTTCATAGCTTTCTCTGTTTTTAAGTACTCCATCCTGATGGATTCCAGAAGAATGAGCGAATGCATTTCTGCCTACAATCGCTTTGTTGGGCTGTACAGGCATATTCATTAAACTGGAAACCATACGACTGATTCCGTAAATTTTCTGTGTATTTATGTTGGTTTCGATATTTTTTTCGCGGTGGCTTTTAAAAATCATAGCTACTTCTTCGAGAGAGGTGTTTCCGGCTCTCTCCCCGATACCGTTTATCGTTACTTCAGCCTGACGGGCGCCGTTGAGAATTCCTGAGATCGTATTAGCCGTAGCCATACCTAAATCGTTGTGACAATGTGTGGCTATTACGACATTGTCAATGCCTCTTACATTTTCTTTAAGAAAGCGTATTTTTTGTCCGAATTCTTCAGGTAGGCAATATCCTGTTGTATCGGGTATATTGATAACAGTCGCTCCGGCTTTTACCACGGCTTCTACCACACGTGCCAGATATTCGTTATCGGTACGTCCGGCGTCTTCAGCGTAAAATTGTACATCTTCAACATATTTTTTTGCATATTTTACTGCTGCGACAGCCCGTTCGATAATTTCTTCTCGGGTAGAATTGAATTTGTACTTAATGTGTGAATCGGAGGTTCCTATACCTGTATGTATTCTTTTATGTTTTGCATATTGCAGGGCTTCGGCTGCCACTTTTATATCGTTTTCTACAGCACGGGTAAGTGCACATATCGTGGGCCAAGTAACGGCTCTTGAAATTTCGACTACCGATTTGAAATCTCCCGGACTCGAAACAGGGAATCCGGCTTCGATAATATCTACACCCAGCTCTTCGAGAGCTTTGGCTACCTGAATTTTTTCAACTGTATTCAATTGGCATCCCGGAACCTGTTCACCATCTCTCAGAGTGGTGTCGAAAATAAATAATTTGTCTGACATTTTCTATATGTGTTATTTGTTTTCTTATATAAAAACAACCTTTCGCACATGGTGTGAGAAAGGTTGTCTGAATTATTTTTTTGATTCGTTATCGTTGTTTATGTGCGCGCCTGTCTCACTTTCTGTCGGAGAATCCCGATAGAATAATATATAGGCTGCTTAGTAGATTAAAAAAACGAATCTTCATATTTTTATCTTTGATGATTTCAATTTTATGTTGCAAATATAAATATACTTTTTAAAATGCAAAACAAAAACTGAAACTTTTTTGAATAAAAATATTTATTCTTATTACTTTTATCGGGTTTTATTGTATAAATTATAAGTTTTGGTTTTTCCCCCAATCTGTTATACAGCATATTATGGTTTGTGCGCATTCATATAAAAAAAAGAGGAGACCCTTGTCGGTTCCTCTTTGTAAAATCTCGTATATGCGAGATTATCCCAAATAAGTTTTCAGCAGTTTGCTACGTGAACTTTGTCTTAATCTTCTGATGGCTTTTTCTTTAATCTGGCGTACGCGCTCTCTTGTGAGGCCGAATTTATCGCCGATTTCTTCCAGTGTCATTTCCTGACATCCAATACCGAAAAACATTTTGATTATATCACTTTCTCTTTCGGTTAAAGTAGCAAGAGCTCTGTCAATTTCTTTTGCAAGGGACTCATTGATGAGTGAACGGTCGGCGATTGGTGAATCGTCGTTGATCAGTACATCGAGTAAGCTATTATCTTCTCCTTCGACAAAAGGGGCATCTACCGAGATATGACGACCTGATACTTTCATCGTATCCGAAATCTTATCTACGGGAATGTCCAATTCGTCGGCAAGTTCTTCCGGAGAAGGGCGGCGCTCATTTTCCTGCTCGAATTTAGAGAAGGCTTTACTGATTTTGTTCAGTGAACCTACCTGATTGAGTGGAAGGCGAACGATACGCGATTGTTCTGCCAAGGCTTGAAGAATCGATTGGCGAATCCACCAAACGGCATAAGAAATAAATTTGAATCCGCGGGTTTCGTCAAATTTTTCAGCAGCCTTTATCAGTCCGAGATTTCCCTCGTTAATTAAGTCCGGCAGACTTAACCCTTGATTCTGATATTGCTTGGCAACCGAAACAACGAAACGCAGATTAGCCCGAGTAAGTTTTTCTAAAGCTACTCTGTCGCCTTTCTTAATGCGTTGAGCGAGTTCTACCTCTTCTTCGACCGTGATCAAGTCTTCGCGTCCGATTTCCTGAAGATACTTGTCAAGAGAAGCACTCTCCCTGTTTGTAATTGATTTTGTAATTTTTAGTTGTCTCATTTTGCAAAATGAAAATTTGGAGTGCAAATATAACGTTTTTTTGCTAATAAATTTGCTTTGTTGCTTATAAAAAACTATCGTATAAGGCTTTTTTTCGCAAATTGCAATTTATAACTTAAACGTTTAATAAAACGATTTGTTGCGTTATATATTGTGTATTAAGTATATATTTATAAAAAAGCACGGTTCGGGAACATCTGTACGTTCTGTAGAACCGTGCTTTCAGATGTTTTTTATCGTTATATTACTTAGGGTCGGCCGTATCGTTAAGATCTACCGCATAGTATCCGTTTTTACCATTGGGATATATACCGGTGATGAACATAACTTTATCTGCCGAATCACTGCGTACGATCGAGTTGAATATTTCTTCTACGTCATTTACAGAAGTAACTGGGTTGTTATTAATTCTCAGGATAATAAATCCGTTCCGAATTCCTGATTTTTGTATTTTACCTTCTTTAATACCATCGACTTGTACACCATAACGTATATTGAGTTCTTTGCGGGTCTTGTCGCTCAGTTCTTTAAATGCTGCGCCGAGTGTATTAATGTTTACAGCCTTGGTAATCGATGTATTTCCCTGCCGGTTTTTAAGTACAACCGAATAGTCTTTGTGTTCTTTGTTTCTAATAACAGTAACTTTCACTTTATCTCCAGGGCGATACCGGCTGATCTGCTCTTGTAATGCGGCTGCATTCTTAACTTTTATGCCATTAATAGCGATGATGATATCGCCTTTCTTTATACCGGCTTCCATAGCTCCGCTTCGGTCTTCCACTTCGGGAATGTAAACCCCTTCTTGAGCGTCGATTCCGAATTGTTTTGCTGTTTCAGAATTTATGTCGATAATACTTACTCCCAGATAAGCTCGTTGTACGGTACCGTATTGTTTCAGGTCGGTAATAACTTTACTTACGATACTGGTAGGTATAGCGAAAGAATAACCCGCATAGTTTCCGGTTTCTGAATAAATGGCGGTATTGATTCCAACCAGTTCTCCATTGGTATTAACGAGTGCTCCGCCACTATTACCGGGATTAACGGCTGCATCGGTTTGTATAAATGACTCGATACCCAGGCGACCACCTCTTTGTCCTTGTCCCATACCCAGTGAACGGGCTTTTGCGCTAACGATTCCAGCAGTTACAGTGGAGGTGAGTTGGAATGGATTACCGACAGCCAGTACCCATTCGCCGATTTTTAATTTATCGGAATCACCGAATACAATTGTCGGAAGATCTTTTGCATCTATTTTTATCAGTGCCAGGTCTGAATAAGGGTCGGCTCCGATAAGTTTGGCATTGAACGTACGATTATCGTTTAGGGTTACTTCCAATTCATCGGCTCCGTCGATGACATGATTATTGGTAACGATGTAACCGTCGTTCGATATGATTACACCCGAACCCATTCCTATACGCGGCTGTGGTTTCATGTTACCTCCTCCCCGTTGTCCGAAAAAGAATTCGAAGAAGGGATCTTGCTGCATATTAGGATATTGATTTTTTGAGGTAGAAGTGCTTTTTATACTTACGACGGCATTTACCGTACTTTCTGCCGCTTTGGTAAAATCGGTCTCTATTGCAGGCGAATGAGAAGTAATAGCATAACCGACAGGACGAGCAAAACCGCCGTCTATTTCGGTATTATTCTTCGTTGAGGCAAAGCCTGTATTATTCAGGAGTGAATATACGCCAATAGAGATACCCGAACTTACAATGGCTACAAGGATAAATCCAATTAGTTTTCTTCTGTAATTTTCCATAATTATTTTATTTCTTCAAATGTTAAAATATTGTCGTATTTAAATATTCGACACGTTAAAATTAATACAACATTCGTACGGTTATTCTTACATGTCATACTTTTTAGAAACTTTTAATAGCAACTGTATCAACTTAACAGCACTTAACTGATGATAGACGGTTCGGTGACATGCTTACCCGACATTTTGTCATATAACAGCTATTTTTTTAATATTCATTTTTTTATTCTGTCATGTAAAGGCGTAGTAACGTTCTTTTGTTGTTTTTAGTTGCATAATCGTTGACAATAAGTTATCTTTGCGTTATACAGCAGGGTAGTCTGTCGCCTGTGGTCTCACAGGAGGAAAGTCCGGGCAACACAGAGTACCATATTTCTTAACGGGAAGCTATCTGTGAAGGTAGAGTAATGTAACAGAAAATAACCGCCACTTTCGGGTGGTAAGGGTGAAAAGGTGAGGTAAGAGCTCACCGGTCTTTGCGGTAACGCGAAGAGCCGTACATCTTATGGGTTGTAAGGTTATGTATACCGACGTTGTAGGGCTACTCGTCCGATGTCGGGGGGTAAACCGCTGGAGCCTTGTGGTGACATAAGGCCTAGATAAATGACAGACGCCTTTTATTAGGTACAGAACCCGGCTTATCGCCCTGCTGTTTTCTTTTTTCTATAAATATTTCAGGAAAATGGCAAAGGTTTCTTGGATAGTCCGGTTAAGAATTAAATTCCGCCGTGCACTCAAATTTGTTTTGGAAGATATGTGGCGTATCACCGAGAATGAAGTCTCGGGAACTTTCAAACGTTTTATCAATCTTATCAAAATAATTTCTATTTCTGTCAGACGTTTTCAGGAAGATGATCTCATGTCGAAAGCTTCGGCTCTGACATATAGTACTGTTTTGGCAGTTGTACCTGCCTTGGCGGTTATTTTTGCCATCGCTAAAGGTTTTGGATTCCAAAATATTATCCAGAGCCAGCTTTTTGATTATTTACCGGCTCAAAAAGAGGCTTTGAGTCATGCTTTGGGGTTTGTCGATGCTTATTTGGCCGAGGCTCGTAACGGAGGTGTTTTTGTAGGTGTAGGTATCGTATTTCTTTTCTGGACAGTTATAAGTTTGATGGGAAACGTCGAAAATGTATTAAATGATATTTGGCAGGTAAAAAAAGACCGGTCTTTTTACCGGAAAATTACCGATTATACTTCGATGTTTATTATTTTGCCTATTCTTATGATCGCATCGAGCGGTTTGTCTCTTTTTATTTCATCGGGAATTAATAATAATTTGTATCTAAATTTTATCAGCCCTGTTGTAAGAGGATTGATTTCATTTAGCCCTTATTTTCTTACTTGTTTGCTTTTTACCGGTATATATATTTTGTTTCCCAATACAAAAGTGAAATTTTGGAATGCTTTTATTGCCGGTATTATTTGCGGATCGGCATTTCAGTTATTTCAATTTTTGTATATAAGTGGTCAGATATGGGTTTCAAAGTATAATGCTATTTATGGAAGCTTTGCTTTTCTCCCGTTATTTTTGCTGTGGATGCAGCTTTCATGGCTCATCTGTATATTCGGGGCGGTTCTTTCATTTTCCGCTCAGAATATTAATAATTATAATTTCGAGAGAGACACGAAAAACATAAGTCGCCGGTATAAAGATTTTTTTTCTATTCTTGTAGCGTCGGTGATAGTAAAGCGGTTCGAGCAGGGGAAAAAGGCGTTTACTCTCGAAGAAATATCTAATAATTATCATATTCCCATAAAGCTTACGGCACAGGTATTGCAATTATTAATGAATATAGGCGTTATTTCTGAAGCGGTAACCGATGATGAAAGAGTTATGGCCTACCAGCCTGCAATGGATATTAATTTAATTTCGGCGGGTTTGGTGTTATCCCGACTCGATAAACTGGGATCTGAAAATTTTAAGATAAACGAAGAAATAGAATATAAAGGACAGTGGGAGACATTATTACGATCGCGGGAACAAATGTATCACACTGCAGACGAAGTCCTTCTTAAAGATCTGGATGTTGTGTAAATGCTTTATTTCTCGTTTTATCTTTTTTCGAGTGATTTTAGCAGATCGGCTACAATAAAGGAACTGCCGCCAATGAATATAAAATCATCTTTGTCGCTTTCTTTCAGTGCAGCTTTATAAGCTGCTTCTACTGTAGGATATGCATTCCCCGAAAGCCCTATAGCTTTTGCTTTGTGTTTTATCTCTTCAGCGGGCATAGCTCTGGCAACACTGGCCTGGGTGAAATAATAAACTGCATTCTTGGGGAGCATTTGTAAAACCCCGTTAATGTCTTTGTCATTAACCATACCCAATACGATTCGCAAAATGCGATATTTTTGTTGTGATAATTGGTATACGATATATTGCATTCCACCTGTATTATGCCCTGTATCGCAAAAAACTTGTGGTGAATTATTTATTGCTTGCCATCTTCCTTGTAATCCGGTTAGAGATGTAATATGGGAAAAGCCTTCGTAAACGGCCTCTGGATGTATGTGATACCCCGATTTTATCAGTTGTTCGATTGCCGTTAATACGGTAGCCGCATTTTTTTCCTGACAGTATCCCCCTAATTCTCCATATAGATGAGGATAGGTGTCGTTTTCGAAAAACCATCCTCCGTTTTCGTTCAGAATACTCTTTTTTATCGGTTTTATTTCTTCGGCAAAAAAGATCGGAGCTCCGATCTTTTTTGCTTGTTTCTCGAAAACTTCTTTTACTTTTCCATTTGCTTCACCGATGATGACCGGAATATTTTTTTTCATAATTCCTGCTTTTTCAGTGGCGATTTGAGATAAAGTATCTCCCAAGAATTGCATGTGGTCGTAGCTGATGTTTGTGATAATACTCAGATCGGGGGAAATTATATTGGTGCTATCGAGTCTGCCGCCGAGACCTACTTCGATAATAGCTACGTCTATTTTACAAGAGGCAAAATACTCGAAAGCCATCATCATTGTGAGTTCGAAAAATGAAGGATGTATATAACGGGTCGGTTCCAGATGTTGACGGGTAAAATCCATAATAAATTCTTTGGATATCATTTCCCCGTTAACTCTTATTCTTTCTCTGAAATCGACTAAATGAGGCGATGTGTATAATCCTGTTTTATAGCCGCTCTGTTGTAATATAGCGGCAATTAAATGAGATGTAGAACCTTTTCCGTTGGTACCAGCAACATGTATAGTCCTGAATTTTCGATGGGGATGCCCGAAATATTCGTCGAGTGCTTCACTGTTTTGTAATCCGGGTTTGTAGGCGGCAGCTCCGATCTGTTGAAAAACAGGCAATTGTTTATATAAGTATGAAAGCGTTTCTTCGTAATTCATTTTTATTCTCGGTGATTAATATATGATATACCCTGCAATACCGGCAAGTACGATCACCCATATGGGATGTATCTTAGTATAACGAACCAGCAAAAACGATACGACTGCTATAAGTACGCTGGGTAAATAATCGGGGAAATTTTCTTTATTCATCAGTATAAGAGCAGCCGATGCTATAAGTCCTACGACGACGGGACGCAGGCCTGAAAATATACTTTGTATATATAGGTTATCCTTATGTTTCAGGAGTAAATGACTTACCAGAAGTACCAGGATAAATGACGGTAAACAAACGGCAGTTGTAGCCAATATCGATCCCCATATACTGCCGCCCGTAGCTACATAACCGATATAGGTAGCACTGTTTATGCCGATAGGGCCCGGTGTCATTTGTGAAATGGCGACGATGTCGGTAAATTCTTTTGAAGTGAGCCACGGAGCCGATTCTCCGTAATGCACTACTTCTACAGCTTCATGTTGTATTAGAGAAAGCATGGCATAGCCACCACCGAATCCGAATAGTCCGATCTTCAGATATGCCCAGAGTAAATTTAGATATACGATCATTTTCTATCGCTATTTATGATTCATTGATGTTTCCTCTTCTTATCGATATATCGATAATAAACTATTCCTCCTACCCCCCCGGCCAATACGAAATATACCGGTGAAATACCGCATAACCAGATTAGTAAAGCCACTCCAGCAGGTATCCATATATTTTTTATATTGATGCGGGCCGATTTTGCCGTAGTCAGTACTGGTGCTACGATAAGAGCTACAACAGCAGGGCGTATTCCTTTAAAAATACGTTCGATTACAGGGTTGTTATACGATTTTGAAAAGAACATCGCGATTAGCAGGATTAGAACAAAAGAGGGTAGGACAGTACCTAATGTTGCGATAATACTGCCTTTAGTTCCTCTTAGCTTATTTCCCACCATAATCGAGATATTTACAGCCAGAATTCCAGGTAATGACTGTGAAATCGCTAGGGCATCGAGAAATTCTTCTTTAGAAAGCCATTTATGCTTGTCGACCACTTCTTTTTCGATAATTGAGATCATGGCCCATCCTCCGCCGAAAGTGAAAGCTCCGATTTTAAAAAAAGTAAAAAACAGGTCCGGATATATACCCATATCTTATGTTTATTTATTTACATATCGTTTGGCAAAGTTATGTAAAAACAAACAAGAACGCAAAGAGTCTAATAAAACTCTTTAGCGTTCTTCTAAAATTATGCCGGACTAATAAAAATATAATCGGTATTTTACAGGGTAGAGGAAAATAAAAAAACTTATTTATATTTTTCTATTACCTCTTTTAATGTTCCCGCTTGCATGACGCCCGATTGGCGCCATAGGATTTCTCCTTTTTTAAAAACAATGAGAGTGGGTACTGATTGTATACCGTATTTAGCCGATATAGCGTTGTTTTTATCTACATCGATTTTCAGAATAGTAGCTGTATCGCCGATCATTTTCTTTAATTCTTCAAGAATCGGTTTCATAGCTTTACAAGGTCCGCACCATTCGGCAAAAAAGTCTACCAATACAGGTTTATTCGCAGATATTATTTCATCGAAATTATTCATAACATTTAAATTAATCGTTTATTCAGTTATAAATATAACATTTTTTTTGCTGAATAGTTGTATTATCTCTACAATTTTGCGGTATAGGAAGCATTCATATTTCGATTCTTCACAGTTATTTCTTTTTTCTTGACATAATGTGGTTATTAATGTTCTTAAAATGAGGTTTTAATGAAATCTACCATATTTTCTGTAAGAAAATAAAGTGTAAAAAATTTGCAGAAATCAAAAAAGTCACTACCTTTGCATCGCTTTCGAAAGGAAGTGAGATCTTTTTTAGGAGAGATGGCAGAGTGGTCGATCGCGACGGTCTTGAAAACCGCTGTACTGAGAGGTACCGGGGGTTCGAATCCCTCTCTCTCCGCAACAAACGCTGAAAATCAGCAGATTGCAAAACAAACACCCAGTTTTACACCCAAGAATGTAAAGTCTGGTGTTTTTGTTTTATTTAAGATAATACAACCACTACATAATAAAAGAGTAGCGATATTAAAAGAATCCGATGAGAAAAGACTAATATTTATCTATCCATTCACTTTGATTTTTCAGGACTTTACATCGTCCTGAAAGTATTTGTTATTGTATTCCAACGTCAGGAGTGGATTATAATACAAGTTTTTTGTGTGGATAGAATTTCGTTTTGCTTAATGTACGAAAGTACTTATCTATAAACGCATGAAATATTAGCACAATGAATCATTGGAAATCAACTTTGGCCGTGATAGGAATAGGCCAACTCATATCTATTTTAACAAGTACGATTGTTGGCTTCTCCATTATTTTTTGGATTAGCAACGAATTTAAATCCCCGACAGCTTTATCTCTGGCTATTTTAGCTGGATTTTTACCACAATTTGTATTAGGCTTGTTTACCGGGGTCTATGTTGACAGATGGAATCGAAAGAAAACGATGTTTTATTCGGACTTGTTCATCGCGTTCTGTACCCTATGTCTTTTTATTGTGATAACCAAGGGTTATAAAGACCTTTCTTTTTTTTATCTATTGACTGCTTGTCGTTCAATAGGCAGTACGTTTCATGCACCTGCTTTACAGGCAAGCATCCCTCTACTGGTTCCCAAGCACCATCTTGTCAGGGTATCAGGTTTGTACCATTCCATTCAATCCTTCAGTGAGGTGATAGCTCCCGTTGTAGGGGCAAGCCTCGTTGTTTGGCTTCCCATACAGTATATTCTGCTCATAGATGTGATCGGAGCTGTTGCTGCTTGTCTGACCTTACTTTGTGTCCAGATTCCTTCTCTTCAAAAAACGAAAGTTCTTCCAGATTTCAAAAAAGAACTGACGGAATGTTGGCATACCTTGCGGCGTACAATGGGCATTTTGCCTTTATTCGTATGCTTTACGCTGGTGACTTTTGTCCTTATGCCTGTTTTTACGTTATTTCCTTTTATGACGCTTCTGCATTTCAACGGAAACATTTTGCAAATGGGAGTTGTGGAAATGGGTTGGGGCTCAGGGGCATTGTTGGGCGGTTTAGTACTTGCCTGTAAGGCTTTGAAAAGCAAGCAAACATTAGTGATGCATACGGCTTATGTGATATTGGGATTGTATCTGATTAGCGCCAGTTATTTACCATCAAGCGCATTTATAGGTTTTGTTTGCCTAACATTTACAGGAGGCATAGCCTATTCCATTTACCATGCGCTTTTCATCGCTATTATTCAGCAGAACTTGGCTTCGGACATGCTTGGACGGACTTTTTCTCTCATCTTTAGTTTGAGTACCTTTCCATCAATGCTGGGTATCGTAGCTTCAGGATATTGGGTGGAAGCATGGGGTATCACATCCGTCTTTATGATCAGCGGATGGGTTATCTTTCTGATTGGAGTGGGTGCAAATTTTATTTCTTCAATCAAGCAGTTGGATAATTACGCATAGTATTATTTATTAAAGAATTATTATATGACAAAGAAAGAACACACTACGATTACAGAGTTATTTCAAGTTTTGGACTTGTTGGAAAGCCTGGACATGCAGTTTTGGTTGGATGGAGGCTGGGGAGTGGATGTCTTGTACGGACAGCAAACCCGCTTGCATAGAGATATTGACATTGATTTTGATGCCAATTATACAGACCAACTCCTTGGTCTTTTGCAGGAGAGAGGATATCAAATTGAAACAAATTGGTTGCCCACCCGTGTGGAACTGTATAGCAAAGAATTAGGCTATATTGATATCCATCCTTTTGTCTTGAATGCGGACGGCACTTCCAAACAAGCCGACTTGGATGGAGGCTGGTATGAATTTCAACCGGACTATTTTGGAACAGCAGTCTTTGAAGGCAGAAGCATCCCTTGCATTTCTGCAAAAGGGCAACAAGTATTCCATTCGGGCTACGATTTAAGAGAGAAGGATATTCACGATTTATCTATAATTAAACAATGTATAACAACAATGAGCCTAACAATTAGATAAGAACAAGAAAATGACAGAAAAACAAATTGTCTGGTATATCTTACTTACAGAAGTAAAGATAGACAGTGACACCCAGTCTGTCACATCCCTGAGTGTAGCTCCATTGGCAGTCTTGCCGGAATTCCAGCGTAAGGGAATTGGGGGGGGGATGTTGATTCAGTAAGCCCATCAGAGGGCAGCACTTTTGGGTTACGGCACAGCAGTCGTATTGGGGCATAAAGAGTATTATCCTCGATTTGGCTATCGCAAGGCTATCGATTTAGGAATTGAATTTCCTTTCGAAGTCTCTCATGAATATTGCATGGTGGCTGAATTAATACCTGGAGCTACTGAGAATGTGAAAGGTATGGTTTGTTATCCAACTGACTTTAAATAGTTTAACAAGTAAAATTCATTATATAACTCGGACTGGGTATTTCAATTTCCCAGTCCGTATTCTGATAGTACTTATTCAATTGGAAGATTGTGTTGCTTCAAGAATGAAAGTTTATCCCAATACCCTCTTTGAAAGACGATTTTGTTATCTTTTACATGAAAAAATCCGCATCCACGAAGTCCAAGAGAGTCTTTCCATTCCATGATAGCCCATTCGCCATCTTCAAAAATATTTTCCACCATACAAACCATTTTAGCAGTGGCAAATTCATTCACAAACATTTTGTAGATTGATTCTTTACCTATTATTGGTTCGTTTGCGACTTGATGATTTACTGCATTAGTAGCATACAGCTCTGCTATATGATAAGCATCTGCTTTGTTAAAGCAATCTATCCATTTTTCCAAAACTTCTTTAGGCTTCATTTTTTATAAATTCTTAGGATTTTGATTCTGTAATAAAAACAATCTGTTTGGATGCATAGATACTTGATTTTATTAATAATAGGCTATTCTATATTCTAAATCCTCTGGATTTTTGCTCTCTCTGCACCGAGTTACGTAGATTCTGCTGTAACTTTTCCCATTGTTCCTTAAACCATTGTACTATGGGTTGTCGGTTTATGGTCAGCATAAGCTTACCACTATCCATCGGATGTTTCTCAACCCTAAAAATATCATTCTTGATGTCAAATTTCCACCTGTGTTCTTCGGAATAAATTTTGCCACTACATTGTATGGATTCTTTCTTTGTCAAGAGGTTTTCTATCATGTCTTTGGTAAACCCGATAACAGCGCATAATTTTTCCATTCTCAACATCTCTTTGAACATGGGAAACCATTTGTGGGCTTTTTCAAGCAAGGTGCTCAATCGTGATATTTCCTTGTCTTTGGCTTCAAGTTCTTGATTATGTATTCTTTGAAGATTACGAATTTGTCTGCTATGCTGTTCCTGTATTTGTTGTATCTGAATTTTTAATTCATCAGTAGCTTTGTCCCGTTTGGTAATTTCCTGATGTAGCTGCTCGATGTGATGTTCCAGTTCTTTCAGCTTACCGCTTCCGAAAAGAGAACCTACACCGCTTGCTATGGCGGTAGCAGCATTGGTGGCTGTTTTCTTTAGTTTGTCCGTGCGTATCTCTGCTTTTACCTGTTTGAGTTCCTGTTCGGCAAGGCTTACTTGTTGTTCCTTGTGTCGCTTGGTTTCCTCTATACGTTGCAGTTCGGCTTTCTGCTTCTCTATGATAAAGTCGTTCCGTTCCAGATGTTCCTTGCCTGTTACAGCCTTTGATTGCCCACGCTCCATCAGCAGAATGTCGGATGCCAAGCTCTGCATTTCGGTCATATCCTCGTCATTGAGTTTGCGGCTCTTGCCTGTATCGTGATTCATCCAGTCGAATACGATATGGGCATGGTAATTCGGCTTGAACCACCTTTCGCCTACTTGGAAACTCTCCATGTCCTCCGGTGCAGGCTGACCGTTCAGCCAATGCCCCTCGTCCTTGTGCAGGAAGATTTGCAGCGGTGTAATGCCCCAGCGTTTTTGGCATTCTTCACCGAATTTACGCACATCTGTCAAAGTGGTGTCCGGCCTGATGAGCAATACTCCCTCACGGATGGGCGAACATCCCGCCACCTTGATAATCTTACCGTTCTTCCCTTTGCGTTTACGCTCCTTTTCCTGCATGGCACGGCCTGTCTTTTCCTTGACCATGCGCTTGATGTTCTCATAGTGCGCCTGCAATTCGAGATTGCCGAAATCGGAATTTATCCACTGTTCATTATCAGCTGTAAGTTCGGGCACGATGTAGATTTTGGACTTGCCGATGTTGCGCATATATTCGGCAGTCCTCCGGTTATGAGCCTCGCTTGATGTCACGTTGCAAGGCTTGATATGTATGCTTGATTTTGTTGCCATCTTTTCAATTTTTAATTCGGTTATTACTAATTTTGTTTGCTGCTTTCCGCTCATAACCGCAAGGGGTTCTTAGGGGCAACCCATAAGCGGAGTTTCCAAAGAGAGGGTCACTCTTTGGTCGGGTTGCATAGGGCTGAAAGCCCTTGCCGGGTTCTTAGGGCAGCGTCCTAAGCCCCTCGGGAGAGCCCACAACTACGCAAGCGAAGCGTGTAGTTATAGTGGGCTATAACCGGAAGCCTTTCGGTTTCTTGGATAACGTATCATTCCTCTTTCTGACGGATTGCATTTGCTCTTTTCCATCAGACATGCGCTTCTGCAAATACTCGTTCAGATCTTTGCATCCGCAGTAGATTTGGGAAGCGTCCCGTATATGCCGGATGCTGTCGTATTCCTTTCGGATTTGCTGCAAGGCTTCCATTCCTGCGCGGTCATTGTCAAAAAAGCAGTGGATGCGCTCATAGCTTCCCAACGGGTAGAGTGCCTTGGAAACATTGGCTACGGAGTTCAGCACCATGTAATCCTGCCTGTCGAAATCGGGGTATTGCGGGCAGCTTTCGAGCCGTAGGGTCAGAAAGGAAAGGTAGTCCATAAATCCCTCGAAAACGAAACAGGTGTTCTTCGGTTCTTGTTGCCGTATGTGTGTAATGTCTTTCGGAGCGATACACCCCTTAAAATATCGGTTGCGTATCTCATAGCCGCCCGATATGTTCGGAAACGCAATGGCGAAGTACTGCTTGTCGTTGTGCGTAAACCGAGCTTCCTTACATTCTCTTTTCGCCAGTGCCGGATTTATCCCCCTTTCCTGCAAGTAAGCGAGCAAGGCAGGAGAAGAAAGCGGCACGATTTCCAACTGTTGGAAACTCGGCTCCGTAAAGGACTGCTTGCGAAAAGAGAAAGAAACGGGGCGCACGTGCGGTGCCTGTTCCTCTATGCGTTTCAAAAGATACGGCACACTGTCCGTTGCATAGAGGTGCGAAGCCAGTGCGATGATGTTGCCGCCCTTGCCGAGTGCAAAATCATACCATTGGTTCCGCTCGGTATTCACCTTGAACGATGCTTCGGTTTCTTCCCTGAACGGCGATTTGTACCAAAGATTGATGCCCTGCCGCTTCACCGGGCTATATCCCAAGCTGTGAAGATACTCTTCCAGCCTGATTTGTTTTGCTGTCTGTATATCCATAAATGATTATCTTTATCGGTTATTGCTTGTTTTTCTTTTCGCCAGTACCTTTTCATATAGGTTACTGGTGTATAACCACTTCACTTTATTGTCGTATATATAGGATACGGCTTAAAGTGAAGCGGTTTGATGCACTCCTGTAACCACTTCGCTTTATCCTAATATATAGACCCTGAGAATAAAGTGAAGTGATTGCGAGGATTGGGCTAATAGTGGAAATCCGGTTCGTACCTGTACTTTCTGCCGTTTTCCTGCACTATCATCCGCTTGTTCTTTAACACTGTGATGAGTTTGACCAGCTTGTTGTCACTTAACGGAATGCCCACCAAGGCATACGACTCTTTCAGTGCTTTGCCCAGTTCCTTATATCCGTATTCGTCCTGTAACGAGAATGCGGCTTCCAGAGCTATCCGGTGCTGTTGCTCGGAAATGTCCTTGCAGGCATCAAACCTTTCACCTTGGGGTCTGCCGGGTGCTTTGGTTTCTGTCTGGTAGTTCTCCATCAGTTCAGGCAATGCCCTGTCATTGATGCGGAAGGCAAACGGCTCGAAGTCCATCGCACGGATGTGCATGGCGGAAACCTTGCTTATGTCCCCGTTGCTCTTGTCCTTTTCAACGAGCAGCACGGTTTCAGCCTTGTTGTTCAGCTCCGTGCCGATATGTCCCCTCGCGTTCTCATCCCCCTTGTTCTGATGGAGTATCGTGTGGATATGTATCTGCCTGTCGTCCGTCCACTGCATCAGCTTTGATATGATGCGTGTCGATTCACTGGGGCTGTTGATGTCATATACCATGTCACGGATGCCGTCTATTATCACCAGACCAAGGTTCGGCGTATGGTAGATTGCCTGTTCGACAATCCTTATGCGCTGCTCCGGCGTGTACTTCCGCAGGGCAAGGAATTCAAGGTTTTCGTTGTCCCTGTCATCGGGCAGCCCTGCCATACGCATGATGCGCTCCATCACATTCAGGCAGTGGTGGGGGCTTTGCTCCGTATCCACATAAAGCACTTTCCGTTTGGCTTCGGGAAGTTCAGCCGCATACCTGAGCACCGTGCCGTTTTTCAATGCCGCCGCCACGATAGCCGACACATTGAATGTCTTCTTGCTTTTGGCTTTGCCGATGGATGCGCTGAAATTTCCCAATGTGCCTATTACAGAACCTTTCACACTGAGGATTTCGGGGGCTTTCTCGTATTTTCCTGACAGGCTCAGCCGTGAGGCTTGCCAGAGGATTACCGCCTGTTCGTCCGATATTTCCCGGATGTCTTTCATATAGTCCATAGCGATTCCTCCCGTTATTTGCGTCCGCCTGTTTTCTTCCCTGCCAGTTCAAGGGCAAGTTCCGCATCCACGATAATCTTGCGCCCAATCTGGGTGATGGCCTTGTCTATCTTCCCGCTTTTCTTTATGCGGTTGGCGGTGGGCAGGCTGCACCCGAACAGTTTGGCTATGCCGAGTATGCCGTACACATATTTCCTGCTTGTGTCCGTTACGGGCTGCGGCTGCGTTTCCGGCTGACCGGATGCGTGCCTGCTTAACATTATAAACTCTTCGCCTGTCATCTGCCAGACGGGTTTGGATAATAATTCTTGGATATTTGTCATAGTCCAATCTAATTAGTCGTTAAACAATCAGCCCTGCGCACTGGCTGTTATTTCTGTTCTCGAACGATGCAAAATTAGATATGGATACGGGTGGTAAGGATGGGGATAATATAATCGAATATCGCTGTATCTTATTGAATATCAGAAAATAAAAATACCACTCAAAAATGAATTTGAGTGGTAAAAGTGGAACTTTCGTAAAGAATCAGGATATGTCACGGATTATCTGAATATCTGCTCCATTTCTTTGGCGAAATTCTGGTTGCTGTCACTGGGGAAATCAGAAACGGGCTCTTTGTACTTGGACTTATAATAACCGTCATCAATATCCAGCAGTTTGAGCATTCCGGCTTTCCATTTGTCCCTGTCCTGTTTGGGGAGCTTTTCGCTCATGAGAAATATCAGATAACATACACGGATTTTCTCTCTCGGTTTGGTTTTCAGTTTGTAGTTGCAGGGTTGCAGGTTCATGTTGGCATAAAAATCCGGTGCGGAAATTTCTTCAAACTGTTCTCCCACACATACTTCATGAATGAGCGAAAGTAATTTCATGCTGAAGTATTCGTGTTGTTCCGTTGTTGTTTCCTGCGGACTGACTGGCTTTCTCGGTTCTTCCTGTCGGTTCCCGTCGGGAATATATTTCTTCAATATGTCCAAGAAAAGGCAGCTTTGACGGTATATGTCCGCACAACGGTTCTTCATATATTGGAATGCCTCCTTTCTTGCAGCCTTTTGCAGGTCATAGAGTTCGTTCAGTCTGGCTTTTTCCCTGTCGTATTCAGCCTTGCAGCGTTCATATTCTTTCTCCGCCTGCTTTTCTTCTTCGGCTGTATGTTCCCTGTAACCGATGGAATCATACCTGTTGTTGGCTTCATTCAGCGGCTTGCTCAGACTTCTTGTGACATCCAGTTGGGCTTCAATTTCAAGGGAATACCTTTCCATGTGCTGATGGCAGACACGCTCTATGGCACTGTCACTTATGGGGTGCGTTTCATAAGCCTGTATGCTCTTTTCTATTTCGGTTTTCAGGCTGTTGAGTATCAGGGTGTATTGTTCTTTTTGCCTGTCAAGCACCAGTTCAAGGATGGCGGCTTCAAAAGACTTCATGTCATTGTACTGCTGACAGAAATCGGAAATAAATTTCTGCCTGTCAAAAGAGAAAACGTGATTGTCTATATAGTCCCTGTATATTCTGTAGAGTTCCCCGTATCGGGGAATCATCGTCTGTATATTGTCTGCCATAGGTGTCCTACTTTTGTCTGTTCTTTTCATTGTCAAGAAGCATCGTCAGTTCTTCCTCCACCTGTTCTATGCTCGGCAGTGCCGATTTCAGGTTTTCCGGCACAGCCTTGCTGAGCTGATAATCGCTGATGCCGATAGGCTGGTCATAGCCGGTCAGCGCATATTGTGCGACAATCTCATCCTTGCCCTTGCACAGCAGCAGCCCGATGGTCTTGTTGTCATTCTCTCCCCTCAGCTTGTCATCCACCACATTGATGTAGAAGTTCAATTGCCCGGCATATTCCGGTTTGAACGGGGTGGCTTTCAGTTCCACGACCACGTATGCATGGAGTTTTATGTTGTACAGAATCAGGTCGGCATAGAAATCGCTGTCGCCAATCTGGAAATGCTTCTGCCTTGCGACAAAGGCGAATCCGCTGCCCATCTCCAGCAGATAGCGGGTGACGTGCTTCACCAGTTGTTCCTCTATGTCCCTTTCGTCCGCCCGTTCTTTGGCTCCCGCCAAGTCAAAGATATACGGGTCTTTCAACAGGTAGTTGGCAAGGTCGCTTTGAGGTGCAGGAAGCGTGGCGGTAAAATTATTGACCTTGCGGCTGTTGATTTGCCGTTCAAACAATTTGCTTTCAATCTGCATTTTAAGGACGTTGCTGCTCCATCCCATTTCCACGGATTGCTTCATATACCAATAATCGACACCTAATGGAAGTGAACTGTTCAGCAGAATCACATGGCTTGCCCAGTTGATTCTTGCGACAGGTGATGCCAGGAACAGTTTTTCTATGTCCTCTATCGGTATTCGGCAAACGGTAGCTACTGTTTGGGCTACATCCTGAATTTGTGCAAGAGGTTCTTGCACAATTGTAACTTCCTTGTTGTCAGAGGATGGAATTTGTGCAAGAGGCTCTTGCGTAAATGACACATTGTTCAGGCATTGGATTTCATCCGTGATTTTCTGCACACTTGGAGCAAGTATTTTCGCATCGGTTTCTATGAAACTCCGTAATGCGCCCAATGGATAGGAGCGTGCGAACTGGCACATATAAGCCAAGTTCCTGACCGAATATCCTTTCTTTTCGGGATAACTGAACCGTATTGCCTGCGCCAGTTTCTTGATGACCTTGCCGCCCCAGCCTTGTCGGTTCTGATGGTACAATATGTAATTGCCCATCTTCCAGTAGTGGAACAGCATCTGCGCATTGGCGGCACTGATGAGCCGGACTTGCGCCTGCTCTATTTCCGAGCCGATGGCATTGACGAAAGCCTCGAAACTCCTTTTCTCTATGTTGTTATCGTTGTTGCTCATTGTTGTATGTATTGAAAGTCACAAAGATAAGCCCAATAACAGGCATCCCGTGAAACTTGCTGATTGTTTTTTATAGTTGGTTGAATTTGTTCATTGCATTTGCCTTGATGTCATCTGCGATGTCAATGTAAGGTTTCATGGCTTTATAATCGCTGTGTCCCGTCCATTTCATGACCACTTGTGCCGGGATACCGAGAGCCAAGGCGTTACAAATGAATGTCCTTCGTCCGGCATGGGTACTTAACAATGCGTACTTTGGCGTAACTTCATCTATACGTTCATTTCCTTTATAATATGTTTCCCTTACAGGCTCGTTGATTTCGGCAAGCTCGCCCAACTCTTTCAGATAATCATTCATTTTCTGATTGCTGATGACTGGCAGTGCCATGTTGTTCTCAAAGTGAATGTCCTTGTATTTTTCAAGTATGGCTTTGCTGTATTTGTTCAGCTCTATGTTTAGGCTGTCCGCCGTTTTGACGGTAGTAACTTCTATGTGGTCGGATTTGATGTCACTTCGCTTCAAGTTACGGACATCTGAATATCTTAGACTCGTAAAGCAGCAGAACAAAAAAACATCCCTGACACGTTCCAGATATTGTTTGTCTTTGGGTATCTGATAGTCTTTCAGTCTATTCAATTCGTCCCATGTCAGAAAGATTACTTTCTTTGAGGTGGTTTTCAATTTCGGTTTGAATGTATCATATGCAATGTTTTGATTATATCCCTTTTTGAAGCTCCATCGCAGGAACCATTTGAGAAATCCTATCTGTTTGCCGATGGTACTGTTTCTCATGTCTTTTTTGTCACGCAGGAAGTTTACATACTCGTTTAGCCCAAACTCATCGAAATACTCAAAAGTCACATCTTCTTTGAACTCTTTCAGGTGATTTTTTACGGCTGCAAATTTTTCGTATGTAGATTCTGTCCAGTTGTTCTGATTGCCACATTCCTTGACAAACTCATCAAATATCTCCCAAAAACTTATTTTAGTATCTTCCTGTTGCTCCTCACTGTCATTTTTCATTCGCAGATTGAACGCATCTTTTAACTGTTGGGTGGTCGGCATGGTTTCCTGTACCTCAAATTCTTTGAACACGTTTTGAATTTCGGCATAGTATCTTAGCAAATCCGCATTGATTTCGGATGCGCTTTGCTTTAACTTATTGGTACATCCGTTCTTTACACGCTGCTTGTCTGCATCCCACTTGGCTACATCAATGCGGTAGCCGGTTGTAAACTCGATGCGGTGACTTGCGTATATGACACGCATACGGATGGGAACGTTCTCCACGATTGGAACGCCGTTCTTTTTGCGGCTTTCAGGTGCAAAAATGATGTTTCGTTTGATGTTCATGACTGGGTGTATTTGAAATTCTGCACCCAAATATACACCCAAAAATTGAAATAGCGAGCGATATTCGATAATATTTAGATTTAATTATGATTGTAATAAGCTGGTTATTAATAGGCATTTGCGATTGTGTGATATTTTGAGATAGTACAGGTTCGAGAGCCTCTCTCTCCGCTGACAACCTTAACTATTAAGGTTTTACAAGTAAGGCACCCAAAAAGGAACCCATTTTTAGGTTCTTTTGGGTGCTTTCCTTTTATCCCCCGTTAAAACAATTTGCGGAAGAAGCCGACTACGGCCGTAAATACTTTCGTCTTCCGAAGGAAGAAAAAGGCAACCGCCAATAGTACCAAAATCCCGAAAATGTAACGCCACCTGTACGGGTCGGCCGCCGGCTTCTCGGTAATATCGGCTTCCTTATCGGTGTCCGTATTCACTTTTTCCGCCTTGGTCGTTTCCGTCTTCTGTTCTTCCTGTGTTACCCCGGTCGCTTCGGTATTCTGTTTTACCGTGAATGTTTCGATACTCTTAATAGCTCCCTGCCTTCCGGTATCGGGCGGCTGCTTTTCTTTCGGTTCCTTCGGCCGGTTCTTGGGCGTGTCTGCAACCGTCTTAGACGGGCCGCCCGTCTTCGTAGTGCTCTGCTTTACCGGCAGGGTATCGGGTTCCGGCGGGAAAAACTCGATTTTCGTATAGGTTACTTCTACGCCTTCGGTTTTCGTACTGTCTACCGTCCGGCGAAATTCGGCCGCCGTCGTTTCGTCCCGCTTTTCTTCGGTCTTAGCCGTTTCCTTCGTGCTGCCGGCCAACTTTCGCGGCGTGCTGCAACCGGCAAGCAATACGGATAAAAGCAACGCAATTACTACTATGCTAAATTTCGGTTTCATACTGAATATTTTAAGGCGTTAAGCCGGTTAAGCCACCCTTTGATAAACCGCTTTTGCGAAGGGTCGCGTTCCACAATCCGGTAAAGGAAGGCTTTGCGCTCGGCCTTAATCGTGTCGAACAATGTACGCGGGTCGGCGTTATTGACTGCCTGCAAGGTCTTCGGGCCTACGATACCGTCCGCTTGTACTCCTAATACGCGCTGGGGTATCTTAATACCGTTCGCGCCGGAACCCCAGACCCAATCCACCAAAATATCGGCGACCGGCTGGCTTGCGATGTCGTCGGCCTTCCACCTGTCCCAATAGTGGGGCTTTAATACCCGGTTCAAAACGTCGTCTTCCGTAAGTAGTTTAAGGTCGTCTACGTCTATATCGCCGTCCCCGTCCTTATCGTAGCCTACTTTGCGCCAAGTAGCAATAGTTACGCCTTTGTTCGTCGCGCCGCCTTTATCCAGCGGGTCGTTTACAAACCCGCCTTCCCACTTCAAAATGAAGGGTAATAGTTTTCTTACGTCTGCCATATCGAATTAGTTTTAGGACAATAACGTAGCTATCTGAACCCCGGCCTTGCGTATCAACATACCGACCTTTTGCGCGTCCATTTCGGTATTACAATAGGTTAGGCCGACAATACCCAAGGGTGCGGTTCCCTTGTATATCGCCAATAGTGCTACTTCGGTTACGTTATTGGACTTCATTTTGAAATACAGCTTTTGGTCTAAGGGCTTAATATCTTCGATACTGCCGTAGAAAAAACCGTCTTCCAAGACCTTAGCAAGCAATGGATAACGCGAAAGGCTAAAATCTGCGTATTCTTCTTCCACCCCTAAAACGCCGTCTTTCGTCGTTTCCAATCGCATAGAACCGAATAGGAACGGCAACCCGGAACCCAAATTAGAATTTCCGTTATGAAATTCGATAAGCCAAGACCGCCCGGCTTCGGATTTGTTTAACAGCCGTTCCAAAATAAGGCGTATTTCGGTATCTGATTTTATACGCTTGGCTATCGCGTCTTCGTGCTGTTCAGTTCTCGTATTCTCGATTTTCTCCAACAAATAAGTAGGATTAAGTGCGAAGAATACGACGTACCCCGATAGCAGAAGGATAAACAACCCTTTGATAATCGAGAAAAAGCCGTATTTGTTTTGCAAGGCTATTAGCTTTTGAAGAAAACCGATACCCTTTTCTATTTTCTGTTCCATAGCTACTACAATTTAGACCCCGTAACTTCTATTCCTACTTTCTGCAAATCGGCCCGAACCATAGCCTTTACCGCGATGACTTCGGAAAGGTAGGCTTCGTATTCCGTTTTGTCCGTTTCGTCCGTCGATAGCCCAAGCACAAAAGCGTTATACTTGTTGATAAGGCTAAATTCTTCGGTTTCGTCCCGGCGGGAACGCAAAACGGCCTTTACGCATTTGTCGTAATCCGGCCGGCCCCATACTTCCACCGTGTCGTAGTCGTACGCCTTCCTTGCGGCCGGGGCCTGTTCGCCTTCCTGTTCGGCCATAGGTTCCGGCTGTATTTCCACTTCGGTAATATTGTAGTTGTAATGCCAACTGCCGTTACCCAAGTCCTGCAAAATGGGCGGTCTATCGTTTGAATTTGATTTCATACTTCGATGTTTTAGAAAGTTTCTTAATCAAGTGTTTGCTATCGCAAGACTTCGCCCAACCCCACCAAGGGCAAATAGCCTGCTTAAAGTCCTTTTCGGATAGTGGCCTTTTCCGCTTGTTAATTTTCGCCAACCGCCGGCAAAAGGTCTTTTTAATGCCCTTTCGCATTTTGGTATGCGTGTGGAAAAATACATATCCTACGAAGTCGATACCGCGAGCCGCTACGGGGAAAACTTGCCAGTTCCCTTTAACCTCTAATTTCAAGTCCCCCAAATACTCCCTAATTTCGCCCATTAAGGAATGAAGGTAGGCTTTGTCGGGCGCAAGTATTACAATATCGTCCGCATAGCGGAAGTAATATTTTACGCCTTTCTGCTCCTTTATCCAATGGTCGAAGTAGGTTAAATAAAGGTTAGCGAAATATTGGCTTAGATAATTTCCGATAGGTACGCCGTCCGCCGAATCTACAATTTCGTCAAGTAGGCGAAGTAGCCTTTTATCCTTCAACTTGCGGCGTAGAATGGATTTTAGCACGTCGTGGTTAATCGAAGGATAGAACTTGCGAATATCCAATTTCAAGCAGAACGTAGTACCTTCCGGGTCTTCCCGTAGGGCTTGTTTTACCTTCTTCGCGGCCGCATGAATCCCCCGGTTCTTAATGCAGCTATAAGTGTCCGCCGTGAAAGTCGAAACCCATATAGGCTCTAAGACGTTCATTATAGCGTGGTGCAAAATACGGTCGGGAAAGTAAGGCAAGCGGTATATTTCCCGTTCTTTGGGTTCGTAAATAGTGAATACGTCGTACTTAGACGTATGGAAAGTACCGTTTAGCAAAATTTCGCGTAACTTCAATAGGTTTGCTTCCCTGTTTTTGTCGTGTTCTATAACTCCGTACGTGCGTAACTTACCCTTACGGGCCTTTTCGTCCGCAAGCTGCAAGTTCTCGATAGAACAAATCTTTTCGTACAAGTTACCTATTCGCTTCATTGCGTTACTCGTTTGCTGATTTCTTAGGGAACGTTCGGGAAGTCCTACTAATGCCCCTTAAATAGTTGTTGTTTTTTGCCAAGTGGCAAGGTTTTTACCCCCATAAAAAAAACTGCATAGCTGAGAGCCGATATTCGCATTCGTATTCGAAGCCGTGTTATTCGTATTCGCGTACGAAAAGCCGGCATTCGCGCTGTTATTCGCATTACCGCCGAAAAGCACGCCCCAAGGGTAAACCGCCTATAATTCTATTCGAAATAATACCTTGTACCCGAAGCCCGCATAGTTACTTTACGCGGAAAGGCGTTGCGCTCCTTAATCTTCCCAAGGATATATTTAATTTCCTGCGAATTGGTAAAGAACTTCCGCGCTTCATTATCCGGGTCTTCTCGGTTGAACTTAATCTTAACCAAGAAGCGGTTATTTCCGAACTTCGTTTTAACGTCGTCCAAATAGTCTACAACCCAAAACGAAAGATTGATTAACTTTTGCTGGTTCGTTTCCGGGCAGTTGAAATGCTTGTTATTCGCGTCCGGCTCAATCTGCAAGAAAGCCAAACTTCCGTCGTCCTGTCTGTTGTTGTTTTCCATTTTTGCGAAAAATTGAACGGCGGGCGTTCGTCCTGATTTGGGCTAATTCGAAAGCCCGCCGTAGTTAAACCTTCTTTGTTAAATGCGTTCCGTTACGTGTCGTTTCAAGCGGGTAAAAAGCAAAGCCGAGAGCCGATATCCGCAGTCGTAGCCGAAGCCGCGTTAAGCGTATGCGCGTACGAAAAGCCGGCAAACGCGCCGTAATGCGCATTACCGCCGAAAAGCACGCCCCTTTGTCCGGTATTGCTTGCTACGTTCGTATAGAAGTAATCGGCGAAGTAAGTAGTAGAACTTGCGCCTACCTCTACCGGCATATTCTCGCCGTACTCGCCAATCATCATAATTTTAACGTAGCCTTCCTTTCGGGGTAACTCGCCGCGCTTTTCGTAATCGGTATAGTCGCTATCTTGGTACTTGGCCGGGTCGGTACATACGAAGAACTCACTAACGCCGCCAGCGTCCGCACTTTGAATATTGCACTTGCAGCCGTCCGTCCAACTCCATACGTGCCCGAAAGGATTTTCCAAACCTCGGTAGCTGGGTACGCTAAGGGTTTGGGTATTCGTGCCGGCATCGTCTTTATTTACCGTATATTCTACTACGCCGGTCTTGTTTCCTAACGCGTTAGTAACACCGCAAGGAATTACCGGGTAATACCCGAATAAATCCCAATTTGAAAGGTTGGTAACGCCTTGGCTTAATCCGCCCTGCTTATATCCTTCGCTCGTGGGTTCGGCGTTATAGGCAAGCTGGCAATTAAAGTTAGCGTATTCGACGGCATAAAGCCACCAACAAGTTTTTTGTACCTCGTAAACGTCGCAATTCCAACCTGCCCCGTTCTTGCCGGCATTACCTCGGTTACGTGCGTATGCCCGGAAATTGGTAAGGCTGATAACCGTAGCAGGCATACCTATAAGCGACTTAAATGTACCGTCTTTGCTTGCGTCGTTGTTACCCCCTCGGAAAGCTGCGGAAGTGTTTACGACGCTTGCAAGTTTCGGCGTAGCCGATACGGTGCGGTCTACGGCTGCTTCATAAGCCGAACGATAGGCAAGCGGTACCAAGTGGAACCCCGGTAATGCGTGTTCAGAAAGAAGACAGCGAAATTTAGTACCGTCTACTTCGAACTTGCGGTAGTGGGCCGGTATTTCTACCATTACCTGCCCGTCGGTACCGTCAAGTTTGGCAGCCGCCCCCGTATCGCGCTTGGTGCTGTCGTTCGCATGAAGGTAGTAAGCCACCGTTCCGTTATCGCGCAAGATACAACGGCGCATTTTACTTTGAATAGGCAGCGAAACGTGAAGTTCCGGGCGACCAATTCGGGTACAAGCCGAAGAAGCTACGTTAGAATCCCATTCTATACCGTAGTAGTAATCGTAGGGAAACGTCGGCTTCGTGTTTCCTACTCCAATCAATAAACCCATAGCCGTATAAGATTTAGTACCCCCACACAAGGGTAGCGTTAATACTCGTTTGCTTAATCTCGCGGACTATTTCGGGGTTCCAGCCTGTTTCGAAGCGCGTAGCTACGAACTTGCCCGGCTCCATGCCCCAAAGGTTTACTTCAAGAACTACGGCGGTTTCTCCGTCGTTCTTAATGTTAAATGGCGTATCTTCCATTTTGAAGTTACCCGTACTTAGCCCTTCAATGGGGCCAATTCTTCCAATTTGGGCGGAAACCGTTTCGCCCCCTCTCGTTGTACTCATTTCTCCTATTTTTTAAGTTACACAAAAATACCCACTCGCGTATTATAATAATACGCTTGTTGGTAAAATATTAAAAACTCACAACTATTGCCAAGTCTTTTCTAATATGTCAGTACCCCAATTTAATACAATCCAATATGGTTGCCCATTGGAATAAGGAACGCATAGTAATTCTATAACTCGCCCTAATATTTGTATGGCAAAAGGGTCGGTTTCATCTATTGTTCCGGTTTTAGGCTTTCCGCCAATACCTATATAACTCGATTGGGATGCCGAGGATACAAGTAGTACCGTCTTTGCAAAAGAGGCCGGCGTTCTTGTATAGGGCGGGAATCTATTATTTAAGATAGTTATACGCGCCCCGATATACTTTTCATCGAATGGTAATTCTATCCAATCTTCGTAAGAATGGTAGGTATCTTCAAGGCCGGACGAAACGATATTTAGGTTTTCTTTTATCTGGAATACGTGCCTTGTTGAGTTCCAAACCGCGTCCGAATCTCCAAGATAAATAAAAGGTGTTTGTAAATATCCTGCGAAAATACCTTTTGAAGTATACATAGAACCGTCCTGTAACACCCTAAAAGGTGCGGACGCGCGATTGGCTTTTGTCGCCCCCGCCCAAAACCTAACGCTTGTTTCGCTGGTTCCTTCGCCCGTAATTCCCGCTTTAATTGTACTGTCGTTTCCGGCAAGTTGTACGGTACCGGAAGTAACTATACCACCATTTATTACGGTCTGCGTATTGTCGTATTCTACTGCTTCTACCCAATCGGAAGCAACGAAATTCCCCGTAGTTCGGGTTACATTACACTTACGTAATACTTTCCCGTCTACCCAAATATCGCCTTTTTTATACGGCGGTATTGGCTGGGCCGTATATACCTTATTATTGTCGCCTATCATTTCTTCAAGGTCGGCAACGTCCTTTATAGAACCGTCCGAAGAAACGAATTTTATATTACCGCCGATTTCGCCCGCGTCCAAATCAAAATAAGTTTGTCCGTCCGCGCTTTGAACACGTCCCGTAGTAAGAAAACGCCCGTTAATGGTAGTCGCGCCATAAGTAAGGGCAATAAGACGCGCCGGCCGTTTCCCGTCGGTGTCCGTTATCGCGCTGCTTAGGCTTCCCACCAAGAAATAGTAATATGTCGGGTCGCTGTCTACCTTTCGTTGTACTGTATCGAAAACGATGTTTCCGGCCGTACCGGTCTTTTGGCAACGGGCGTATATGTAGTACACCGTCCCGCTTACAAGGTTCGAAAAGGTGGCCGTATTTAGCTGCCAACTTTTTACGGTTTCCGCTATCGTATAGTGAACCAACGTACCGCCTACCACCTTTACCGTATTGGGATTCCCTTCGTAGTTCGGTTCAAAGCGGGTGTTCTGTAATACGAACTGCTGGGAACGTGCGCCGGTGGCTAACATGGTCGTTTCAATCGAAAGCGGCTTTATCTTCTCGCTGTAATAGTGGCCTTCGGGGTCGAACACGTTAGCTAATACCTCTTGGCTGGCTTTCCAATTGCGGCGGGCCTTCGATGGGTCGGCAAGGTCGTTTATCTCTATAACATTGTCGATTTTCTGCAAGTCTTCGATAACGCGGGTTATCGTCGTTTTGGTTACGCTATCGCCCAAGGTTATATTATACTTGTATTCCCGCAGCAAATCGCGCGTAAAGGCCGTAATTCGTACCGATTTGTTTACGCCTATGTCTTCATCTTCCACCGGGATATAATCGCCGACGGCGAAAAGGTTTACTACGGTCAATTCGCCGGCGAACTGACGTATAAAATTTTCGTCGATACTTAACCCGTACTGTACTTGCGGCTGGCTGTATTCGGCTATTGCCTTGTTGCCTTCCGCAAGGAGTTTGTTTTCCGCGTCGGTCTTGTAAGCGTCCGGCAAATTTATATCCGTGAAGAAATACTTATCGCCTACGCCGAACTGAAACGCCGCACTTGTTTCGCTGGGGAACTTCATGCCGTTTTCGTCCGTGAACGGTACCACCTGTATTTCCTTCGTCGCGTGGTCGTACTTGTGTATGTCAAATTCATAGCCTGCCAAGTTTCCGGTAGTGAACTTTACCTTTGCAGTAGCTCCGTCGATAAGCCACTTTGTATTACCCGCGCTATCCTTTTCGTTAAGGTCGAAGTTCATAGTAGCGTCCTTAAAAGCATAATACGCGCTTCCGGCGGCTGTTACTTCGCCGTAGCGTTCGGGTCTAATGTCGTCGAATATCTTTGTATTCTCCTTCAAACCGTACGCCGCAATAGCAGCCGCGTTTTCAATGTAGGAAGCGTTCTTAGCCTTTCCCGGAAGACAAAGGCGGGAATAGCGGTATTTGTTCCCAAGATTGCTATTACCACCATAAACGTACAGGCGGGTAACTACGTTCTTGGAATTGATATTTTGGCGCGTCAATTCGTAAAGCCCGCCGGTACGACCGTACCGGAAGGTATAGGGGAAGTTTACCCCGGCCGTTTTGATATTGAGCGTACGAACCCCGTTAGCTTGGGTAATCTCAAATTCGGTACCCCATTGCGTACAGAAGTCCTGCAATACTTCCAAGCAATTCTTTTCCGTATAGGTAAGCGTTTTATACTCCGTATTGGCCGGGAAAATGCCTAACACCCATTTACCCGGATATACGCGGGTAAGGTTCCCGATAAGAATACCTAAGAAGTCTTCTAAATCGCCCGTAAAGCTATCTAATACGGTATCGTCCGGTAACAAAAATTGCACGTCTATTAACTCGTACTGTACGCCTTCGAAAGTAAGGGTATATTCGAAATTCCGGTTTCCGGTCTTCTTAATACCCGGAAGCTGGTTAAGGGTATAGGTCTTCCCGTAAACGTCTATTTGGTCGCCCAAATGGAAGGTTAAGGGCGTGGCACTTTTAACGGTTATCGCCACCGTATCGGCCCCCAACAGCGTAATACTCTGTTCGGCCTTGGTAACGCCGGATTTACGCGCCCGTGAGGTCAAAAGGGCCGTAGTCCCGTCCGGGTGTCTTACTATAATTTGTTCCATACGATAATACCGTTAGTAGTGAAACTTTCTATTTCTTCGATAACGCCAGCGACAATGGCGTAAAAAATTCCGTCGGTCGTATATTCGTGGCTGGTTGTTACGTCGGTTCCGTAAACGTCGTTCGTTTGGGTTCCGTCGCCCCAAAAGATAGTAACCGCCTTCTTGCTGGTTAGGGTAATCGTTAGCGTCTTCGTATCATTGCTTAAACGCTGGTGCCGTACGATACGCTTTACCGGGTCGGGTTCCTTCAACTTCAAGGTAAAGGTTCCTACCATAAGGTCGTCATTCCAACGCTTGCTAATGGCTACCCCGTTTTCGTTATAGACTTCGTAAAGCAACGGTTTTGTAGGGTGTATATCTACCATAAGCCGCTGGGTATTGGGCCGGCTGAATACGTCCAAGAAATCGTTTAGCTTCGTAACAAAGTCTACCTTCCCGTTCGCTTTCATAAAGCAATTAAGGGTTATTTCGCGGGGTTGCAGTATCTTGTTTTCAAGGTCTACTATCTCCCCGTGATAATCCGGCCAATCGACGGAAACCGGGGCTTTCATCTTGGGCCGGTCAAGAAGTCCGCTACTTTCGCTTACATAAATATCCCAAGCCTTAAAATCGGTTCCGTCTATGCTGTAAGCCAATTGCGCCACCGTAGCGATACTATCGGTAATTTCCGCCTGCGTTAAAGCGGTGTTATAGACCTTCAATTCGTCGATACAACCGTACCCGTTGGCGGTCGTATAAATGTCTTGCAGGATAGCGAAACCGGTAGGCTGGGCCGGCAGCGTAATGGTCTGCACTAATGCGGTATCAAGGTAAATGCGGATTGTTAGGCCCTCTTTAACGATAACCCAATAGCCCCAAGTATCGGCCGCAAGGTTAAACCACGCTTCCGTATAACCTTCCAACGCTTCCCACCGTGCGAAAAATCCGATACGTTTGCCTGTAAAACCGTCCGGGAAGGCCGAACGCTTCAACCAAGCAAGAAGGGTAAAGTTTCCGGTAAGGGGAATTACGTTTTTGTCTATATCGCAATGCCCGCTACCGTCGAACTTTATACAATTGCCTTGCTTTCCGCCGGTAAAATCCGCTTCTACTACCGTACCGTCCGCCCGTGTCTTGCTGTAATCGTAGGCAACGGTAGAACCGGCCGCTTCGTCGAAAGGCATATTTAGGATAATGTTACTTTCGTCTGCCATATCAATACGTTTTAGTCGTTTTACGAATAACTTTTATTATCGCGTGCCCTTCGCCGTCGCCGGTGGTGGTCGTCAAGTTCCCGCCGTAGTGGTTTACGCAAATCTTCGCGTTGTCCCGTGCTTCTACCTCTACGGTGGTATCGTCGAACACGTCTACCATGACGAAGGAATTACCGGTAGCAAGAACCTTTAACCGGCTTTGGTGCTTTACGAATATCTGCCCGACGTTCCAACCGTCGTAAGTGGCTGTACCCTCGCAATGCCCAAGGGCTACTACGTGCCGGAAGTTTCCGGCCGTAATAGCTCGGTCGAGGAATACGCCGTAGGCTTCGCAAGTGCCTACGAAGTGCCGGCGTATAAATTCATTGCTGGGGTACTCGTTGCTTAGGCAGAAGTCGATACCTTCAAGGTACATTTTTATAAGTTTGTCTTTCTCCTTGGTGTCTATAAGGCGGTCGTACCATTCTTCGCAAATGCCTTTCTTTTTGGCGTCGCGGGCCAATTGTTTATTTACTTTCATATCGCTACATTGTTATTCCTTGCGCCCGTAACGGGTCGGACGCACTTCCCGAAGTATTTTTTTCTATCTGTTCAAGGTACCGGTTCGATACGCTTAGTTTGCCGTCGATATTGGCAAGGTGTATAAGCTGCTGGCGCAAAACCTCTATTTGTTGTACTTGGTTTACACGCACGGCGTTCGTTTGTCCGGCCAATAAATCTATACTTTCTTGGCTGGCTCCCTTAATGGCTCCCGATAGGCTCGTAGTGGGGTCGCCTGTATCGTCCAAGTCCTTAAACAAATCTTCGTACAATTTCAAGGCTTCGGCGTACCCTTGGGCTATCGAGTTTACCCTATCCTTAAACCGCTGTTGTTCTTCCGGGGTCAAGCCGTCGAAGGAACCGCCGCCTTCTTCATCGAAACCCATATCGCGATGCAACTGCTTTACGGCACTTTGTAGCTGCTGTTCAAGAAATTGTTTCTTTAAGGCGTTCTTTACGGCATTACCTAATACTTGGTTCGTAACCTTTTCAATCGCATTTTTTACATTGTCGCTATTGAATCCGTCCGCGTAGGCTTCGGCTATCGCGTCGGACAATTGCGTAGCCAAGTCCTTCGCCGAAGTCTGCGTAACGCTTTCCGTAATTTCGGCTATGGTATCTTCGATTTGGCGGCCTAATTCTTCGTATTGTTCCTTGTATTGGTTTACCTTGCCGCTATCGGTTTTCTTCTTCCCTTCTTCCTCTTGCCACATGGCCCGCAAGTGCGCTTGTTGTTCGCGCATATTGTTGATAAGGGCCTTTTGGTTGTCGTAAACCGATTCGCCTAACGCCTTATCTACGGCGTGTTCGAGTGCTTTATACACTCGTTCCAATTCTTCGACGGCGGCCGCGTGCTTCTTAATGGCACGTTCGGCCCGGCGGTCGCGGAAGTTGAACACTTCGAACGCGGAAGAAATAAGGCCGATACTACCCTGTATAATCCCCAGCGGGTTGCCGGTTGCGATACCGGTAGCCAACTGCCCGGCGGAACCTATCATTTCGCCGATGTCGCCTAAAAGCTGCTGGGTTACTTCGTCGCCGGCAAGCCCCATATTCGAAAGCGCACCCGTAACCGCGTCGAACGAACCTTTTACCAAATCGGCCGTAGCCCCTACACTTTTGAATACTTCGGATAGGTTCGCTTTGCTTGCGTCCTTCTTATAGTCCTTCAAAGCCGTAGAAAGGGCCTTAAACGGGTTGCGGGTCTGTACTTCGTCCTTGGCTTCCCGTAGCTTGCTTAAAACTACGTCTAAGTCTTTCGGGTCGAGTTCTACGCCTAATTGGGCTTTTTGCGCTTCTATCTTGGCTATAAGGGCCTGTATTTGCGCCGTCGTAAGGTCGTCAAGGTTCCCGAAAAGTTGTTCCCAAGCCCCGCTATCCTGCAATTCTTGCAATGCGGCTGACGAAAGGGCCTTATTCTTTGCTTCCTGCAAACGCGCTACTAATTCTTCGTTCTTCTGCTCGGTCGCCAAGGCTATTTTTTCGTCGTATTGGGCGGAAATATCGGCGCATTTCTGTTGGTAGGTTTTGTATTCCTCTACCAATGCGTCGTAGTCCGTTGTCTGCTTTAACTGCTGGGTGGTATCGAGCGTTTTTAACTGTGTTTCGAGTATTTTCTTTCGCTCTGCGTCCGTTTCCTTCTCTATCGCTATTTCCAATTCCCTACGGCGGGTTTGGTACGATAATTCCGCGTCTATTTTACTTTGCAAATAGTCGTTATAATCGCGCATGGCCTTCGCGTAGTCCTCTTGGGCCTGCGTCGCTATATTCGCTTGCTCGGTGTCTAAAACTGCCCCTTTTTCCTTGGTTAGTCCGCTATCGTCCGTTTCGAGTTCTTTACGTTTGTCGGCGATAATCGCCAACTTTTCTACAAGGGTATCGGCTAACGAAATCTGTTTTTCCAAACTCTTGGTATAACCGTCCATGTAAGTATCTTTTTCGATACTTACAAGCTCGTTAGACACTACCGATATTTTCTTATTCCGGTCGGCCGTTTCCGGAAATGCTTCCAACTCCCGTTTAAGGTTTTTAAGGTAGGCTTCGTAACTTTCGCCGTCGGCCAATAATCCGGCAAATTCCGTCTTCGCGCTATTCCGTATATCTTCGTTCGTGGAATTTAGCCAATTGGCGTACTCTTGGTATTTCTTTTTTCGTTGCTCTAACTTCTCCGTAAACGGGTCTTTCTCCTTATCGCCGCCGGTATCGGTGGCCGTCAAGTCTATTTTTTTAAGTAATGCTTCCTGCTCTTGGATTTGCTTTAACAACGCCGTCCGTTCCGTATCGGTGGCCGCTTCCTTATACTTCGTTTTCAAGGCGGAAATAGTCTTTTCCAAAGCCGCTATACTGCCTTCCGCTATTTGCTCCGAACCGGCACCTATGAAAGCCAATATTTCGCGTTCTTTATCGGAAAATTCTACTTGCTGGCGTACCAATGCTTCGTACTCTCTTTCGGCCTTCTCTACGGCTGCTTCTGCCTTCTGCCAATTGCTGGATTTTTCCAAAACAACCCCTTTTCGCTGCACGCCGTAACCGTCCGTATAGGTTCCCTTCTTCGATACATACGCTTTCGGGGTGGCTTCTAATTCCTGCTGGGCCTGTAATACTTCCTTGTATTTTTCTACGGCCAATTCCTGTACGGCCAAAGCCTTAGCACGCTGTAAACAGGCTTCTATAAACTTGGATTTATTGGCTACTAACAAATCTTCCGCGTCTTTTACCGTTCTAATGGAAAATCCCAAATCATCGAAGCGGTCTTTATTGTCTTCGATAAATTTGTTTTTCGCGTTCATGTCGTTGCCGAGCTTATTCCAAGCGTAGGCAAGTTCGTTAATAGCCGCTATGGGTTCTACGGCCGTTTCTACGACCTTCGAATTAAATTCTTCTTGCGCTTTCTTGGCTTCCCTCGTTTTGCTTATGTACTTCGATACAAGGGTAATTACCGCTGTAATCGCTACCGAAAGCCCCAAGGTAAGAGTAGCCATTAACGCCTTTGCCGCAACGTTAGAAATACCCAGCGCAACGCTCATACGGGTAATAGCTGCCGTATAAAGGTCTTTTGCCTTACGAAGCGTTACTAACATAAATGCTTCGTCTTTGTCTAACATTAACTGAACTTCGCGTAAGCCTATGGTTATAGCCATTAAAGACTGAATTTTAACCATAATCTTTTGCATATTCTCGTTTTCGCCGGCAAACAGGCTTACCGCACCTTGGGCGGCGGAAAAGGCACCGGCAACGCCGGAAATACCGGAAATAAGACCTTCCCAGCCGCGTTCGCCTTTCTTCAAAATATTAGCCTGCGTGGTTACTGCGTCCATAGCTTCGCTAAGCTGGCCGAACCGTGCCTGTAATTTGGCGTACGCTTCCGAATTGGTTTCGCCGGCAAGTTCCATAGCGGCCAATTCCTCGCGTACTTCCCGTAGCTGGGTGCGGAAGGTCTTTTGCGCTGCTGCGTTCTTCTGTACTTCTTCGTAACGCTTCTTAAATGCGCGTTCTTCCTCGGCGAGTGCGTCGGCCGATTCTCCAATTTCTTGTAATAGACGTTCGCGTAATCTTATTTCTTCTACTATTTTTTGCTGTTCCTTCGTTCTATGTCCAGACTGCCCGTAAACCGTACTATATATACCCCCGGCTTCGGCTCCAAGTCTTGCATATTCCTTTTTCAAATCGGAAATAGCATTACTATGGGTTGCCGCCATAGCGTCAATGTCCCTAAATGCTGCGTCGATTTGGGCGGCAATTTCCTTAAAGGCGGCTTCCATTTGTTCGCCACCTTCTACGGTTGCGTTAGTGAATCCTTGTATTCGCCTTTTTGTTTCGTCCAATGCGCTATTTATTTGCCCGTTATTCGCAATTATATCGAACTCCAAGGCACCGCCTTTTATATTCATCGGATAAGGTTATTTATTTGTTGTAAAATACTTTCGGCGTTCTCGCTGGTTATCTTGGTCGCTTTGGTATCTGTGCTTCCGTCTTCGTCGTCGGCAATACTTGGCGCGTCAATTAACAACCGTTGCACAATGGCCCATGCTACGCCGTGATGTAAGTAATCCCAAGTCCAGCCAAGGTGGGCGCAAATCGAACCCCGGCGGCCATAAGGACTATTTAGCCCGGTTACTCTATGCGCTCCGTCCTCGGTTGGGTCGTCCTTGCGCCGCTCTGTAATCGCATAGAGTTTATAAAATCCCCTAAGTTGCTTACGCTGGTTATGGCTTCGGAAAGCCCTACCAATTTGGAAGGCTTTATAGTATGGAAGAAAAGTGCCGTAAGCCGGTCTAACTCCTTATCGTCGTTATATTTCCTAATCCGTCCGCCAGCACCAACTTCGGTAACGTGGTAATCTTCGCCCAATACGGCAATAGCGATTATTCGGGCCATACGTGCGGCGTTATCTTTGGCTATCCGTTTAGCTTCCGCCAAGGTTTCCGTTCCGCCGGCCGTAAGTCGGTCTTCGTTTACCTCCATTTCTACCCATATCGCGCTAAGCCTGTCAAGAACCGAAAGCGTAGGTTCCTGTATTTCGAAATCCTCTTTTACCGTAACTATTTCGGGGCGTTGAAAGAGCCCTTTAACGCCTTTTTTACGCCGGTGAACTTTGTGCGTAACGCTGAACTTTATACCCTGCTTTACCAACAGGTTAAGTTCTTCGCGCTCTAACTCAAAATCCGTTTTTTCTCTTATGTTATCTTCGTTCATATTGCTTTATACTAAGAAAGCCCCCGAAACTTTCATTTGGGGGCTTTCGGGTTAAAGTAATGATTCCCCCGCTTTATGCCTGCACGTCTGCGGCAGTCATAAGCATAGCGGTCATTTTCTTGGTTCCCGTTTTGGTAGGCTGCAATACGGTACCGGCAACCTCGATAAGAAGAATACCGCTTTTGCTGAAAGTGGCGTTAATCTTACTTACGAGCTTCATGCGCGGAATCTCGAATTTAAGGCCCTGTTCCGGGGTAATACGTACCGACTTCTCTACTACGGGGATTTTATCCGGTGCTTCCCATTTATCCTGCGTAGATGAACCGTCGCCGGCCGTTCCTATTCCGCCCAAAAGGTCGGCAAGAACCGTAACCGAAGGGTTCATAATCGAAAAGTTGAAATTCGTCTTCCCACCCCGGCTAATGCTTACTACGGGGTCGTCCACTTCTTCGGCGTAGTGGTCGGTCGTTTCCGGGTCTTCCTGCGTCATCGTGCAGGTGTCTTGGTAGGTATAACCCAATACCGCCAAAGTTTCCCCCATACCGCCGTCTTCGGCAATTGCGCCTACCTCAATCTTGGAAAGGCCGATAGTATAAGTTTTCTTTGCTTCTGCCATTGTCGTAAATTTTAATTAGTTCGCTGTATGTTCCATTCTACCCGCAAGTTGTTGTAATGCTCGTTAATGCCCGGTTCTTTAATTATGGTTTCCGTAGAAACACGAATAGTCAGCCCGGTAATGTTCGCCGATTTTAGAACCGATAGGACAATAGCCGTTAGTTCGCGTATTCGCTCCCTATTCGCCTTAAATTGTTCGGCTCGGCATATCCTTTCCTTTTTGTCGGGGACATGGATATTTACGTTTGAAGTTCCGGTTTGCGGTACTTCGTGGTTTAGAAATAAATTGTTTATAACCACGTCTTCCATACCGGAATTATCCGGCCGTTCGCCCTGCACGTATATTCCGCCGCTAAGGGCCTTTTTCAATTCGGCCGAAGCGTTCAGAATCTCAAAAAGAATATCATCGGTTTCTATACTTTGCATAGCTATCTGTGTTAAATCCATAACCGGCAATGAAGCCGGCCGGGGTCGAACTTTTCACAAGTTCCGGTTACTACAACTAAGCCCGTTGCTTTGGCCGCTTCGACAAAATCGGTATTCGCAAGTTGGCTAACCTCTACTTCTTCCCGCGTTACAATTACCTGCGTGCCTTCGGGAATTTTGGCCGTACCTTTCGGTAGCTGGATAAGCGAAGCGAATACGCGGGTTTTTCCGTCGGCGGTCTGAATTGTCGAACCTTTACCGTTGGTTTCTTCCCGGCAAGCTGCTTTTAACTCCCATGCGGCGGCGGGCGTTTCCCAAGAACCGTTAGGTAATTGGACGCTTTCGCCGTTGTGCTGCAAGGCGTACAGGTATTGCGGGTATTGGTAGGAAGTCGTTACCATACGTTGCTTTTATTCCGAATTTTGGGCTTGCTGGCCGGCGTAATGCCTAATTCGGCGCAAGCCGCGTTATACCAAAGTTTTATAGCTTCCCAATTCCAACTAATGGAATACCCGCCTTCCCCTATATTGGCAAGGGGGATAAGCGTTGTAAACTCTCGGCAAATAGCCGTTTTTGCCTTCCGTACGTCCACCGGTGCGTCCGGGTCGGGGATAAGGTTACTTTGGTTGCAAAGTATTAAATCCACGTCGTCCGCCGTTAGCTGGAATCTGCCGACCGTCTTAGTTATCCATTCTTTGTAAGTCATTGGTAGCGGGTGTTAAAATAGGGGCGACCGTTGCCGGCCGGCCCCGTCTTCGTTAGTGTGTCCAAGTGCTGTTAGAAGTGTCCAGAAGGAAGGAACGGCCCGAAGAAAGCCAAGCCGGGAAAGCGTTTGCAATTCCTACGGTAACTTCTTCGATAGGTTCCTCGGTGGAATACTTCTTTACGCAAGTGTGGCCGTTCATAGCTTTGATAGCTACGGAACCTTTAAGGTTCATATCGGCCGGCTTCTTCCAATAGGTCGAACCGAGTACCTTGCTTTCGCTGAACATTACCACGTTATCGGCGAACGGGTTGCCGGTAATGCGGCTTCCGTCGTCCTTCTCGATAGTAATATCTTGGTCGATAACTACGACCTGCAAGCCGCGCAGGTACGCCAAACCTTTCATAGCCGCGTTTACCTGCTCCAAGCTCGGCGTTTGTGCGATGTTCAAGGCGTTAGCCGCGAACGAAGCGCAAAGTTTCGTTACTTCCTCGGTCTGAACCATAAGCGCGAAGGTGTCAAGGTTCATAAAGGCGTACTTCAAGCTAATACCCTTCTTCTTGGCCTTAGCTACGATAGCCTTAAAGTCCTTGCTAAACGGTTTTGCGCCGGTGGTGTTCCAAGCGGCCGAGCCGGTCTGAAATCCTACCTTCTGCGTTGCGTCGATTTGATAATCTACGTCGTATTCGGTAATTACGCTATTGTTGTTGTCGTTGGTAAGCGTTACTTTACCCAACGAAATAGACTGCAACGCAATCCATTCCAAGCGGGCGGCCACCCCGTCCCAGCAGTACTGCGTATCTTCGGCCCACGCTTCTACCAACGCCCGAAGGTCGGGGTTCGCGGAAGTCATGGCGACCATAATGTCGTATTCGTTAAGCTCGTTTTCGTCCTTGGTGCGCTTAATAGCCACTTTCGGAATATCGCCCTGAATACGCGCAATAGCTTCGCGGGTCTTCTTGTTGATACTTGCGCCACGCGCTACAAGGTCGCCGGCAATCTTTAACCCTACCTGCGCTTCAAGGGCTTTCCACGTAAGCGTGTAGTTCTCCTTCAAGGGGAACAAGGTAGGATAGTAATACGGTTTAAGGTCGTAGGTATTAACTACGGCCTGCATATCCCTTTCGGTAATGCCAATCATTAAGCTCCTTTGCATAACTTTTCCCGATTAAATTAGATAAACTGAATACCGGTAAGTTTGGCTTTCACTTCGGCACCGATAGGCGGGATATTGCTTTCCCGAATCTGCCCGATAGTTACGGCGTTTACGATATGGTTGCTAAGCGCGTCTACGTCGTAGCTTTCGCCTACAAGGGCTACCGGTGCGTATTTGAAAGCTGCCCCCGAAGCCCCGGCCTTGGCTGCGAGGTAAAGCGAATCGCCGGCTTTTGCGGCAACTCCAAGGGTTGTACCTACCGTAAGGTCGTCTTTGGTCGCGTCGCCGCTGTTTGTGGCGATAGCGGTAATAGCGTAAGCCGCTTTACCGGAAGCCAGCATAAGCACGTCGCCGACTTTGAAGTTATGGCCCTTCTTTACGGTGTAGGTGGTAGCGGAGTTCGTAGCGTCGTCCGCAAGAACGGCTACTTTCACTACATGGTAAAGCCCGTTTTCGTCCTTTCCTACCGGCGTACCTTCGTGCAGAACTTTCTGCGTAAGGTCGGCGGCTGAAACGGTAATACCGTTCGGAATATCGGCGAGCTTGTGGGTAAACGCGCGAATAACGCGGTTATCCTTTTTCCTGTCGATTCTAAGCATTTTACAAGTGTTTAAGCGTTAAACCTCTTTGCCGCCCAAGCCTTTATTTTCGGCTTCTGCGGCCTTTGCCTGTATGTAGCTTTCTACGCCCGCGCTTACTCCGTCCTTGTTGGGGGAACCAAGTACCGGTTTTTCGTGAAGGCTTAGGCCCCGGTCTGCCAACTCTTGGCCGAAGGCTGCTACGTCGTTCTTGGTTTCGGTCAGATACTCGTTAAATGCGTTTTCATCGGCAAAGCCGCCAAGTTTGGCTACCCTGTCGAAATCTTTAAGAACCTTAGCTTTGTAGGCTTCGGGTACGTCGGCAAGCTCTTTAACAAGCGTTTCCCGGCGGCTGGCGGTTACGGCCGCGCTTTGAAGGCTCATTACTTCGGACTGCAAGCCCTTAGTAGCTTCCTTTACGGCGTTCGTAATCATTGTTTGCACGGTTGCGGCGTCCAAGGTTCCGGCCGGTGCGGGTGGGGTGCCGCCGTCTTCCGGTTTCTTTTCCACAAAGTCGTACTTCTTGCGCAGGTTGTCCTCGCGCGTTTTGTTTGCTTTGTCTATTTCCGCGTCCGCGTCTTTGCGCCAATCCGCTATAAACTTCGCTACGGCTTCGGCGGTAAGTTTACCTACGATACCGGTAGCTTCTTCCTTGGTATTAACCTGCATGGCGATAACTCGCGCAAGCTGGTTAAGCCCGTCTTTTCGCACGCCCGGAAACTGCGTTTCAAGTAGTGCTACAATTTCGTTTAGTTCCATTTTGATTTTTGGGATTTAATTAAACCTGCAACAAAGAAACGTATTATAGTAATACGATTATTCGCATAGCGTTGCAAGTTCTCTACACCCGTTTCAACAATTCAACCGTAAGGGCTGGGTCGCTTCTTGTTCGGCTGTTACTGAGTAAGTGATTTTGCGAACAAATGGCAATGCAGTGTAAGGAATAGCAAAAGAAGGCGATTTTAGCGCGTTTTATTCTCCAAACAAGGAAATATACCAGCCAACCGCATAAAGTCGAACAGCGGGCACGAGAAAGGGCAAAAACGGGTATTCTTGCTTCGTCCGTTATCCGGCCCCTATCGAAAAAGTGGAAGACGGGAATTTTGTTACCGCCGTATTGCTATCATCATTCCGCCGGTTGAACTATCAACATAGCGGCGGTTACTATCATCATTCCGGTAATGTTGGTAGTTAATGTTGCAAGCTATTCCGAAATGTTGATAGCTTCCGGGGTATGTTCGTAAAGAAAGGTTCCCCCCCCATACCCCCCCTATAAAGAAATATTCTTTTTCTTTATATTTATCCAGTGCCCCTAAGAAGGGGCACGCTTGGGGCTACCCAAGGGCTGGCCAGCCCCTCGCTTTTGTGTGCGTTATTTGCTGATATATAGTTATTTATTGATTTTATAAAAATGAAAATTGCGCCGAATGTTCCGCGCGAAATTGTGGGGCTGCCTTGGGGCTGGTTAGGGGCTGGGCTGTGGCTGGTCTGCTCCTTCTTAGGGGCTGGGTAGCTCCTGCCTTGCTCCTTGCTCGATTTTTCGCCGTAAAATAGTGTTATTTAGTGTTTTTGCAGTATATTTGCAACGTTCCGGGGAGAAATCCGGGAACGTGTACGGAAGCGTATAGGTATCTAAGTTTGAAAATCGCCAATTAACGAACCATAGATGAGCCTATTAACGCTCGCTGGCTGTATATCCATTTCCGATATATCGCTAAGCGTGGGTTATGGTTTATTCTATGGTGGGCGTTTGGCGATGCCTCAAACTTGTAAACCGATAAGGCCCACGCTTTCTGCGTTTAGTAATTGCCTGTTCGGGTTCTTGGGGCGCAAATTTTACGACTATGCAAATAGAAGAACTATTAGCCCTACTAACACTTGCGGCTGCTTTCCTGCAAATTATCCTATTCTTCAAGTTATGGATAATGACGAATGACGTTAAGAAACTGCGCGAAAATTGCGGATATTCGAATAAGTCTAACTTCAACTTTGAAATACGCAAATTACTTGCTTCGGGAAGCAAAGGGAAAGCAAAAGAAATGTTATTAAATCGTTTCTACGATAGTATTTCCGAACTCAATTATTCAGGGTTGGATAAGTCGGAAAACAACTACGACCAAATAACGAAAAACATAGACGCGGATTTTTTGAAGTTGAAAGAAAGGCTTACAAACGACCTTTCAAAGATAGGCGAGCAATTACCGGAAAATATTAAGCAAATGAAATCCGGGAATGAATTTTACGAACTGTTTAACTGAGTATCTTATGAAACACTTTTGCCTGTTATGTGCGCTCTTTCTGTTGGTAGGGTGTTCCAAAGATGAAGACCCCGGAAGAAACTATACCGAACAACAAGAAAAAGCCTTATCCGTGTTTAATGGAACTTGGGCCGACACGCAATTTTCTAACCTTGGCAACTATCCCGGTGCCGAACTCCAACCCGACCCGGATAAAATCATATTCGGAACCCAAAACAATAAGCCCGTAGAAATCTACGAAAACGACTTTATCGAAGGAGAACGGCTGTTATTCTCTGCCTTTGGCGAATTGGTTTACCATAGCGAAGGGTACGAAGATGTCCCGTGCTATTATTGGGTATCGAACACGGCCGATGAACTACGCTTATACCGGACTTCTACAAAGAAACTATATAAGAAATTCACGCTTTCAATAAAAAGCGATACGAAAATGCACCTTCACGACCCCGATTTGTCGCTACCGTACATTTTCGTAAAACAATAGCCGGCCAGAAACGGCCCTATTTCCGTTTATCTCCTTTGTCGGGTATCGGCCTATATCCCTACGGAATTGAAGGCCACAAAATCGAAATTCGGGAAAAATAAGGAAGGAGTAGCGCGGTGCTACTCCTTCTTCTTTTCTTCTGTATCGTCGTCTTCCGCCATAGCGTCGGTTTCTGCTTCCCAACGGTCGATAGCGGCCGCGTGTTCCCGCCGGTACGCTTCTTTTTCGTCCTTCGGCATTGCGTCCCAATCCTTACGGGCCTTCGCCCATTTATCGTTATCGGGCCACTTATCTATTTCTTTTACTTCTGTCATAGCTCTACAAGTGTTATGCGGACTTCTTGCCCGGAAATTTCGTGCTTCACTATCTTAAACCGGGTGCCGTTAGTAAATAATACTTCCCGCTGGTCTTCGGGAGCAAATTTACCGTTAAATTCCGAAATATCGGATATGTCGCGGCCGTTTTTGCTCTGAATTTCAAAAAGTACCCGTACTTCCGTCTTCTTCAAATCTCGATAGCTGGCAAACCGGTAAGCAACCGCCGGCGTTTTTGTCGATGAAGTGAAAATAGCGTGTTTTACTTCGTCTTTGCCGGCGTAAAGGCGTTCGTAATCCTTCCGCTTCATAATTGCACCTCGGTAGACGGTTCCCCGGTATTTCGGCAATCCTTCCAACGCCTTAGCCATAAGGGAAGCCGAAGCCTTGTTAAAGTCGGTAAGGTCGCCTTTATCCAACTGCTTATTAAGCTGCCGATAGTTCCCGCCCTGCTGGGTATAGTGATGAAGGGCCGCAAGCTCCGTATTCTGAATATCCGGGTAAAGCGTACTAAGCAATTGCGTTGCTCGCTCCATTGCTTCGGCCGTACTTCTTGCCCTCGTAAACTTCCGTTCTTCGGCTGTATAGGTGTTTACCGGCAAGGTACCTATACTTTTTCGGTTATCCCGAACAAAGTACGGTAAAGTCTGCCAACCTTTCGAGCGTTCCTCGTTTTGGGCTATCCAATCGGTTAGGGCTTTCGGAACCTGTGTTACGGTGCGCTTGGGGTTCGGCTTCCAATCCTTCAATTTCCCGGCCTTACGCGCTCTTATCCGTTCCCTAAAATCGCTTTCCGAAATGAAGATAGGCACCATTTCGCAACGGCAATGCGGGTGCCAACCAGTCCACCGGAAAGTTTTAGGGTACCGTCCGGCCAATTTGTCGCAAATGTCTACAAGCCGCTTTACTTTTCCGTTTACGGTGGTCGTATGGTTGTTGCTTAGTCGAATTTCATACCCTATAACAAGGGGGTTATTTTGGTAGCTTTCCCACTCTGCACGACGGTAGGCCGCGTTCATTTCTGTAACTGCAAGCCGGCGGGCGTTTTTGTACGCCGACCTATATACGCCTTGGCCGGGGTGGTATTTCTTTGCCGCTTGGCTTAATTCAAGTTCCCCGGTTTCTTTGTTCCTAACCCGTCTATAAAGCGCGTCGGGATTGTTCAAGTAACCGCGAAGGCTACGGCTTACTTCTTCCGGGCTTTTACCTTCAAGTATGCCGTTTTGTATGATAATTTCAAGTTCTTGTTTCGCCTTCGCTGTCAAATTCCAAACACGGGTAGATAAGTTCATACCCTCGCGGTCGGCATTAGCGTAAGCGTGTCCCGTTGCACCTTTGGCCCGGTGTGCCTTTACTGCCTGTTCGCAAATGTCGGTAGCTTCTTTCCGCCGTTCAGATGTCTTCCCGAATGTTTCTAACGCCTGTTCACTTACTCGTGCTTCTCCTTTGTCCCAACTCCCTATAATGCCGTTTTTGGTAATAAGGGCTGTTTTACTGCTAAGGTCTTTTAGGTATCGGTCTAATTTGCGTTCGGCTGCTGGGTTCCCCTTCCATGTGAAAGAAGCCCCCGTTTCTATTGCTTTCCTAACCTCGGTAAGTTTTATAGCTGCCTGGTATGTATCGCCAAACAGGGCGTAAAGCTGTTTTTCTACGCTCGCTATGTATCGTATAACTTCCTGCCTTTTATCCATTACGCCCTAAGTTCTTCTATTGCAATTCGTATATACTTACTTAAAATGCCGTTTAACTCGCTACAAGGCCCGCTAATTACGTCGTACCCCTTACTTTCGACGTATAGGGCATAATCGGCGGCGGCAACTATAACGGCTACTATGTCGTTCGGGTATTGTGCGGCTGCTTGTGCTGCCATACGCTTACCTTCTTCTACGCCTTCGCTCCCTTTCTCGCCACCGGTAGAACCGAAACTTTCCGCTACCTTTTCGCCGTGATTGTAGATAACGAAGCCAATCGACGAACGTAGCAGGTGCGTCCGGTCTTTGTAGGTGTTCAATAGTTTAGCGTTCCGCGTAACCTCTAAACAAGCCATTTGCATAGCGTCTACGACGGTGGCCGTTATAATGTCTACTGCTTCGTAAACACCTGCAAATAGCTTATCTATGTCGAATTTTGCTACTATGTTACCCATATCTTAGTTAGTAACTTAGTTATATACTTGGTTAGTAGCTATTCGGTGGGTTCGTAAATAGACGAATAGGAAGCCGCACTTTCTTCGGCTTCTATCTGCTCTATCTCTGCGTCTGTGTCGTTTACCCAGCCCAATTGCTGTACGGCCGTCTTCCGAGAACAAATAGCCTTCTGACCGGTTGCCGAAAGAAGAAGGTTTACGTTCGCCGATTCGTCCTCAATCATAAACGGCACTATTTCGGGTTCTATAATAAGGCTACCGCAAGCGTCTACAAAAGCCTTATCCTTTGTGTTCATCTGCGATAAAAACGCCTGTATTACGCTTAATCGACGCTGCAAATAATCGTCGAAAATTTCGCATTTGTCCTGTACTTTTAGGTGAGCGTCCATAAATAAAAGTTTCAAGGCTACACCCGAAACGGCCCCTATACCTTTTACTGAATCAAAAGAAATATCCGGCGTTTGCGTAATGGTGTAAATCATACGCAAAAGGGTTTCTATCTCTAATTTTACGCTTTCGGGGGCCTGCGCCCAGCTAAGATATTGCGCTGTTGCTCCTTCCTCGCCTTCTATAACGGCCCCGCTTTCGCCCTTCTTGGCCCAACCCAAAATAGTACCCGTAGTAAAGATTTTCGGGCTTGCGTGGTAGTCGTTGGTATCGGCGAAATTGGAAAGCAACTTTTCCAAGCGGTCTATAAGGTTCTGCACGTCTTCCCATTCTACGGCAGGCTGGCGGCCATAAATAACCGGAATTTTGCCTATTTGGTTCTTCTTGGGGTAGCCGTCCAATAATTGCCATTGGTTGCTCGTAAGCGTCCATTTCCGTATTTCGGTATCGGTATAGGTTTCGAAATAGGTATGTTTTACACCCGCGCTATCCTTTACGACGTATTCGCGGGAGAAAGCTATCATATCGCCCGTTTCATCGAAGTAGGGGTAAAGCCTATCGCCGAACAACGGGCTAAAAATGGCTACCCGAAGTTTGTGCGTCGAATCGAAGCCGTAGTTTTTCGTCTGTTTCTCCACCGGGTACCAAAGTTCGGCCGCTTCCGTGCTGCTGTAAATGGCCCGCGCTACCTTGCGGTTAAGGGTTCGGCTTTTGGTGTCGAACAAAACGCGCTTTACAGCTTTCAAAACCTCGGCTTCCTTGGTGCCTTCTTCCGGTTCCGCGTTAAGGGTTACGGGGTTTCCAAACGTAAAGGCTACGGCCCGCTTTACTATAAGTTTCTGAATTGCCAAGGCTACGCGAGCAACCGGCTCTATACGGAAGTTTTCGGTTTCACCGTTTCCGTTGGTAACGGTCTTTATATTCTTCTTTTCTTCGTCGTTTATATCGAAGTCGGAAAGGTCTACTTTTACCTTCTTATCCCTACGCTTTACCGGGTCGTTTACGTCGTGGCCTTTGGGGTCAAGCTGGGCGATATATTCGGCAGCGTTCGGCTCTGTCGCGTTACGCCCGTTCTTCAATTCGGCAATAGCGGTACTATGGTTTTCGCCTGCCAAAAGTTCGTTAAGCTGCTTGCTATTCATTTTGTTGTTATTTTAATAGTTAAACATTATGCGAAATATCCGGCCGCGCTTTTCTTACCTGTAATGGGCCGTTGCTCTACGGTTCCGGTCAATGCGTCCGGCGCGTCGTCGTGGGCGTTCTTGCCAACCTTCATATAGTGCGTAAGGGCTTGGTAGAAGTCGGGCCACATTTGCGCCCACCCTCGCGGGAAATAAGTAAGGTTTTGCACTTCCGCGCTATGCGTAAATATGCGTACGGCCTTGTTTTGGCTTTGGTGGAACCACTTAATACGGGTTTTGTTGTTACCCATTAACCGGGCTTGTTTCTCTACATTACGCGCGAAACCACGGCCGCCGTTGTTACTCTCTACTACGGCCAATTCTACCGCGTGTTTGGTTAGCATTTCGGCCGTTTTGGGTTCGGTGTACTCCATAGGCTTAGCCGTATAAAGCACGTCCAAAACAAAGTTTCCTATCTCTGTTTCAAGGTAGGTTATCGAGCAAAGGAAATCCGCGCCTTCGTCCGCCGTGTCTGTATAGTTCTTAACCTTCCGTAGCTTGGTGGCCGGCAGTATGTCGTATTCCTTAAATGGGTTTTCGTACATAAGGCCCTGCAATGGTTTCGGGTCTTGCTGGTAAAGGCTTTCGAATACGTGCGGGTTTCGGGTGCGTATTGCTTCCAACTTTTCTAAGTTGTGGCGTTCTGGCCATAGTGCCGTACCTTCTTCGCGTGGGTCGTATTCGGTAGGTGCGCCCTTCTTAATCGCTTGGTATGTTACTACTACCCACCCGTTCGTATTGTTTACCGGGTCGTATATTCCTTGCTGCTCCAAAAGGCGGCCGGCTAAGTCATTTTCGTGCCAGCGGGTAAATACTATAAGCTGCTGGCTATTGTTGTGTAGTCGGGTTTCGGCTACCGTGTCGTACCAATCTTCGATAGCTTCACGAACAACCGCCGACCAAGCAGTTTTAGCGTCCTTATAAATGTCGTCCATTATAAGGGTATCTACCGGTTCGCCCGTAAGCGGGCCACCTACGCCGACGGTCTTAAAACCGCCCCGGTGTCCTACTATTTCGCATTCGTCGGCATTGCGAAGCCAGGCCCCGGCAACGGTCGTAATGTTCGATGAATTAAGGCGCGTTTCCGGGAATATTTCGGCATATTCCGGGGTGTCTATAATACGCTGTATTTCGCGGTTGAACTTGCGGGCCTTCGGTGCCGAATAGCTTACTACGGCTATTTTATTGTCCGGGTTCCGGCCAAGTATATAAGCCGGAAGGCGGCGCGTAGAACCTTCGCTTTTGCCGTGCTGGGGCGGCATGAATACCATTAGCTTTTTAATCTTTCCTTCCGCGAATAAGGTTAGAACGTGGTAATATCGTATATGAAATTCGGCCGGGTCAAAAGTAGGCATAGTAGCACGGGTAAACGGCAAAAGGTCGGTACGTGCTTCTCGTATCAACCTTTCCCGTAATGCGGCTATATATTCTATTTTCTCTTGGCGTGTCATTTCCCTAACTTCTTTTCCAATTCGGCTATACGTGCGTCTAATTCTTCGTCCGTAAGTTGCCCGAACAAATCCTTACCGTCCTTGCCCGTTACTTCGTTGTTTTGTCTATTCTTCCAATTCTCCGGCTCTCCGTTGGTAAGCGTGAATATTATCGCCGCCGTGTCCGGCTGGAAATGTTTATCTACTACCTTCTGTTCCTTTATTCGCGGTATCTCCTTGCCGTTTACGTCGTACTTACCGGAACCTACCGTAGTTATGTGCTTTTCCTGCACCGTGTAACCTTGTATCTTTCGTAAAAGGCTTTTTTTCGCTTCTGCTACGAAGAAGGCCATACGTTCCGCTTCGGCCTTTTTTATATTATCCGAAAACTCCGGAAACCGGGTAATCCAATCGTAATAAGTAGAATCGGAAATTTTAACCATACGGCATACTTCCGCCACCGTATAAGTGTCGGTAGCGATAAGCGAACATATCTTTTCGGCTATCTTCTTATTGTATTTCGTTGGTCTTCCCATTACTTACTTATTGCGGCAAATCGTCCCCCGCGTGTAGTTCTCCAAATTCTTCTTTTATAGTCTTCGGGTCGCCTTTGTAAAATACTAATACGTCGTCGTGAAGGCCGCTATTCTCGCGGGTCTTATTGAATTGTTCTACGGCCTTCTTAACCTGTACTTCTTCGAATTGGTCTACCGTTTCTTCTACTGAACCTTTACAGAATACTAATACGTTTTGGTGTACCTTGCCAACTTTGCGACCACCGTTAAATTGTCGGCGTATTCTCATTGCAAGGCTGGTAATTTGGTTTACTAAAATCAAGTGGTTATAGTAGCTTAGCCCACATTCCGTAAAGGCTTCGATAGTATGGCCTATGAAATTGCGGTAAATACCCTTTTTATCACGAACGTCCCCAACTACGAAAACAGCGAAACGATTGTTTTTCAATCGGGCGCAAGCCTGCTTTATCGCGGATTTATAGGCTTCCAAGAACTGCGGGTAATCCATATTGGAAATATCGCGGGGGTCGTTGCTATATACTTCCAAATCTGCGTACGGTGGGCAAGAAAATACCATATCGAAATCGCCGGTAACGCCATTCTTTTGTAACACGTCTTCAAGCTGCGTACTATCCCCAACCGTCCAACGCGGAGCAATTTCGGCCGGTATGTTACCTAAAACTTCCTTCGCGTTCTCTATGTTGGCTACTACCTGTTTTTCCCGAAGGTCATTACCAACATAGGGCATATTCAATTTTGCCGCTACTATACCGCGAACACTTCCGCCAGCGAAAGGGTCTAAAATGCGTCCACCCTCGATATTGAACCAACGGTAGGAAAGTTCGGTTAGAACGGGGTCAAATATTGAAGTAGTCGCCATAGCCTGTATTCCCTTCTTCTCCATTTCCGCTAACACTTCATCGGTAGACGGTTCCCGCCCCAAGGTTTCCCGAAGCGTGTTTTTTGTGTCGTAGAATATCGGCGGTTGAGCGGATTTGGCAAATGTCAAATCTTCGTCCCTTCCTTCCTCGCTCTTTATACCTATTTCCAACCAAGCGCGGCGGCGTTCCTGCCATTCGGCCGTACGGGTGTTAAGCACGGAAAAAGGCGGCATTACGAAGTCGTCTTTAAGTCTTCTAAGCTGTTCTTCCGTATCTTCTTCCCCTTGGCCGCCTTCTCCGCCGTAGCCTTCCAATTCTACGCCCCAATCGTCGGGGGCTATATCCCACTTATCCGACGCTTGGGTAAGTGCCGCTTCGTCCCAAGCCAGGTTAGCGGCCCCGGTCGCATTGTCGGCTAAGGCAAGTTCGCGCCCTTCCCGCGTGTCTAAATCTATGTCGGTACGCTTTACAGCTACTATTTCTTCGCCGGTGGTTTCTACTATCAAAACCTTTTCTAAGCCGATTTGCCCGGCGTTTTCTACGGTCTTGTTTCCGGCTATAATACGGTTGTTCTTATCCAAAAGAATAGAACGGCCCGCCCCGAATTGGCGCAGGCTCTTTTCTATCAAACTTTGGCCGAACTGCGTACCTTTGTTGAAATTTACATCGTCCGGTATAAGTTGGGCTATATCTGCTTCTATAATCTTCTTCGGTGCCATAGGCTCTACGCGATGAAGTGGAATACCAAGCGGGCCAATAGTACGTTAATGATACCGGCAAGTACGCCAACAACAGAGAAAACGAAATCCCAAACTTCCGGGGTTCCTTTCTTGCTGAATTTGTCGTAAATCTCTTTTCCGGCGGCGGCCAAAATACCTGCGGAAAGCCCATAGAAAACTCCGAAAAGTCCTACGAAGAAGGCGATGATAAATCCGGCCGCTAAATGCAGCCATTTGTCCGAACTGAATAAGTAGCCCTTAAAGGTCGTAAGGGCCTGTAAAATCTTTTCTTTCATACCTGTGTACGTTTATTAGTGTGTAAATATTCGCGTTACGCAAAAATAAAAGAAGCGCATTACTATAATACGCTTCTTTATCCAAGAATAATTAAAAAGTTACCAACATAAACGGGGTATATATGCCCGTATAACTTGCTGGAAGTCTTCTAATGAGCGGCAAACAACGTACTTATTACCGTGCGCTTCTGCCAACGCTTGCCATTCCTTTTGTGTTGGCGTTTGCCGGCTGCTTTTGCTTGGGGTCTTAAACTCGATACAAAGTGAATGAAACCCGCCGGAAGGGTAAAGTAGTATAAGGTCAGCAACCCCGGCCGTTACTCCTTCGCCCTTCATAATCGCGGCTTCATTTGCGTTCCTTGCCCCGCCGTTCGGAACCGCGAAAAGAAGGCGGCCTATTTTCGGGTATTGCAACCGGAACCAAGTAACGCAGTTCTTCTGTATTTGGCTTTCTATATGTCTCATATTATTCGGTTCTTTTTTCGTATAAGGGGCAAGCCGTGTTAGTTACCTTTATCCGCTTCAATCCGTTACCCGTTCTTCGGCTCTTTTGAAGGGCGCAACTTTGTACTATCTTCGTACTATGGTCGTTCAACTCCCACCGTTGGCGGTGCTTACAAGTCCGGCAAGTTGGTAATTCAGGTTTATTCCCGGTTTTAACGGCAGATATAAATTTTCCGTAATCCATAGTCGAATATACCTTTAACCAATCTTCGCGCACTAAAATATCGTGCTTGGGAACGTAGGCGTAGAATACGCCATTTACCCGACAACCGCCCGAAAACCTTGCAACCGATAAATACGGCTGCTTTGTAACGTCGGCAATTACTATAACTTTGTTTGTGTCGAACATGCCTATTCGTGTTTAACAGTTAATAAATACTTCTGTTCCCGTTCGGCCCGCTTTATCAATCGTTCTATATCTTGCCCTACATCTGTACCGTTCCCGTTCTCAAATCCCAACCAATTTTTTACCTCGCAACCTCTAAGGGATTTTACTTTTAGAACCTGTATTAACGCCGAAGAAAGACCGTTTAACCTGCAAGCCAATTCCTTTTTTTGGGCTTTAAGCGTTTTTACTTCTTCCCGCAAAGCCCTAATTTCTTCGTCCTTCATAATGTTCTGTTATTTGTTTGAACCATGCCCGGTAATAAAGTTCCCGAAGCAAATCCGAAATAATGGCTAACCCCTTGGAAAGCCATAAGCAAATCAATTGAAGCGGCACAGCCGTAAAGAATACAAGCCAAAACACCATATTCCATAATAGGCCGGTTCGCCTTTTTACTTTTATCGTATAGGTAATTTCCCCTTTGTTCATACCGTTACTTTTTAGTTTCTGCTTCTTGTTTCGCCCGATAGTTTACTACCGTTTGGGCTACTCTGAAAACAAGCCCGGTTATCGCGTCGCGCTGGGCCTTCGGTAGTTTGCTTTCAAGGTTTGCAACCTGTATAAAAGTTTCCCTAATACCTTCTACCGTAAATATCCCCGCGTCCTTCATAGCGTCGTACGGTGTCCGGCGGTACCTGTAACCTTCTTGCGGAGCAGGTCGTTTGTTGTAGGCTTCAATTTCGTAGCCTAAGAACTCGTTAAATTTGTCGTCCTTAATTATGTCCTTTACTTTCATATCTTTTTTTGTATGTGTTTAGTAGCGTCGTTTCGTGAAATGGATAATAGCGAAGTCAAGGGTAAGCGCAGAAGCGAGCCCGGCCAATTCGTGGTACTTTTTTTCGGCATCATCAAATACCGGTTTGAACCACGCCTTAAAATCGTCTACCGTAAGCCCGTCGTTTTCGGCTAAAATATCCAAGGAAACGGGGCAACCGTCTACCTCTGCGGAATAATCGTAATAACTGATAGATACTATCGGCTTTTCCTGTTGTTCTTCCGCATAGTGATTTACTACGCATTTTTCCCGTCGTAACTCCAACTTCTGTACGCCGACTATGCCGGCCGGAATCTCTGTTATAACCTCTTGGGGGCTACGGTATGCCTTCCCGCTCCATTGGCGTACACTAAGCAACCCGCCGGTAGCCGTTATTTTTTCTATTTTGGCCCGCCAATACTCGTAATTGCTCCGGCAAGTATGTACCTTCCGCCCGTCGGTTACTTTGTCCTTAAAGCCCGTTTCTTGCCCTTTACGGGGGTGCTTCGGGCCGAAGTGTTTACCAAGTGTTACTACTGCTTTCATATTATTGTGTTATTAAAATGTCCGACTTATTTACGGTTACGCATATTGGCTGTAATGGCTTGTTAAATGTTCGAAGGGCTACCCAAAGTTCCCCGGTTTCAGCTATTTTCTTCCGTTCTTCTTCGTCCAACTCAAAGCAAAAAACCGCCGTTCCGTCTTCTGATTTATATGCAGGAAGGGGGTAATATTCGGGTTGATTTTCTCCGTAAACTGCATTTACTTCCTTAAATTGTTTTGCTTTCATACTCAATGCTTTAATTTACTTTTGTTCGGTTGTAAAGTAGGTGCGTATCTATTCCGGTAGCGTTAAAAACCAAGGCCCTAACGTCTTGCCCTAATTTTTCTACGGCTTTTAAGGTGTCTTTTTGGCTAACTCCTTCGGCCTGCTGCTTCTCGAAAAACTTATCTACGAGTGCGCTCATAAATATTTTCGTAGAAGCCCGGAACCCTTCTAAGGTATAGTTTGGCTTTGCCCCGTTAAATGCTTCGTACTCCCAAAGGGTAGCTTCCATTTCTTCAAGCACGGGGCTTAATTTCTTTCCTATCATATTGGTAATTGTTAAAATGGTAAATCGTCTTCTTCTTGTTGCTGATATGCTGGTGGCGCGTAATTTGGTGTAGCTGCCGAAGCCGTTGCGGCCTGCTGGGGTGATTCGGGTTGGTCGGCCCTATTCCCGCCTAAAAGCTGCAATTCTCTAACCCGGCAATTTATACCAGCTTGTAATGCCCCGCCAGCTTCGTATGCCTTTGCAGAAAGTTCGCCGCGAATAAATACACGGGTTCCTTTCTTCAAATAGTTAATTACCTGGCTTTCTCCGTATCTAAGGCAACTAATCCAAGTTGTACGTTCTTTTCGCTGTCCCTGTGAATCCTTATAGCTTTCGGTATGGGCTATGCTGAAAGCTATATACTTTTGCCCGTTAATGTCTTTAATAATGGCATCTGCTCCGAGGTTGCCAATTGCTTCTAATACTAACATATTACTTTTATTATTTGGTTATTAACTCTATTCCTTTGGCTACTACTAACGGCTGTTCTTTACTTAATTTCCCGATAAAAGCCGTTATAATTCGCCATTGGTCGGGGCTTATGCCTAATGGCGAAAATGTCCCGTTACCGTTCTTTACTACCAGCAAAATAGCCCCTTCCGGCAACTTGCTTAAATCCTTTGTTTTCATTTCGTTTTAAGTCCTTCTATCTTGTAAAAATCTTCTTCCGCTGCTTCGATAAGGTTGTACCGGGTCGATTTTTTAGCTTCGATACCTATACGGCGAAACAAGGGCGCAACCCGAATACACGTAACCGAACAAACTCCATTTTTCCGTACATACACCCGGAAAGCGTTGGGGTCGGTATTATCGGCTACTTTCAAGTACAAGGCCCCGCGTTCGTCATGGGCCAATAGTACCCCCTTATGCTCTGAAAGGTTAAGTTCTGCAACCGCTCGGCTACTGAAAAACAAATAGCCGGTAGAAGCCAACGTAACGAACAATTTACCGGGTTTCGGTGGTTTAATAATTCGTAATGTCATTCTATGCAACTTTTAATAAATCGGTTGTTATTTCTTCTACCAAGGCTTCGCAAAGAACACGGGCTATATTCACTTCTACCGCGTTACCTATAAACTTCTTTTGGTCGGCCTGCGTCCCTATAAGGGTGTAGTTTTCCGGGAAGCCCATTATTCGCTTTAACTCGATAATTTTTAACATGCGCATTTTTATATCGACTATACCGTAAAGGGCCATAAACTCCTTTATTTTCCGCATCGGGCCGCTGTCTGTTTCGTAAATTTCTATCGCCAATTGTCCGCACTCGGTAGCTATAAGGTACGGGGGCTTTTTATCCATTTTGGCTATAAGTGTAAAACAAGGTTTTTCTACGGAACTGCCGGCGTTAGAAAATTGTGGGTTCATAAGGTACCATTTGCAGGTTATTACGTTTTGCTTGGGGTTAGTCATTACCGCCGGGCAAGGATTATCCAAGTCTGATAATTGCCCGCCACCACTATAACTATTCGCTATAAATTGCGGTCTTACCACCGAAAGCCTATCTTTCGTTGTAAGGGTCGGCGAAGGCGTATTTACGGAATGATTATGCCCGTTTCCGTAATATGCCGAAAGAAATTCGGCCCCTACTAAACTATGGTGGTCTACGGTCGTAATGGTTCCCGCTACGTTGTCTACGCTGGAAACTTTGCTTTCCGGGTGTCCGCTAAAATGCTTTGCGAGAAAATGAATGTTCGCTATTCCTAACCTGTTTTGGCAAGCTACGGTAGGGCATGGTTCATCTATCGAAGGCGGGATATGCTTACCCGTCTTCTTATTGACTGAATTATATTTAATCAAAAACGAATCCTTCCCGCCTGCTACGAACTTTATAAGGCCCGCGTATATGCGTTCCAAGGTCTTAGGCGAAAGCGGTTTTTTACGATTAAAGATACTTTCCCCTTCATCGGCAAAGTCCAAAACTTCCTTTACGGGTTTCCACTTCGCCAAGCTGCCGAAAAGGTCGCCGCCCCCGGTCTTTGAGTGGGTAGGCTTCGGCCATACGATAGGTAGGTACGGTTTGGCAAATATCCCGAAGAAACGCTTTCGGCTGGTATATGCCCCATAATCCGCCGCGTTAAGTATTCTATGGTCGAACTTGTACCCATAGGCTTTTACGTTATCTACCCAATTGGTATAAAGCCGCCCTTTGTCCCTGCTAATTGGTTTTCCGTTTTCGTCCAAGTCGCCCCAGCTCATAAATTCCTCTACATTCTCGATTTGGATATAATCGGGGGTAAGGGCTTCTATATACCTAAACAAATGTTCGGCAAGGGTGCGGCTATCTGCGTCGCGGGGCTGGCCACCTTTGGCACGGCTGAAATTGGTACATTCAAGCGAAGCCCAAAGTACAACTTTCGCCATAGGGTACATTCGGCGCATTTCGGCCGTATGTTCTTCCAATGGGCGCAAGTCCAAAGTTCGCATATCTTCCGTATAGTGCTGCGCTTCGGGGTGGTTGGCCGCGTGGCTCGCTATGGCGTTCGCGTCGTGGTTTACGCAAGCTATAACCTTCGCGCATTTATGCCCCTTATAGTTGGCCTTCTCTACGCCTGTACTTGTTCCGCCTGCACCGCAAAACAAGTCTATATATAGTAATCTAATGCCGTTCATTTCGTATTATAGTCAGACGCTTTCGCGGAAAATTAGTCTTTTGATAGGTGGGCTTTCACTGCGTTTACATAAGCCCTAAATTCGGGGGTGTATTGGTAATCGTCCGGGAACTTTTTAAGGTAGTAGATAATTGTAGCGTGGTTCCGTTTCATCTCCTTTGCAATCCTTACTACCGTCGCCCCTTCTTCCCGGCATAGCTGGGCGAAAATCATGCGGGCAAAGACGTGCTTTTGCTCTCGACTTTCGCCTACAATATCGTAGAAGGCAACGCCCATGCCTTCGGCTATTGCCTGCTTTATGTTCTGAAAGGTCGGTACTTCTTCGTAAATAATTGTCTTACCTGTCAATTCGGCTAAATTCTTTTCAAGTGTAGCCCCTTTGGAAAATCCCCAATCGGGCAACAAATAGATAGCCTTGCACCCCATAAGTAGAAGTACGTCCATAGCTACGTGAACTTCCCAAGAGGCATTAGCCGGAATACCGTTTTTAAGTGGGTTTACCACCTCGTAACCTTTGGCTTTTAACATGGTTTCCGCTGCTTCGAATTTGGCCGCTACTTCTTCTATTGGCCGGCCGCTTATCTGTCCCGAAATGTATATCTTTTCCATATTGGCTATTATTTTCTATAAGAGTTGTTTATAAACGGGATTCTGTCGAACATTTCCGTAAATCGGTCGGCTATACGTTCGCCGTATTTATTCGCCAAGTCTTCCGCGTTTAGGTTGCTGGTCATAATTGTAAATAGCTGCCGGTCGTACCGGTAGTAAATCGTATCGACAAAGGGGCTAATTTCGTTTCCCCAAACCTTCACTACGGAAGGTTCCGTACCTACGTCGTCAATAGCCAATAGCTCGGCTTTTTTAATGCCGTTAAAGCGTTCCGGTTCATTCTTCGCTATGTCTGCAAGCTCTAAGGCCGATACCGTCCTAACCGTCTTTCGTTGGTCGAAATATGCACTTTCGTACAGAATCCCGATAAGGCTACCTATCGCACGGGCTAAGGTACTTTTACCGTTACCTACCGTTCCGAATAGCAGAAGCCCCGGTTTACAATTACCGGTAAGCCATTTTGCCGCCTTTTCTATATGGCTTTGGGTAGCTTCGTCGTCTATAAACTGCATACGCCGCCGCATAACTTCGGCTATATAACATTCCCGTAACATTGCCGGCACATCTTCGGGGTACTTATCAACCTTAAAGCGTTCCGGTAAAGCCCTTCTTTGAAGTACCGCCCGGAACCGGGTTAAGTCCACCCGTTGCGGCCCCTGTTTGTTGTCCTTTTCGTCCATTTCCGTTATTCCCTATTTCGTTACGCTCCCAAGTTCTAACCGCCGCTTTCCAATCCTTCATACAATTGCGGCCGACCTTCCAGCCGTTCGAAGTATAGTAATCTATCCACGCCTGCGGGTCTACGTCGTTACCCCGTTCCTGACAATACGCCGCAACTTCTTCTAAGGTGGGTTTCTGAAAGATTTTGCCGCCTTTCGTTTTAGGGGCTGCCTTGCCACTGCCTTGGGGCTTGCCAGCCCCTAATATCGGCCCTTGCGGTAGCTGGGTAATACCTTCGTTCAATACCCGTATAAGGTCGTATTTTTCAAGTTTTTGCAATACCGATTTATGTGCGTTATTCGTAGGGTTTAAGTTCGATACCCCGCCGTACTGAAATATGATAAATTCGGGTAAAAACGCTTTGCTTCCGTTATTGAAGAAATGGATTCTTCCGGCAAAGGCCTTTTCGAAGTCCTCTAAATCGTACGTTTCGCCGCAATAAAGCCCGGCCACCTCTAAGTCTACTTCCCATATTCCGGCGTTATCGCACTCGCAAAAAAGGTACACCCAAAGCAATTTATAAGCGGGCGGTAAGTCCCTTATAAATCGTTTCTTAAATAGGTCGGTATCTATAAATCTTTTTGCCATTTTGTTACTATTGAAAAGCTACCCCGGCCCGGAAACCGGGGTAGCTGGGTTAATACTGCTATTGCTCGATAATCGCAATTTCGGGGCTTAGTTCCCGAATGCGGGCTACCTGCCCGTCTATAATTCGGTCGCGCAGGTCTTCCAAAAGCTGGCACGCTCCGGGACTTACAAGTTGCAGGGTTACGTCGCGGCCGTTTACCGAAGCGTAAAATTCCACTTCGATAGTTTCCGCCGGCATACCTTTGAAAATCGGAATTTGAAGGGTAAAGGCTTCCGGCAGGTTACTCATAACCACTCCGCTATAATTGTCTTTGAAGTCGCCCTTTTCGCTCTTTTGCTTCTCTACCTTGGAATTTACGGTAGCTTCGAAGTTTTTAAGCTCGGTTACGAGCTTCATATTCGCGGTTTTGTCCGGGAAAAATGCGCGGTTCATTTTGAAGAACTGCCCCAACTCGTTAGGTTCCCAACCTTTACCGGCGTTAATCCCAAATTCGGCAAATTTGGGGTGTTGGGAAAGACGGCCTACCACCCGGCCCGTAGTATATTCGTCGTTCTCGTTTGTAACGAGTGTAATGCACACCTTTTCCCGGTCTACCAAAACGTGGCAACGCTTCGGGTTAATTTGGTCGGCTTCGGAAAGTCGCTTTTCTAAGAACTCTACCGGCGCACCGATAACGCCGGAAAGGTCGATTTTTACCGGGGCCTTGGGGTCAAGAACTGCGGGGGCCTCGCCCTCACGTACGATAATTTCCGCCTGCGTAGTTCCTTCGGGAAGGTTTACTACTACTTTTTTGTTTTCGTCCATACTTTTTTACTTGTTGATTGTGAAACTTTTACTTGGTTTGAAGTGGGCTACTTCGTGCGCCGGTATGATAATCGTAGTACCGGCGGTAATGTTGCGGGCTTTCTTTTCGGCCCGTTTCTTCGGCTGGAAGGTTCCGAAGCCGCGAAGGTAAACGGGTTCCTTGCGCTGTACGCATTCCTTAATTGCGTCTAATGTGGCTTCGATAATCGGCCTTACGTGGCTATCGTTTTGCCCGGTCTTACTGCCAACGGCCGTAATTAAATCTTGCTTCGTCATTGTTATGCTTTTTAGTTGTTAGTACCTGTTTTTCTTCCGATTTGGAAAAGTGTTGTTTGTAATTCTTCGCTGTACGCCGGCCGACTCTCGATAAGGTCGCCGTTCTCATTGTAATAGCCGACTTCGCGGGCTTCTTGGTCGATGAACTTAAAGCACCTTTCGGTAACAAATTCGGCCTTCTTTTTCAGCCCTTCCAAGGTCTTTTTTCGCTCCGTCGTAAGGGGTTCCAAACGGGCCTTAAAGTCCTTCATCGCGGCCGTCTTTTCTTCCTCGATGTCGTTAATTTCGATGTCCGTTTCCGAAAGGCTTTCTTTCATGCGGGCCAATTCTTCCGGGGTAAAAGGTTTCATATACCCCTTTTCTTCCACCGCGTCGCAATTATCCATAAGGAAGGCTACGCGCTTCTTGCCTTGTTCGAGGTCTTTCCCTAATTCTCTTTCCATGTTTCGTTATTTTTTGATTAAAAGAAAATCGTTATAAAGACCTTCGAACTGACGGCCCGCGTACGTGGCGAGTTCACGGGTTTTATAGCAAAGCTGAGAGCCGATATACGCAGTCGTCGCCGAAGCCGCGAAATTCGTAGACGCGAACGAAAAGCCGGCATGCGCGGGATTATACACGAACCAAGGCCAATATTTGTACTCGTTGCTATTGGCCCAATCCGGCCGCCAACCTTCGTTAAGGGCTTCGGCAATGGTCTTTAACTTGCGGTAGGTTATTTCGTCCTTGGTAAAGCCTAACTTCGCTAATACGGTTTCGTTCATCGGCTCAATGCCAAGCACCGCGCAAGCGTCCGCGTAGGTCTTTACGCGCTTGGTAATGTCCTTCGGGGCAACCGTTTTTACGGCCTGTAATACGGTCGTATTAACCCCTAACTTCTCGGCCAATCGTTCGGCTTCCTTGCTGGCCGCCTGTTCGTTCTCGTGTTTGTACGTCGGTGCGCCTTGGCCTTCGGCGTAAACCATAAAAAACTGCTTTTCCATTTTGTTATTTGTTAAAAAGTGAACTTTGTTTTTCTTCCCTCTTTTGCTCGTAAAGTATTCGCCTTTGTCGCGCAATACTCAACCGGACGGCCCTAATAGCGTCTTCACGCCCTTTTAGGCTTTCTTCGTACTCCAATAGTTCCGCTTCGCTTTGGGCGATAAAATACCCGTCGGAAGTGGCTATTAAGCCCGGTATAAGGTCGTTTGTCCTTATGTGGTTTATAATCTTCCTTACCCGTGCGTCGTTTAGTTTATAGGAACCTTTAAGGCTGCTTACGATATGCTTGTTTGTTACGGCATTTTCGCGCCCTATTTTCGTCCTAAGCCCCCGTACGAGAAGCGGAAGAAGTACGCCCATTTCGTAATCGTTTAAGGGCTGCGTTTCTTGGTCAAATCCTTTAATCATATCAAAAGGGGGTTTTGTCGAAATTGATTATTAGCCCCGCTTCGGCTATATGTACGGTCTTACCGGTTGCGGCTCGCACTCCGGCCCGGAATTGTTCGGCGTTGCTGTTACCGTCGGAAAGGTGGATAAGAACAATATTATTTACCCCCTTTATATCGTTGGCTTGTAACGCCTGTACGCAATGGTCGTAACTTAAATGCGATTTTAGCGTACGGTTCCGAACAACGGCGGGAATGCGTCCGGCCGCTATATTTGCGTCCAATAGGTCTAAGCGGTAATTACATTCTATCAATACGTTATTAAGTCCCGCGAACTTGCAGGGCAAGTAATAGGTATCGGTAGCGAATAGGATATTACCCGTTTCTTCGTGGTTGATGAAGAACCCCAAAGGCTCGGCGGAATCGTGCTTAGTCCCGAAAGGAATAATTCGGAAACCGCCGAGGGTAAAAAGATTTCCGGCTTTGCAAACATTCGCGCGGCGCGGGCCCTCTATTGGGGTGTTCTCAATTGTACCGGCCGAAGCGTAGACGGGTACGGTAGCTTTCAATACTTCGTTAATGTAGCCTGCGTGGTCTTTGTGTTCGTGGGTAATTAGGCAGCCTACAACCTTCGTTATATTGTAGTCTAACGCTTGCTTCACGCTGGCGAATCTTACGCCCGCTTCCAATAACAAGGCTTCGCGGTCGTTCTCCAAAATGTAGCTATTTCCTTGGCTGCTACTGCCTAATACTTTTAGAACCATTGTACTACGCTTCTACGATTTTGCGAAATGCTTTACGTTTCCTTTTTAGCGGAAGGTTCCGGCCGATGAAGTACATAGCCGTATCGAACTTGCCCGAAAATCGGTTAAGGGCTTTGCCCTGCTGGGCTACGCTCTGTTCGCTCTCCTTCGCCATGTCCGCCGCTTTGTTAATCCGGGCGTTCATTGTGTCGATGTCCTTTGCCGTCAGAATGGCAATACCAAAAATTACTTTCATATTAGAATCCGGGTGTTTTAGGTGCTTGCTGGGTTCCGTTCGTTCCTGCTTGGCCGAAATCAAGAGTTCCGCTCGCGTTGGCATTGTTTTTAACCTCGGCTTCTACCTCGTGGGTAACGTCCTTATATTCTACGTCTTCAACAGGGCCGCTTTGTTCGTCCGCGTCGCCGAAGTCGCAACCGGTTATATACTCGTAAAGGGCTTTTTTGGCGCGGCGTTCGGCTTTACCCCGGATTTGGTCGGGGCTGCTGTAATCGTCCTTCTTCACGGTAGCCACTATTCCGAAGCTGTTTTTTTCTCCGTTGTACGTGTAGCTGATTTTGCAAGGCACTTCCGCAAATCCGGCGGTTTGGCCTTTGTCAAATGATACGTCGATGAAGTATTTTACGCCGAGTTTCCGAAGAAGGGCCGTATAGCCTTCCTTGGTCGGGTACATTCGTTCGGCAATAATATTAAATTGGTTGCCGGTCGGAAGAAGCCCGATACTTACCGCGTCTATAATCGCGTCCCGAACAACCGGAATAGTATAAAGCGGTTGTACCGTTCCGTTTTTGCGCGGCCGTCCGTTACGGTCGGTAAGAAAGCCTACCTTCGTATTCATAAGCGGCATAAATACACGCTCCATTACTTCGTCAGAAAGAGCTTCGCGCAATAGCGCAATTACGTTTACGGCGGTAAATGCCGCGCCGAAGTTGTTTACAATCTGCAAGGCCGAAGCGTCCTTACAGGCAAGTTCGAATTTCCGCTTTGCTTCGTCAATTACGGTTAATCCTTTTTCTTCTGCCATAACTCATAATTTTTATAGGTCGTTGTTATTCGTTTCCAAGAAGTCGGCTTAACTTCTTCAAGGTCGCCAACTTCATAGCTTCGTCGGCAAGCGGCGCAGTTTGTTTTCGGTAAAGAAATTCGCCAGTCCCTTTATTACTTGCTCGCCGTTACCGCCTACCGCTATTACGCCCTGCACGTTCTCACTTTCGCCGTCCTTATTGTCCTTAATGTCCGTGCCGATAAGAATAAAGGCCCGGCCTTCATTGCTTTTTACCGCCTGCGAAAGTGTTGCGGCGATTTGCTCCAACTGCTGCGCGAACTCGCGCTTTTCTTTGTTCTCGTTCATAACTTTAATTTTTATAAGTGGTTAATGGTTAATTCTCTGTCGGTGGTTACAATCAACTTTACAAGCTGAGAAGCAACCGGGAATAGTTGGTTTACGCTTTCGGCGTTGTCGATGAATACCGGTGCGCTTACCCCGTGATACAGGCAAAGCGTGTTAATGATGTCAAGCCCGGCGTTTATCTTTCCGGCCGTATTGAGGTCTGCGTACTTAACCCCGTCTACCATTGCGATACAAGTAGGGGTTTCGCCGCCGTTTAGCTGGGGTTCGAACATTCGGAAGCGGACGTTTTGGAACTTACTATTTACCCGGCGTTCTACTTCGTCCATTCGGGCCTTATTAAGTTCGTCTATCGTAAATTCCTGCTTTTCTAAGTCCGCTTGCTGCTGGGCTAATTCTTTTTCCCTTGCCAATATTTCGGCCTTCTTTGCGGCGTTCTTTTCAATGGTGGCCCGAATACTTAGCTTTTGTTTTACTTCGTCCAAAAGGGCCGTAAGTTCCCGTTTCTTGGCGGTAAGCTCGGTAGTATCGGCCGCCGGTATATCCGAAATGGTAGCGGATATTTCGGCTATCCGGGCTTCTATCTCCTTCCATTCGGGTAAGTCTTCGGGGATAATGTCGGTAGATACGGTTACTTCCGGGTTGGCGGCTATTTCCGCTTCCAAGTCCTGTAACTTCTTCGCGTATTCGGCTTTCTTAGCGGCGATAGCTTCCATACGTTCGGAAAGTTGGGCTTCCAATTCCTGTAACCGGGCTTTCTTTTCTGCTATTCGCTGGTTTAGCGTTTTGCCTTCTTCGGTAATCCGGGTAAGGTCGCGGGTCTTGGCTTCGTCGAATTTGGCCCGCGCCTTCTCCTTGGCGATAGCGTCCATACGCAAAACGCTTGCGTCCGAGCATAAGGTTTCGTATATCGGGCAAATAAGGCCGTCGGTACTTACTTTGTATTCTTCGGCGTTCCGCGTATTCCATTCTTCGCGCTTGGCTTCCACCTTGGCGGATAAGTCCGCTATTTCGGAAGTAAGGGTTTTAATAGTATAGCGAATATCGGAAAGGCCGTTTTCCGAAGCGGTATTATAATTTTCTGCTTCCCGTTTGGTTATTTCGTAACTGGTCTTAACCTCGTTACGCTTGGCGTTCTTTTCGTAACCTTCCTTTTGGGCCGCTTGCCTTGCCCGAAAAATTATATCTTGCTGCTGGTTCCGAAGGTCGTTAATCGCTTTGCGTTTTCCCTGCACCCCTTCGTAGTGTTTGCGGGCCGTTTCTGCAACGTCCGTAATAGCCGCTTCCACTTCTTCCAATTCGGCGGATAAGCGTACCTTTTCGGCTTCCAAGGCTTCGTAATCCGGTGCTTCGGGCGTAACGCTGTCTATTGCGTTAATCTCGATAGGGCATTTTTCCAAACCTTCCTTAATCCGGCTTTTGCGGTAGGCTATTTCTTGTTTGAACTCTGCCAAATCTTTACCGGAAAGCTGGGAAAGGATAGCCGCGAAATCGGCGCGGCCGGCGGCCACTTCTTCGTATGTTACGCCCCCGGCAATGCGCAGCAATATTTCGCGCTGGGTTTTCCAATCCAACGAAGGGAAGTAAGCCGGGTTCGTAATTAACTTAAAAAGTTGTTCTTCGGTTATGGCCGTTACTTTCTCTTGGAACGCTCCCGCTTTAATTTCTACGCCATTGCAGAAGTAATGCGTAGTATTTCCTTTAAGTTCTACTTCTGCCTTGCCGCGCGGTTTTACCCAATCTTCCGTAAGGGTGCGGGTAAGGGCTACTTCTTCGCCGTTTACGTCTAAAACTGCCGTTACGGAATGTTCCAATTTAAGGATAGGGTTCCCGTCAGGGCCGACCGTCTTAACGGTAAATGCGCCTTTCCCGCTATCTGTACGGTCGTTACTGTCTTTGCCGAAAAGTACCCAAGTAAAAGCGTCGAAAACGGTGCTTTTACCTGTCGCGTTTGCGCCGGCAATGGTGGTTACTTCGCCGAACTTTACGGCCAAGTCCCTAATACCCTTAAAGTTTTTAAGGGTCAGTTCTTTTAATGTTACCTTCTTGTTCATAACAAGTTATTTATTTCGGTTGTTACTTTTTTTTGCTCGCTTTGCGGCCAACTCTAAGGCTTTTTCCGCGTCTACTATTATCAACCTTCCGACCTGCTTATATGCGCCGTCGATTAAGCCGCTTTGTTTTATGCGGCTGGCGGTAGTCTTGGAACATTTGAATAGTTCGGCAATCCCGGCCCGGCCGTAGACGTATTTTTTCTTCGTGTCTTTGGTAACGTCTACTTCTATCCGGGGGCTTTGTCCTTTCCCCATTAGCTCTAATAATTCCCCCGCCGTAAGGTCTATAAGTCTTGTATTTAAGTCTGCCATACCTAACTATCTTGTGGGTCTTCCGGTAGCAGAACCCGTTTTATAAGGCGGGCGGCATTAGCGAAGTTGGCAACCTCTAAAAACAAGAACCAAAACGGGGCTTCCGCCGTGCTTGCAAGGAGGCAAAACGATATAGCGAAATACCATACTATCGCCTTCTGTTTTAGCGTCAATCCCGAAAGGGATAATTCTTTAATTAGTTGCTTCATAGCCTTTGCCTTTTATAGTTCCCAAAAATCTAATTCGTATTCCGGTCTTCTTCCGGTTCTTCGTGTCGCCATGCGTTCGGTAACCTTGCGACTTCTGAATAGTCGGTAGGTTTCGCCTTGTGCGTACATTTCATGCGGTAGAATAATCGCAAGGAAGAAGCAGGCTATAATTGTCCGTTTTATAGGGGATAGGTCGAAGGAAACGCCGCAATGTGTGCAGAACCACCATACGCAAAGCTCCGTAGCCTTCTGTATTCCTATCTTGCTATAAATGTTTCGAGCGGTATTCTCTACCGTCCGGGGCGAAATAGAAAGCCTATCGGCAACTTCCTTTTTTGCGGCTCCCCAAGCCAATAATTCGGCTATTTGGGTTTCGCGCTGCGTTAGTCCTGCTTCGGCTCTCATTTCTATTTCCCCCAAATGTTAGTCGTAACACCGTACTTCCTAAATACCAATTCGACGGCGACGGCTTGGCTTGCCTTGGGTTCGATACGTCCGAACTTATAAGCCGCGAAAGTGTTGCGGTTGTTAATCCCCAACGCCTGCCAGAGTTCCTTTGTGGCGGCTTCTACGTCAATTTGCCGAAGCTGCATAAAGCCGGCGTTAAATCCTTCTTTGTAAATTGTCGTTTCGCTCATTTCTCAATATTGTTAAGTATGTATTCAATTGCTTGTTTATGGGAAGCAAAGCTATTCCCGTCGAACTCGAAGGTTTCCGAGTAGGGGCCGCCGGCAACCTTAAAGGTGCGCGTTCCTTCGTAGGTCTTTCCGTTAATCGTAAAGGTTAGTTTAGAAACTGTTACCCTTTCCGTAACCCGTCCCCAAGGTTTTATTACCTCGTTATTGCTTAGCGAAATAGTTTCGCCTATCGCGTACGAAAATTCTATACGCTTTGCTTTACCATTAACTATTACTGTCTTCTTCATCTTCTATTTGAAATATAGTGTTACTTGTAATCCTCTGCGTAGGCGACATTTTACGCTGTCTTTCTTGCTGTTAAGTGCGCGGGTAATGAATTTTTCGGTAAGCTCTACACCGATTAACCCCACCAAGCCGGAAACCCCTACAAGGCGGTTTATCCTTCTGTTTTTGCTGTCTACTCCGTAGACTTTCAAGAGGAAGTTTCGGTTAATAAATCTCGTATCGTACTTCATAATTCATTGTCGCTTAAATTGCTTAGGTATTTTTTGCTATGCCGTTTATTTGCTCGGAGCGTATTATTATTATACCTTTGCAATCGTATATGTTACGTGCTGCAAATATATAGCAATGCAGTGTAATATGCAAGGTTTTGCAGCGTAAAAATGAAAAATATTTTTTAGACAACCTTCTAATAATTCGCTATATGGGTGTAAAAGAAAGACTTAGGGAATATATCAAGACCCTAAATATTAGTGAACGGGAATTTTGTAGGCAAATCGGCGTTTCTGTTTCTTATGTCAATTCTATACGAACGTCGATACAACCCGACAAAATGAAGTCTATCGGCGAAAAGTTCCCCGACCTTAACCCTATTTGGCTTCTGACGGGGGACGGGGAAATGCTGCAAGGCAATAATACAAACCGGGTTTCGGGGAACAATAATACGGCCGTTGCCGGTAATGGGAATCGAGTTACAACTAATGATATTGCGGGTATGATTGAACTACAAAAAGGCTATCAAGAAATGATAAAAGAAAAGGATAGCCAAATAGCCCGGCTTATATCTGTAATCGAAAAACTAAGCGAAAAATAGAGCAATGCAGCGCGTTTGTTGCTGGTTATTCGTATGGCGTTTCAGTTTGGATTTGTAAAAACGGGCAGAAATGCCCCAAATTTCAAAGCAAATCTATATAGCTATACTTCTTACCGACCAGCGTACGAAAGTGCCGTAAATCAAAAATTCGATAAAAATAACTGTGCATAATGGAACCGGAAACAATCGAAATAAAAGTAGCCGAATACTACGACCAACCCAAATATTACGGGGATATGCCGGAAGCGGTGTTTAATGCCTTGGAAGCGGCGTTTATTTCCGGCGCGGAAACTGCCATAGTACCAAAGGCAGCGTTCGAAATGATGTTAAGGAGCTTTGAAAATGGGCGTAAAGAAGCCTAAGATAATAACCCCTATCGAAGACGGCGTAAACCGCCGTTTCTTCCAAGCGATAGAAGCCCTTGTTTCATTGGGCCGTTTGTCCGCGTTGGAATCATTTTGCAAGGAAGCCGGGTTAAGTGCTTCCCGTTATCGGGAAACCCGATTTACTTACGGCGTAACCCCAAGGCCCGGTAAAGTTTCCCGCTATAAGTCTATACAAATAGAAGCCCTTTATTATTTGGTAGCTAAGTATTCCGTTTCTTCCGATTGGTTATTAACCGGCCGGGGTAATATGTTTTCAAAATGAAGCGGACTATTAAATTTAATCTATTTCCTAAAAAGGTAGGGGGTGTATTGGTAGAGTGTCGCCCTATTCGTATGCGTGTTTGCTATGCCGGGTACCGGGTAGATTTTCGGGTAGGGTATAGTATCGAACCGGAAAAGTGGAACGAAGAAGAAGGCCGCGTTATCTCCAATACAAAAAACCGGTTCCGACAAACGGCCGGCGAAATAAATAAAGCTATTACGGCTTGCGAAGAACAAATAGAAGCCATATTTACCCGGTTCGAACTGCTGGAAAAGCGGGTACCGACACCGGCCGAACTTAAAACGGCCTTCGATGAAGCGACCGGGAAGAGAACCCCAGCTACCGAAGCGGAAGAAAGCGGCCAGCCATTCTATAAAGCCTATGCCGAATTTATGGAAACTATGGGCCGTTTGAACGATTGGACGAAAGCGACTTATACGAAGTTTAATAGCCTGCGTAAGCACTTGGAAGCGTTTAACAAGAACCTTACATTTGACGAAATAAACGAAGTTACCCTACAAAAGTTTATTACAAGCCTTCATAAAGCCGACCTTCGTAATACTACCATATCTAAAAACATGTCCTTTCTTCGGTGGTTCCTGCGCTGGGCGCACCATAAAGGATATAACCCAAGTAACGTACATGAAACATTTAAGCCGAAGTTCAAAGGGGCCGACGGAAACGCGAAAGAAATTATTTATTTGGAATGGGAAGAATTGTTTAACCTGTATTCCTTCAAATTCCCGCCGTCCCGGTCTTCGCTGGAAGCCGTGCGCGATGTGTTTTGCTTCTGCTGCTTTACCGGTCTTCGTTATTCTGACGTGGCAAAATTGCGCCGAAGCGACGTAAAGAAGGATTATATAAGCGTGGTTACTCAAAAGACCGTAGACGGCCTTATTATCGAACTGAATAAGTATAGTCGGGCCATACTGAAAAAGTACGAAAATATAGGCTTGCCGAACGATAAGGCCCTACCGGTCATAAGTAACGTAAAAATGAACGAACACCTTAAAGTAATGGGGGAAATGGCGGGTATCGACGAACCTACAAGGGTCGTATATTTCAAGGGGAATGTTCGGCACGAAGAAGTATTACCGAAATACGCCCTTCTTACCACCCATTGCGGCCGGCGTACTTTTATCATAAACGCGCTTAGGCTTGGGGTTCCGGCCGAGGTCATTATGAAGTGGACGGGACACAGCGACTACAAAGCGATGAAGCCCTATATTAAAATTGTCGATAAATTGAAGGTCGCCGAAATGGATAAATTTAACAAGTTCCCGATACCCCGAAAGAAGGGGAAATAAGCCGAACCCAAAAAGGAACCCAAATACGCCTTAACTAATCGGTAGCGCATGGTTCCTTATGTTACCAACAATAGGGCTAAAACGCTGATATTTCGGAAATTTGGCAACGTATGATAGTTCGTTGTTCGTATGTTCTTACAGCCTCTCTCTCCGCAGAACCTACTAGACAAAAACCTACAAATCACTGATTTGTAGGTTTTTTTTATTGCCTATAAGTCTTGTTTCCAAGACAGTAAAAGGACTTGAAAAGACAGAGTTTCGTTACCAAATCGTTACCTATTCCCTACCGGACAAAAACGGTAACGATTTGTCCCGAAATGACCGCAGAAAGTCCGAATTTGTCCACTGTCTATCTATCTCATATTTAATAAGTTATTAGTATTTTTCAACTTAAAAATGTGAAGTTATGAAGAATACATTCAAAGTCCTTTTCTATTTAAAGAAAGGTTCTGAAAAGAAGAACGGCGAAGTTATGATTATGGCAAGAATTACCATTGACGGTAAGCTATGCCAGTTTAGTACAAAACAAAGCATCCTGCCCGACAACTGGAATATAGCAGCGGGTAAAGCCAAAGGTAAGGATGCACCATAATCAAGCTTTTTTTATCCATACGGCGATATTGCGAGCGGCAACAGAAAATTCGCCTTTTCCTTCCCCGTCTAAGGCTACATCATCGGGGATACTTCCGGTTATTTCGTGCCATACTTCGCCTTTATGTTCTGCTCCTAAATCCATTTGTTTACTGCCAGCTTCGTCATTAGACATTAAAAAGACCAGACCCGATCCTTTGTGCTCGTCGTCTCCCGTACGGATAAATCCGACTGTCGATGGATGGTCGAAGTAATCGATCTGTTCTCCGTAAGCATATTTACGTCTTGCGTCCAGTAAAATATCGATAATTTTAGTATGTGGAGATTTTTTCCCTTTAGTTCCGTAATAATCGCCGTAAAATATGCAGGGATAACCATCTTTCATTAACAGAATCAGTCCGTACGCCAGAGGCTTAAACCAATCTTTTATTTGTGATTCCAGTGAACTGCCTCTTTGGGAGTCGTGGTTGTCAACGAAAGTTACGGCCAATACATTATTATGCTCAACTAATGTGTTTTTGAGAATATTTTGTAAGTCATAATCTTTTCCTTCCTGCGAGGCTTGAAACATATTATAATGAAGAGGTACATCGAATAGATTTATTTTATGACCTACGGTTTCTACATATTGATCGAGAGTTTCGAGGTCTCCGTTCCAGTATTCACCAACGGCATAAAAATCATCGCCTCTTTCTTTTCTCATGTTGTCTAGAAATTGTGCGATAAATGTATCTTTCATGTGTTTGATAGCGTCTAATCGCATACCGTCGAGATTCAGTTCATTTGAGACCCATTTTCCCCATTGGTTCAGTTCTTTTACGACTTCCGGATGGTCCAGGTCGACATCATTACCCAAAAGAAAATCGTAGTTGCCGTTTTCGCTATCTACGCCTTCACTCCATGATTTTCCTTCCCCCTGTATTTGGAATATACCGCTTCGCTTTTTTGCGTCGTCAAATCCGGTTCCGGAAAAATGATACCAATGCCATTTAAAGTCCGAATATTTGTCTTTACGACCGTGAAAACTATAACCCGTCCAGCCCTGTATTTCGAAAGGTTCGCCCAATGCTTTGTTTCTGTCATTAGGATCGACCTCTACAACCATAAACTTTTCGGTAAAATCGCCGCCGGTTTTGTGGTTAAGAACTACATCCAGATAAACTGAGATATGATATTTATGTAATTCGTCTATCATTTCTTTAAGTTCATCTTTTGTTCCGTATTTTGTTCTTACAGTTCCTTTTTGTTCAAATTCGCCCAGATCGTATAAATCATAAGTCGCATAACCCTCGTCCTGTTGTTCGTCAGCTTTGTAGGCGGGGGGTATCCAAACAGCCGTTACGCCTATATCATGCAGATGCGAAGCATCTTCTTTTAATTGTTTCCACAGTTTTCCATCGTTTGGCAGATTCCATTCGAAATACTGCATCATTACACCATTTTCCATAATTTAAAAGCTTTTAGTCACCTCAATATAACAAGGCAGAGAATGATAAAGTTCTCTACCCGAGTACTCCATTTCTTTTACTGTCAGTGTTTTAGATATTTTTTGACAGAAATTTTTCATAATTCTGGAAAACTTCTGTTAGTACCTTATACAAAGGACTTTGGGATAATTACCCGTTTTTGAGGTAATGACTTGGCAACGGTACAATCTGCTGCGTTCTACCTTGAATTGCTTTCAAGTAACTCGTTTCTGTGTACAAAAATAATAGAATAGTCCGATGCACACAAGGTTCATCAAAGAAAAAGTTCGACTATTTTTTTAGTTTGTTTAATCGCATTACAATCGAAGTTTGACTTCTACCCATTTTGTTTGCAATATATTTGACACTCTTACCTTCATTGTGCAGTTTCAATAAAAATTGGTCTGCACTTCTTGTCCATCTTTTATTGGCGTTAGGGTGCTTTACATAGCTTTCTTCTGACACCTTTTCGGGGTGCAAGAATTCATCCACAAATACAGACGGGAAACGCTTATCGTATAATACAAGCGTTTTTATCTTAGCCCTTGTTATTGCAACATAGAATAATCTTCTTTCTTCTCCGTATGGGAATTGGTCGCTCTTAGTGAGCACATAGTTAAGCACAGGGTCGTCACTCACCTGTGATGGGAAACCGTATGTATCTTTATTGCATTGTAAGAGTATTACATAATTCGCTTCAAGACCTTTTGACTTATGTACGGTTAAAAACTCTATTTTTCGTCCTCCTATCACATAGTAGAATCTATTACCCTCTTTAATTGATTGGTACATAAAAGAGAGGTAGTAATCATCAAAAGAGTAACGCCCCAATAGGAATATTGATTTATCCGATGGAATAGAAGCCACAAGTTGCCCTATCGTATTGCAGTAATCTCGTCTATCATAAGCATAGAATTCCAACTCGGTTCTCATTTCTGAGCTGAACGAATGGATATTCTTTTGTATTTGGGCTTTATTGCGTTGTATAAAGTTCGACGATAAAGAAACCAAAGGCTCTCCAAACCTGTATGTAGTTTCAATCTTGTTTATCTCCGTTGCTCCAAAATATTCGGGGAATTGATTGAATAGAGCCATATCACTTCCCGAAAAACGATAAATAGACTGCCAATCATCACCCACACAATACAACTTTGCAGGAGGATTACCCTCTCGCAATACTTTCAAGAAGTTGTAACGGTCAACAGATATATCTTGAAACTCATCCACTATGATATAATCATATTCAACAGGGTGTGAAGTACGACATATCTCAGTGGCTTGAAGAATAGCATCGGTAAAATCAATTTGGTTACTATCGCTTAACGCATTTATGTAGCGTTCATATACAGGTTGAAATATATTCTTGATGATAAACACACTTCGTTCATCATCTGCATTTTTGGCTTGTTTCAAAACCTCTTTAACTGATTTACAACTTGATTTTACCAATGTAACGAAAGTAACAACAAGTCGTATAAACGCCTTTTCCTGCTTGCTGCCTTTGGGTAGTACTAAATCGTATAACTCCTCATCGGTCTTTTCTTGAATTGGTACACCTGCTTCAGCTAATAGTTTACGGAGTTTATCCCTAATATCAGAATAATGGAAATCTGCACTTGATGTTACTAAAAGTTGTGTGCCAAATTTCTCGTGAGCAGTTTTCTTCCAAGTTATACCATCATTGTATTTCTGATTGGCTTCTTCGTAGGTTATACCCTTATCTTTTGCGAACCAAGCAGGAACAAGCCCGTGTTCATCAACTCCGAAATGTTCAAGATAGATGCGTTTGGTTACTCCTCCTTGCTTAAAATATATTGAGAAGTCGGGACGATATTGTGAGTGCATCTCATCTGCTAATTGATGTTCGTATGGTTCTTCATATCTGAATTTCACTCCCAGCGAGGACAAAGCAAAACATATTTTTTGTTCTTGTTCACTTCTCACATATATGGCTCTGCCGTCCATATCGGGGAACATCGCCTTTAGCTGCACATTCTTTAGTCCTGATAATTGCTCCCGTCTTTCATTCTTGCGTTGTTCCCAATCAGCTTCATTCGTTTGGTAATCAATAAAGTATTCCACTATACTTTTCTTGAAAGACGATTTATCTAACAATTTGTGATATATATCTACAAACAATGAATCTGTATTGTCGCAAATAGATGGTTTTGTACCTGTCGTTTTGCCTATAATATCAATGGCTAACTTATGGAATGTGTAACCTTTCAATCCATTGGTCGCCATTCTTTCGGTTAGTTCGGCTGCTGCTTTGTTGGTATAACTGATAAGTAAAATTCTTTCAGGTGCTATACCCTTGATTTCGGTGAGATATTTAACCTTACCGACAATTGAAGAGGTTTTACCACTACCTGCACTGCTGACTACTAAACAATTATCCTCTTCTGAAACAATTGAGCGTCTTTGTTGCTTGTCTAATGGGTATTTTAGGCAATGGTCGAAAAAGTCCCTGTGCGTGTCAAGTAGAAAGGTTATAACACCATCATTATGTTGTTTTACAAGTTTGTTGATTCTTCCAAAGTCGTTAATGAATTTGGATATGGTTTCTGATGGAGTGATGTTAAAGGCTTTAAGTTTCTTCAGAAGTGAATATGCCTCTTGGAAATGTACCTTATAATGATTGATGAAATCTTTTTCTTGCGTTGCGGAGATTACCCTGCCATAAAAGCCATTATTTAAGTCTGAGGGAATATCTATAAACGCCCCCTCCTTAAGAGCCGATAATCTCTCTTTTGCTTGCTCATAATTTGATTTCTCGCTATATGCAGATATATGGTTTAGCTTTTCTGCAAGCTCTTTGGATTTGTTTTTTAGGCGTGTTCGTACCATCGCTATTACAATAACCGAAATAGCAATTATACAAATTACCCAAATGAACAATGGCTGCATATTGGAAGTAATATTTATCTGAATCTTTCAATCCATCTATAATCATCCCCCTTAGTACTCCACTGAAATTTCCACATATCACCTGTATTATCGTTTATAAGATAGTATTGATACATACTTGTCAGTGGCTGAATAGAGAATATACACCTTTCGTTATTTTCTACTAATTCGTATTTATTTATAGGAATACAAAATAGGTTGTCTAAATCTTGTGTACTATATTGAACTTGCCATAGTCGTCCATTATATGAGTCCAACAATATAAATGTCCACATGTTGTCAGTGGCAAACATCTGAAATCTATTAGTCCAATTTGACGACTTCTCAGGATATGCAAGAGAAAATATGTTGATTGGTGCAGCAAACATGTAATCCTCACCCTTGACACTAAACTGGACTTGCCAATTCTTACCTGTATATGTATCAAGCATTATGAATGTCCACATATTCTGTGTTTCATAAAGGCGAAATCGTCCTTCTTTATCTCCTAAAATTTCTCTCGCACTACAAATTTCCCAAGACTGACCATCATCTTGAATTTGTTGTATTTCGCCTGTCATTGTATTTAAGCGAAGTTGATTATGATAGTTCCGAGTCTTATACATTTTATAGACTTGAGCATATGATGTAAAAGCTATAACCATTAAAGCGAATAATACGAAAAGCTTTTTCATAATTCTGTTATGTTATTATTTGACAATTAACGGATTGTATTTCTTATTCATGTACCAGATACATTTTGAATAAGTCGCATACATTGGATACTAAATATCCTCTAAATCTTTTTGAATTTTAGTTTCTACATTTTGAGAATCACGATAACGAATCATTACCATACCCTCATAAATACCAGAAGTTTTTTCTATCGATAATTCAATGTTTCCTCCTGTTACCTCCCAAGCACTACCCCAAACAACAGTTCCTTGATGAACTTCTGCCATTAAAGCTGTATTGGAATCCGAATGGGCAGGGTTCTTCTCTTTTGAAATAGTCGGATTGCCATATTTTCGGGTGTATAAATCTTTATAATAGTTATAAGTATTAACAAGCGTATTCCATTCACCACTTGGGTCAAACAACACAGCTACGGCAAATACACTTTTCCCATCATCTGTAGCTGTTACACCTATAGTTGCATTACGACCTGTAAAGTCTCCCATAAACAATGCAAGATTGTTTTCACTGCCAATAGAAGTGAATCCTTTAGCTTTTAACTTCTGACAAAATTCAGTCATACTTCCCTCAATGGGAATTCCCTTAAAGGTAAGGTGTTCGGAACTACTTTGAGCATACGATGTCAAAGCAATTAAAACAAATGCGAATGATACAATCAACTTCTTCATAATTTGTTGTATTATATTTAATAAACATTTTAGTCCAACCTACGAAAAAGCGTGAACTACAAAGCCACACTCTTACTTGAAGGTCGTAGGAAACCATAGATGCAGATGTAACAATAGTAGCCCACGCTATATGCGTGAGAACCACTATGCTATCCTTGCATCTAATTGAAAATTTCCTACGTTTTCAAGTACAAGATAAGCATAACGCTTCTTCTTAATTCTAATATGTTTTGGAAAGAGTAGCCTCAATCCAATACAAAAGTATGAAAAATCCGTGATATACCATTCTACTATCACGGATTTTTTTGATTTACAGTTTCATACTTCTATTCTGTCTTGGCTTCGGTATTCCGATGGCTTCTCTAAACTCATTCATCTTCTTTCTGAACCAGTTCACGTGAGAAACCCCGTCTATCTTGAAATCGAATTTACCGTTTTCATCCTGTTTGATAGAGCAGACGGAGTGTCGGGTATCAAAACTTCGGTTAAATTCGGAAGAATAGAGTTCGCCTTTTATCCCGACCTCCTTGAACTCGCACAGTCTTCTGATTATTCCGTCATTGAACTTCAATCGGTCACGCAGGAAGTTTATTATAGGCATCAGCTTCTCCACATATGGAAAGTAGCGTCTGACAAAATCCGCAAACTCCGACAGCTTGCGGTGCTGTTGCTCGTAAGCGTTTCTTATCTCCTGTATCTGCTTGGCTTGTTGCCGTTCCCGTTGTCGGGCTTCGTTTTCAAGTTCAAGGATGCGGTCTTGCAAATCCTCGTTCCTGCGCTCCAACGATTTCATCTTTCCACTTCCGAAAAGAGAGCCCACACTGCTTGCAAGGGCGGTTGCCGTATCGGTGGCTGCGTTTTTGAGCTTGTCGGTACGGATTTCCGCTTTCACCTGCTTCAGTTCCTCCTGCGCCTCGGCTTTCTTCTCCTGCAACAGTCTGGTTTCAGTTTCGAGGACTTCATTCTTCTTTTTCAAGTCCCTATAATACTGCATGGTGGTGGTGTGCCGTGCTTCCGAACCCCGTACCCCACGCTGCAATCCGTATTTCGCCATCACCCTTGCGTAATTGTCGTGGTAGGCGACCAAGGTCTGGCGGTTGAACAGGTCATCGGCACACAAGCGGACGGAATTTGTTTTCTTGCGGTACTTGCGCTTACCGTCCGTTTGCTCTTTCTTGGCTTTGCGCCTTTCACCCGTCACGATGGGAACAACGGCTGCGTGGATGTGCGGAGTCTTCTCGTCCATGTGCAGATGTGCGGCAACCACATTGTCTTTGCCGAATGTGGCTTGCAGCCATTGGATGCTGTCGTTGCACCATTCATCGAGTTCTCCTTTTTCCTGTATGTTCATCATGTCCTCGTGCGTACCCGACAAAACCACCCGAACGACACGGACTTGGTCGTGTGTGATTCTCCGTCTGATGCCTGCCGTGTTCAGTCTGTGGGCAATCGCTTCATCCCTGCCGTGAACGCCATCGGGGTATTCGACAAGCACCCTGTTCAGATGTGTCCTTGTCGGGTCTGCGTTTTTAGGTATTATCTTTCTCTCTATATGGTCGGACTGCGTGGTGTCCGATGTACCCTTTGCTTTCTTAATGTCCAATGAAAAATATCCCATTTTATTTCTATTTTGCGGTTATCGTTATGTTTCTTCTCTCTGCCTGTGGCATCGGCTCACAGGGTTTATTATGCAAATGAACCCTTGCTGCACTCGGCATAATCCAAACGAGTTTGGCTTCTGCTCTCGTTTGCACAGGGTTTCCAAAGGGATTTCCCTTTGGCTCGATAGGGTGTTTTTAGCGTTACGGAGTAATGCGTGAAGAAAACGCCCTATTGAGCTATGGTATTTCTGTCTAAATACCTTTCGGAAAGCAGACGAGCACATTACAGATGAAATCCCCCTTTCTTTTTCGGTGGCTGCATCATCCGCCTTGCGGATTGGACTTGCTTCTTCTCCTTTATCGGCTCTGCCGATTGGGACAAGGGCTTACCGCACAGGTAGTCGTTCAAGTCCTTATACTCACGATAGTACATTGACTTGTCAAGCAGCCGTTCCCCAAACTTCTCTTTCAGCTTCTTGCAAGTGTTCCGTCCTGCCGTGTCGTTGTCAAGGAAACAGCCGACTTGGGTGTAGGTCTCCAATATGCTTTCCGCTTTTGCAAGATTGGAAACGGAGTTCAATATGATATAGTCCTGTGTGTCCAATCGCGGGTGTTGCGGATTGTTTTCTACTCGGATGGTAAGGAATGAAAGGTAATCCATGAACCCCTCGAACAGGTAACACATACATCGTTGTCCGCCCTGCTGTCGGATATGGGTGATATCTTTCGGGGCGACACATCCCTTGAAGTATCTGTTGCGCACTTCATATCCTCCTGCCATGTTCGGAAAGCCGATGGCAAAATAGGGTTTGTCGGCATTCATAAACCGAAGCTCCCTGCATTCTCTTTTGGCAAGTCCGATGTTTATTCCCCTTTCTTGCAGATAGGCTATAAGAGCAGGGGAGGACAATTCTCCAACCTTTAATCCCTGATAAGTACGATTGTCGGAATGCTGTCTGCCAAAAGAGAACGATGCAGGGCGGATGTATGCTGTCCGCTCCTCTATGCGTCTCAACAGATAGGCTACATCTTCCGAACGGTAGAGTTCCGCTGCCAATGCGAGGATGTTTCCGCCTTTGCCGATGCCGAAGTCATACCATCTTTCAAGCTCGGTGTTTACCTTGAACGATGCGTCCGTTTCTTCCCGTAACGGTGATTTGTATCACAGATTCCTGCCTTGTTGCTTTACAGGCGTATAGCCCAGACTTTGCAGATAGTCTGCCAGTTTGATTTGCTTTACATCTTGGATTGTCATATTACATACGGTTTTGAAGTTGATGAAAATTTGTTGATTTGATGAATTGTCAATGTAATATGTTTATATACAGCCTCGTAACCTCTCAACATCTTCTCAACAAACCGCTCGCCAAAAGAGAAATCCACAAACGGGTGTCGGTGGTCTCTCAACTTCTCTTTTGGCTTGTTGAGATTTTGTTGAGAATGTATATCGTTTATTGTCAGTGTATTTATACCCATATTCAACAATTCAACAGAAAAATGATAGTATTACAGGGATTCGAGTTGCTTCCTTGTGACGGTGTAGAAGCGTCCCACCCTCTTTATCGGCTCATAGTGACAACTTCTGTTGTAATTGCCCTGATAGGTGGTGTAGGTAAGCCCGTTTGGTGCAGGTGTCAGTTTCCAGCACTCCTGCACCACCTTACGCACTTGGTGCTTTTCCGCCTTTACCTGCGAGTGCACCAGCAGTACGACAAGGTCGTTAAGGCAGAATGAAACGCTATCCACATCCATTGCAACCATAATGTCAAGCAGCAGTTCCGACATCTCTATCTCCAGCCGATTGCGGTTGCTACGGATAATCTTCTGCAAGGCTTCTGTATGCAGCAATGTGGGGTTGAACCACATCCGGCTTTCCTTTTCGGTGGACAGTTTTCTGTGTTGCAGGAAATGGAGAAAGGCGGGTATCTCCGCTTTCAGCTTTTGCAGGAAGTCGGTATCATCGGACTGCAAGCGGTCTATCTTGCGCACCCAATAGCGTGTTTCCCCTGCGTCTATGATTACGGGCAGATGCTCGTTGTTGGAACACAACACGAATTTGGCGAAGAACGCAATCTCATCACGGTCTTTGCCTTTGGCTTCCACCTTATAGGAAAGTGTGGTGCTGAGGTTCTTCAACCGCTCGCTATCCTCCCTGCGGTTGAGCAGCACCTCATCCACCACGATAAGGAGCTTGCCAGCCCAGTCGGAATTGAACTGGCTGCGGAAATCCTCGTTGGTGTTGAAAGTCACATTGTTCTGAAAAAGGGCTTTCAGAAAGTTCAGGAAGGTGCTTTTGCCCGTGTTGCGTTCTTCCGACACCAACAGCAGGATAGGCAACTTCTGAATTGGTTGCAGGTAGAGCAGTTGCAGATAGTCCATCCCCAACTCGTACTGTTCCCCGAAGATGTGCCGTACCAAAGATTGGATATGCGATAAATCGCCCTCCTGCGGTCGGTGGTCTATCGGTTCGTAGAGGTTAAGGAACTTGCCGACCACGGAACGGTAGCCGATGTGTTCGGGTACTGTGCAGAAGCCGTCATACTTGGGAACTCTGCCGATGTAATCCTTGCCGTAATCCTGTCGCAGGGTCTCGTTGTTCCATGCGATGCGTTTCCTTATATACCCTCCGTTCAGTTTGGGCTGCTCCACAATCTTATAGAGCGTTGTCCCCACTCGGATAAACTCTTCCTTTGCCATGCCGCCATCCGATGGCGGTCTGTGGCTGTCCTGTTGTTCGATAGCTGACATAATCAAATGGTTTTAAGTTTGAAAATTACCAGCTGCAAAAATATAATCAATTATCGGATAGGTTGTTATGCAAAACACGGCAGAATGGTGACAAATAGCCCCCGAAACAAAAACTTTCAATGGTTTGGGACAGGAAACGGGTTGTGCAAACGGAAAACTCCCGAAAAGCGAATGTCGGATTACGCTTTTCGGGAGAAAAAATCAGAGCGTCTGTCGTACTGACTTAATGAATTACTGACTTACCGAGTGAATTATGTCAGGCATTCAGCTACGAGAAGTATTCGGATTTGGATATACCGTTGGTATTCAGCGAGAAGAAGATGCTTGTTTTCTCTTTTCGCAGGTACAGTATTTCAAGAACGGCATTGCGTACCCGTTCCGCTCCGAATGTGCCGATATGGAAAGCGAGGGTAACTATCGCTTCAAGGTTGTAAACCTCCATACAGCAATTATCGGATACCCGTATGCTTCGCCTTATCCCGTATTCCCTTAAAACTCCGCTCTTGCAAAGAGCCTTCAGCCCTGCACGGAATGTCGGGGCGGTTACTCCGAACAGGTCGCAAAGTTCCCATTCGCTCATGGCGGTTGCGCTAATGTCGGTCGGCATGATGATGTTGCCGTTACCGTCTGTTGTTATGATGCTTCGTTTCATGGCTATGCTTGGTTATGGGGTTACACTTCCGAACGATGCGTTCAGCTTGTTGCCGAACATCGTCAGGTCATTGTCAAGTTTCTGCGTGGTTATCTTCGCATAGATTTGAGTCGTGACAATGTTCGTGTGTCCCAGAACACGGCTCACGCTTTCAATGGGCATCCCCTTGCTAAGAGCCAGTGTTCCAAACGTATGACGAGCGCAATGGTAGGAGATTTGCTTCTCTATTCCGCATTCCGCCATTACCTTTTTCAGCTGTTTGCACATCGTCCAATAGTTGATTTTCCCGAAAACCAGCTTGTCTTCCGACAGATACTTGTACCGTTCGATTATCTGCAAGGGAATATCCAGCAGCTTCACTTGGAACGGGACATTTGTCTTGTGCCGTTTCGACAATATCCATTTCTCACCATTCACCTCCACTATTTCATCCGTTGTGAGTTCTTTCATATCCACGAAAGACAAGGCGGTGAAACAGGCGAAAATAAACAGATCCCGCACCAATGCGAGGGTGGGGTTGTCAAACTCGTGCGCCATGATTCTTTTGATTTCGTCCTCTGTCAGATACTCCCGTTCCTTAACATTCGGGCTGATATGGAACTGCGCAAACGGATTTCTCGGTATCAGTCCGTTATAGTGCGCACGCATGACCACCCCTTTCAGCCACATGCAGTTCAGCCAGATGGTGGCGTTTTTCAGTCCCCGTTCAGCCGTAAGATAAGCCGCAAACTCCTTGATGAAGTCGGGTGTAAGTTCCAGCATGGACATGTCCGTCCGTCTGTAGAATGAATTGATAAAGGCTGCGACATAGTTCCTTGCCCTTACCATGACCTTGTACGTGCCGATGCTGCGGTCTTTACCGACACGTTTCAGGAAGTTGGCGCAATCCTTGTCAAAAGCCTTTATCAGTGTCTCATACTCGCTTCCTACCCCTTGGTAGGCATTGCGCACCATTTCAGCCGTTACGTATGCCTCTCGGTCGGATATGCGCTGATAGTGCTTGATGATTTGCGCCTTGATGTTGTCCAATGCCAGATTGACGTTCCGTGCTTCGGCACTCTTGCCTTTGGCTCGGTTGCCTTTCGCATCCCAAAGGGTTTTCGGGATGGTCTGCTTGCAGCTGAACTGCGCCACAGTACCGTTGATTGTCACTCGTCCCATGATGGGGACAATACCGTCTTTCTCCTTGCTGCCGTTCACGTAGAACAGCACTTTGAATGTACTTCTTGCCATACTCGTTTTTTTTGTTTGCAAAGTTAAATATCAACGAGTTAGACCTTGATATGCAAATCGGTGACAAACGGTGCAATAGCATCTCCCATATGTTAAATCTTACTCTTTCACGGGTAATGATTTGCAAACCATTCTTCTTCTTAAATCCGCTTTTCTTTGCGTTTTCCGCTTTTTCGGCTTGTCATCATTTGACACCGTAACAACTCTGATATTAAGTCGTTTAGCGTCATTTCACCCGTTTTTCGAGGTTATTCCAGAGATTTTATATAAATCTGTACATTTACGTTTCGTGCGGAGGCTGTAACATAAAAGAATTCTTAAATCTTCTTTTTAATTTCTTATTTTCTCTTTTTACGTCGATTTTTATACATCTTATTTTGTTTTGTACCCAAATGACCGGATAATGATCATTCGTTCATTTCAGTGTTATTTTTGTATTCATTAATATGATTTATATCATGGAAAAAGTAAAAAATCATCCTGCTGCTGAGCAATTAGACTCCTATGACAAGTATCCGGTCTATTACGGAGATGACCTCGAATTGTCTTACACCCCCGAAAAATCTATTTTTACTATATGGGCGCCAACAGCAAACCGGGTACGTCTTAATCTTTATTCGTCGGGCGAGGGGGGAGAGCCGGAAGAACAGATCGAAATGAATAAGGCCGACGACGGTACTTGGCGTACCGAAATAGACCGCAACTTGATAGGGAAATTTTATACCTTTCAGATCGAGAAAGAGGGAAAATGGCTTGCCGAGACTCCAGGAATATGGGCAAAAGCAGTGGGTATCAATGGCGACCGTGCCGCTATAATCGACTGGAATGAGACAAATCCCGAAGGATGGGAGTCGGATAGCAAACCCGAACTTAAAATGTATTCCGACATTATTTTGTATGAGTTACATCATCGTGATTTCAGTATCGCCCCCGATTCGGGTATCCAAAATAAAGGAAAATTTCTCGCCCTTACCGAGACCGGTACTAAATCTCCCGATGGGGAGGCCACTGGTATCGATCATTTAAAAGAACTCGGAGTAACGCATATTCATATTTTGCCTTCGTTCGATTTTGCGACGGTAGACGAAACCCGGCTCGAAGATAATACTTATAATTGGGGATACGACCCTAAAAATTATAATGTACCCGACGGTAGCTATTCTACCGATCCCGCCAACCCGGCGGTACGTATTCGGGAATTCAAGCAAATGGTGAAAAGTCTACACGACAATGGCTTGCGTGTCGTTCTCGACGTAGTGTATAACCATACGGCCTCTACCGAACATTCTAATTTTAATCTTACGGTTCCGGGGTATTTTTATCGCCAAAATGACGATGGCTCTTATTCCGATGCTTCGGGTTGCGGAAACGAAACGGCTTCCGAACGTGAAATGGTACGCCGCTATATTATAGAGTCGGTTAAATATTGGGCGAAAGAATACCATATCGACGGTTTCCGTTTCGATCTTATGGGAATTCACGATATCGAAACGATGAACCGGCTTCGCGAAGAACTGCTGAAAATCGATCCTACTATATTCATTTATGGAGAAGGCTGGCTTGCTGCCGATTCTCCGTTGCCTCCCGAACAACGGGCGGTAAAAGAAAATGTCGGCAAGATGGAAGGTATTGCCGTTTTCAGTGATGATTTTCGGGATGGCTTACGAGGCAGCAATTTCGATGAAAAACACCCGGGTTACGCTTCTGGAAATATTAATGGTAATTATGAACCTGTTAAATTCGGAATTGTAGGCGGTACCGGTCATCCACAGGTAAATTATGACGGATTGCTTTATAGTAGTGGGCCTTATGCGGCAGCTCCTTCGCAATCGGTAAATTTTGTTTCATGTCACGATGGGTATAGTCTTGTCGATAAATTAAAACTATCAGTAGAAGGAGATCACGTTGCAGACGAGCTGTTCTCGATTGACAAATTGATACATACGGTTTTGTTAACGTCGCAGGGTATACCTTTTATTCGCGGGGGTGAAGAAGTTATGCAAGATAAGCAGGGGATATCAAACAGTTTCCGTTCTCCCGATTCTATCAACCAAATCGACTGGTCGTTAAAGATGAAAAACCGCGATCTGTTCGATTATATCAAAAATCTTATTATTCTTCGTAAAAGGCATCCTGCATTTCGTATTCCAACGGTCGACGGATTGCGGCAATGGCTTCATTTTTTAGATACTGGCGATTCGGGAGTCATAGCTTATACACTGGGTGAATACGCCAATGGCGACGAATGGAAAGAAATATTGGTCGCTTATAACGGTAATCGGCATCAGGCCGAAATTACAATTCCCGAACAGGACTGGATTGTTGTTGGTCGCGATGGGAATATCTATTTAGAGGGTCAGGACCATATGCCGGGTGGAAATGTTTCTATTGCTCCTTCATCGGCTCTTATCGTTTACAGACAATAAAGATGCCTGCTACTTTGTGTCCTATCGTTGACTTCCTTGATGGCATCACCTCATGTTATCCAGAGTCCACTTGCTTGTCATCTTTCGTTATTACTTAACATAACAGGGGGCTCACTTAAACGGTAGCATCCTTGTTATCCCAAGGCAACAGTTCGTATTTTCGTAAAACAAAGCTCCCCTTGAAAGCAGGCTTTCAAGGGGAGCTTTGTTAATACTTATGTAAATTATTCCGTGACGACGATTCTCGAAGATTTCGTATTTCCTTCCTCGTCGGTAAGAGCCAGAACATATACTCCGGCGGTAAGATCCGATAGAGAGATCGCTTGTCCACCGTTTACCTGTTGCTTTTGAATCAGAAGACCTTGCATCGAAAATATTTTCAGGTCTCCTGATAAAGACACGAAAAGACGATCGTTTTTGCTTACCGGATTAGGATAAAACAACGGTAATTTATTATCCGTCACATCTTCAATAGCGGTTTCTCCCTGAGTTTTATAAACTTCGAATTCTTTAATATTAACTGCATTTCCTGCAAGTTTCGATCTGGGAATTTCTAATTTTACGTAACGGGCTTTTACCGGCTCGTCGAGATTTACCTGTTTATTCATTTGAGTTTTGCTAAAGGTCGCATTTTCTACTACCGGAATCCATTTAGCATCATCTCCACTCAGTTCTTCGTTGCTTACATACACGTTATATCCGGTAATATAAGGAGAACTGTCTCTTATCTGAAAACGATTGATTTCGTATTCATTTTCCAAGTCGACGGTCACCCAGTGAGATCCGCTTGTTGTCTTCGTAGTATTCCAATTATTACTTACGAGTCCGTCCAACAGGTTTGCGGGAGTTTCCCGGTCACTGCTGTAACCACTGCAATCGAGTACGGTTTTACCGATACTTACAATACCGTTCCGGTCTATTGTTTGCGATAATTCTCCGTAAATATCGAAACCGTAAATACGAATTTTCTTTTTGTCCTTACCTCCGGGTTTCAGGGCGAATTTCACATATCTGGCTTCTACGGGTGTATCGAAAACTTTACTTTTTATACTCTGATGTATCACGTTATCTTCATGAGCGACTAATTGCCAATCAGCAGGGTTTGTTCCTGTCGTACTTACATATATCCAGTATTCGCCGCTGTTTATTACATCGTGTTTTATTTCGTACCAGTTACAATCTCTCCATTCTATTTTATCTATTTTGTAAATATCGCTGAGAGAGAATACGACCCAGGGAGATTCCGTATTGTCTGCATACCATTTATCGCCGTCGCCCTTCACGTTTTCCGCGCCGATAAGTAGTTTGTATATATTCTCGGTATTGTTATTAAAACCGCTCGAGGAGTGTATGTTAACGATACGTTTTCCAATACCGTCGGCTCTTGATGTGCTGATCAGGTTATATTCTTTTTCGTTTGGCAGATTTTTAGAAGCCAGTGACGTTATTCTGAGTTGGTAAATAATGGCGTCGTTAAAATCCCAGTTCATGTTTCCGTTTTCGTTTTCAAGGAATTTAAGTTCGATTTTATGAGTACCGGCTGTTAAATGAACAAGAGCCGAGTTACTCCATCCGTTGGCAACCCATTCGTCTTTACCCCGGTGAGGGAAAATAGATATGCCTACTTTTTTACCATCTACATACATTGTTCGTATACCGCATTTATTATCATTCAGTATACCTTCCGCTCCGTTAGAATATAACCAGTCGAGGGCATAATCACCAGCTTCGGCTATTGTAATATTTGTAGTATAGGTAGAGCCGGAAACAATTTTTCCTGTCAGGTCTTTTATTTCGTTTTTGCCCAGGCGTAATCCGCCGGTTTCAACGATTTGTATCTGTCCGGGACGTTTTACCACCGGTTCGCTGGCCAGCGACGATAAAAGGTCGTCTTCGCAAATTGCAATTACCTGATAGGCTCCCGAAACAATCGCTGTGAAAACCGTATCGGGTTGTCTCGCAATTTCTTTACCGTCTTTCAGTACGATATAGTTGGTGGCTCCTTCTACACCGCCCCAAGACATTTTATTGCCCCTGAAATAAGCGATCGGTTCGGCCAGAGAGTTTTTAAAATCGGTGAGGTTAATCGGGTGATCACTGTTTTTAAACGTATTGTTCAACTCTATTTTTATGGTGTGTTCTCCGGTCAACGTTGCCGGAATTTCGGGAGAGGTTTCTTTGCCATCCAGCAGAAAAGATTTAATTACATCGCCGTATCCCGAGATTTCTATACTCAGGGTAGCGTTTCTGTATTTAACGTTATTCAGTTTTCTTGTTCCTGCGAAACTTTCAGGGACAATAGGAGTAAATATCATTTTGTCGGTTTCATAACTCATCCCGAAAAGAACTCTGTGTACGACCGACAAGTTTCCGGCCAGACTCCATAACATATTGTTCGAGTTGGTATGGGTTCCTGTCCAGTCACCGGTTTCCGCCGTAAAATTTTCTTTATTCGTAGCGAAAAGGGCGGCTGCCCGGTAAGTACTGCCGATGGCGTGTTTTACTCCTTCCTGATTTCCGACTTTTGCCGCCGCCAGCATCCAATACGAAGTAACGAAGGGCCATACGGCATTATTGTGATACGAAAACTGGGTAGGTATGCTCGGGTAAAAAATATTGGGGCCGTAATCGGTTACGGGCATTTGGGCGATAATTCTTTTTTGTTGCTCGGGAGAAGCGATATCGAATAAAATACACAATGCCTCGCCTAATGTTTCGCTGCGTTCCGAAACAATATCGTTATTACGTCCATACAGGTATTGTGCGTAATAACCTTCATCCTCGAGCCACAAATATTTGTTAATCGCTTTTTTTATCGATTCCGCTTTTTCCGCATAGTTTATTTTATCTTCTTCTTTCCCTAATATTTCAGCCATTTTGCTTAAGATCACCAGAGTCTCGTAATGTACGGCATTGGTTCCGAGACATTTCGATTCGGCGATATCGGCTGGTTGCATCCATCGCGGATAGCTTTGTTCGCGCCAGTCGATAAAAGAAGATTCGCCTTTCATCAATCCTGTTTTTTCGTCGTATACGTTAAACCGGTCTGTTTCCACCGAGTTTTTAATATACGGGTAAACCTGTACCAACCAGTCTTTTTCACCATATACTTTGTAGTATTCCCAAGCGGCGATAGTCCATACCATACGGTCGGTCGATACCGGCCACGATCCTCCCGTTCCGGTATCTTGTATAATACGTCCTCTTTTGGTATCTACTTTTCGTAACAGGCTGTTTTTGGTGGGCACTTTCAGTAAATGAGATATCGACAGGTATATACTGTAACTTACATCACGGGTCCATACACCTCCCCACGATTCACCGGTTCTCAAAGTTTGGTCCGACTCGATATTATTTACCATCTCGTCGAGCCCCAGGTTGTAGAGCGCTTCTTCAATCAGGTTTGGGCTGGAGTATTCGGGGTAAACCGACAAATCGTTTTTCACTGTCCAGGTGTACTTATGGTTGTCGTCTTTAGAACTCGTACTCCTATAAGTACTCACGATTTTGGTGGCCGATTCGGCACTTCCTTGAAATTTGCCTTCAACGACTTTCGTCGGTTCCAGGCTATAAGATTTGGTCTGGTAGAGAACTTCATCTGCTGCCGCTTTCAGGGGCAACGCGACTAAAAGAAATGAAAGTAGCGTAATTTTTGATGAATTCATAATTAGATTTATTTATATTTGTTAACTATAATATTCCGGTTTTCGATTCTGTCCGTTAGTTTTGGCTCGATTTTCAAAAATAACTTACGATAACCTTTTTATCGAAAAATAGGATAAAGTTCAGCCATTGTATAAAACCGGGCTTACCTTAGTTATATTCCTTAGCCCGATCGTAATGAAAAAAGAAAAGTCCCTGCCGTTTCTGATAGTAGGACGGCTTTTTTGTTTTCGAAGATTTAATTCGATTATCTTTATTTCGTTTGGGTAGGTAGCATAAGGATGATGGAAAAACGGGAAAAAATTAAAAAAATAGTTTTCTCATATTCAATAGTGTCTTTAAGGTTATTAGGCAAAAGTAATTTTTTTCTTCAGAACTACCAAACAATTTATTTAAAGTTTTTCTTTATCATTTCGGGTTCTCAAATGTTTTAAACGTGATATTTAGGTATTCTGCATTATTTATAGCCGTACCCCTCCCGGGACGGATGTAAATCTTTTTCGACCGATTATCCTCGTTCGTTGTCGAGTAGTGGATATATCGGTTTCGTTTTCCGGGAGTTGTTCCGCTTTTTATAGCCTAAAATGCGGCAGTCATAATGTACCGGATATAATTTTTTCCATTTGGTAATTGGTCAGATACAAACGGTTTGCTTTACGTTTCTGCTCCTTTATGACGACATATCCTTTTCTCTCGAAAAAAGGTCGGGCAGTGATGCATACTTCCGAAGTCATTTTTTGTGCTTTGTGTTCCCGGGCATACATTTCGGCTTTTTGTAATAGAAAACTCGCCACACCTTCCCGTTGATGGTCTTTATGTACGAAAAGCGAATGCAGGAATCCGGTTTCCGACACCGCTGCAAATCCTGTGATCTGTTTTTTTGCATCGAGTGTAACGATAAAATAAAATCCGTCGATCAATTCTTGCAAGTGTTCGATATCTTCTCCGCACGAAGCCCAATCTTCTATTTCTTCAGCAGTATAATTCGCTCGGTTTATCGTGTGTAAGGTTTCTTGGTATAAATTCTTTAGTTCAGGTATATCTGCGATTTTCGCTCTCCGGTATTCGTATTTTTTATTTTCCATCGTAAATACAATCTTTTTTAGTATCAAATATAGTTATTAATGAGGAAATAAGTAAGCGGTTACTATAATATATTCCTTTTCTTTTTTCAAATTCAATAATATGATTTTTACGTATTGTTTAATTTCTAAATAGAATGTTTTATAAATGTAAATAAACTATTAAATTTATTCGCAAAACAAAAACAGCATGCAGTTATCTAAAAACTTATTATTTGCCTCGAATGAAGTTTCGGATTATTATTCATTAAACGGAACCCATATAAAAGGCTTCCTATGCTTGTTTAACGACTCCTTTCTTTTTCTCGTACTCTTCTGTCAGGGTTGTTATTTCATTTTTTATTCCCGGTATAAAAAGAGTATCGCTCATGTTTTTCAGTTCGTCGATAGTTATCCAGCGTATGTCTGTGTGATTCTCCGAGTTCGGTTCACCCGAGCGGTATTTACACAAAAACACGATACCCGGTATCGTCGGTTCGTTTTCGGGAGAGATATAATAAAACCGGTGTATATCTTGCATTACGTCGACAGAAACTCCCATTTCGCACTTGTAATGCCGTCTTACACCATCGGTAAACAGTTCGCCCTGAATCAATTGGCCGCCGCAACCTTCATATAGTCCGGGGTAAAGTTTCCGGGTATTTTTTCGGCGGGCGATTAGTATATACATTTGATTTTTCTCCTCTTTTATACATATTCCGGCTACATGAGTTTCCACGGTGCGCCGCTGATGTTCCCGGGTAACGAACGAGAGCGGGTTGCGCTCATCGATGAGATCTACACACTTAGGATAGAAAATTCCGTTTTTGTCTATCGAGAAAATATGGGTACCGCTGGGGCAGTTCGAGTCTTCACAAACAGGCATAATCAATTCCAGACTTTTTAAAAAAGAAACGTCTCCATGTTGCCCATCGATGATTTCCTGATATTTCCGTAACAAATCGGTTTTGGTATTCTCCTCCGATTTTACAGGAAACGAGATTGTAATGTTTTCTATTTTTTCTTTTCTCCAGAAATCGATAAACCGTTCGGTATTCGAGAGGAAAAACGTATTTCCTATTACATTTACGTTGAAAGGTATATTCAGCGACTGGCATTTATGTAAAAATTCCAGAACCATAGTAAACGACCGTTCATTTTTTATCCCTTTGTTTACACGATATTTTTTGTTGTTATAAGCCTCTATGCTGATAACGAATTTATCGAATTTTTTATAATTCTTTATCTCATTTATCAAATCTATTTGCTGATCGAAGTTTATACCGTTGGTACATATCGAGAATTTCTTTATCGGAGAGTCGTTTACGTTTTCCACGATTTCCGGTAGATTGCTGATCAAAAACGGTTCCCCGCCCGAAATAATCAGTTTCTCTATACGATGGCGGGCGATTTTCGTGTATAAACTTTCAAAATCTATATTTACGGCAACCGGCTCGGTATTCAGTTTTGTATTTATAAAGCAATGTGGACAATGTGCCGAGCAATGGTCGGTCAACCGCCAGCAAACCGTCTTTATTTTGTCGTTGAAGCGACATAGCCGTATATTGAAAGTCGGGTAATTCGTTTTTTTATAAATCGTGATAAATCGATTGTAAACGTAAATTAGGTCTCTGTATACGTCCATCGATTCGAATTCCGAAATATTCCTGAACGAAATATTTTTCCCGGTATTCTTTTTTTCTTTCAACTTAAATCCGTAATACATTGCGATGTGGAATTCTTCTTGCGAAGATTTGTTGTTTCCGTATTCCTGTATGATAAAAAAGGGCGGGGGGCTGATCGTATGTTTCAGGTATTTATCGTAAAAATGCAGTTTTTTTACATCTTTGCCGAGTGCCTCTTTCAGGGTATATTCTTTTTTCTCGCCGAAGTACGACAAGTCGATCAACTCTATGTCGATATCCTGTAAGCCGGTCTCTTTTTCTATCGTATTGAGTATTTTACAATAAGGAGTCTCCAGTTTTCCTAACAATCTGGGGCGGTTGGTTCTGTAATACGATCCCGGCTGCATATGAAATCCTTTATCATCTTCGATCAGCAAAATGTTGTTATCGTCGTCTACGATAATGGCGGCGACCGAGAAAACACCTCTCGGATGTAATATTTTCTTTACATAAATGAGGTAGTAAATCAACCAGAGAATCAGAAAAAAAGTGGCGAAAAGGTACCAAACGATACTGTTATCACTATTCTTTATATAGCCTATTACGTAATTACTCATGCTTATAAAAAACATCAGCCAGTCTCTTAGGGTCGTAACTATACTTTTCCAGCTCATGGTATGGTACCGGTTTGGGGATTCGCACAAAAATAACTTATATTACAAATGTAATATTTTGTTTTTAAATCTTTAAATTTTGCTATAATAAATCTCGTGCATTTTCTTATCTTTGTTATTATGTCAATAAAAAAAACAGTTCATTATGATTCCCGACTACGGCGAAAAGGTTTATACTATTCTTAGTGATTTAACCGGTCTGAAATTCAAAGCGCAGCTCAAAGGCAGCGGAATAGAGTTTAAAAGCATATATAAAATGCAAAATCTGGTCGGTGGGAGCGAAAGTTATCTTTTGTTTCTCGATGATACATCCATCTGGTTTCGCGATCGGGACGGATTTATAAATGAGTTCATTACGTTTCTTGCCAAAAGTCTCGAAGATTTAAATGCCCGTTTCGAAGAGATCAATTATCGGTTGGCTCGTAAACCGTTTGCCGATGAATACGCCATTTACGAAGAAAATGAATATATCGGGGTTTGCGGGGCTAAACGGCAGACTTTGCTTCAAAAAATGAGAGAATTTAAGGCTACACGGCAATAAGTCTTGCCCCGAGGCTTTCAGTTTTTTCTGTTTACGGTACCGGTCACATTTCTTTCTGTATTTTCATTTACTTTATCTTTGCTCGTATCCGGCTCAAACTTACTTGTGTTATGCCCAGATACGACGCGATGTTTCCCAGCGGAATGCGTTGCAGCAGTTCGGGGGTATTTTCCAATAGTTCTTTATATCGTTCGCTTGCATCGAGAAACAGTAGCGAAATAATTTTCTTTTCGGCTTTTACCAGTTCGGTTTCGGCAAATTTGCGTCCCCAGTTGGCGATGTGCAGGTCTTTTTCAAAAAGTTCATACAGTTTTTCCCTTCTCAGCACATAAAGCGAAGCGTCTTCTATCAGTTCTACCGTTTCGTATCCCGGTTCGTCGTTTACATAGCTTTTTAGCGATACCAAAGCAGCGCCTTCGCCGCCGAACCAAAATGTCACTTCTTCTCCGTTTATCGGGGCGTAAGCCCGGGCGATTCCCTTTTCCATAAAATAAATGCTTGTTTCTGTTTTGCCTTCCTGCAACAGCCGGTAACCTTTGGGGTAGGTAACTTGCGAAAGGTGTTCGATCAGCGATTTTTCCGATTTTTCGGGTATAGGGCAGATATGATTTATAATCGTATGTATATCCATTGTTATAGCTTATCAGTCGTATCAGATAAAACAAAAATAAAAAAAGAATGCCGTTTTTTACGGTTATCCGTACTTTTTTATCAAATGTAAAAGGACAACCGGTTTGTTTTTCTCAATTTTGCTACCGTTAGTAATTCAAATAATAAAAAATGAACTGGATTTTATTATTAGTCGCCGGTCTTTTTGAAATCGGAATGACATTCAGCCTCGGAAAAACGAAAGATGCCGAAGGATATGTATTTTATCTCTGGCTGGTTTCTTTTTTTGTCTCTGCTGCCCTGAGTATGGCATTGCTGGCCAAGGCCGTGCAAACTCTCCCGGTCGGTACCGCTTATGCTGTATGGACGGGAATCGGAGCTGTCGGGACAGTGCTCGTGGGCATATTCTTTTTCAAAGAACCCGTTACGTTTGCCCGCCTTTTTTTCATAGCCACGCTCATTGCTTCCGTAATCGGCCTCAAATTTGTATCGGCTTGAGAAAATAAGAGTGATAATTTTTTTCACGGTTTATTGTTTTGCCGATGGATAATAAACAAAAAAATCATATCTTTACATATATTATGATAATTCATCCTGCCGGCTGTTTTCCGGTGCTATGCGTATAATTGTAAAATCGTCTCTCGAAAATCGATGGTATCTCAGGTACAGAGACGAAAAATAAGGCATCACATTATGGCAGAGAGATCGTTTTAGAGAAATATTCGGGGAGGGGAGGTCGGTTTTGCCGGTAGCGCTAACCTTTCCGTTCGTAAAATAAGAGTTGCGATGATAGATACCTCTAAAAATTTTATATTAATCGATGGCGAGAACAGAACCTCACAGATAGAAAATATTTACCGTGAGGGGCAGGAGTGGTATCGAGTAAAATTTAACAATTCATACAAGACTTATAGATACAGTAGCGATAAAATTTTATGTCTCACCGATCCGGAGAGTATCGATATCGGTCAGAATCGTATTTTTATCGACGACCGTCTCATCCTCGATTTAAAGGAAGTGCTTGCCTTCAGGCATAAGAGCCGGGTTTACTGGCATGTGGTGCATACCAACGGTTATACTCGCGACCTCATCGATGGGCAGTTGGTCGTTAAAGCCTCCTGTCTTTCCGATCGGAAATCTGGCAAGGTGTTCGAATACCTGAAATCGGTTGCCGCTACCAACATTCTCGGTAAGGAAGAGGGAAAATCTGAAAACGGCCTTCTTTATAAACTCTATCGGGGGATCGATTTTATCGATAATCAAATGGCCGTTGCTCCGTATCTGAATCCCGGGAAAAAAATAAAATCTTATAAAAGTTCAGACCTTATCTTTCCTTTCGGATGCAATGCCAGCCAGAAGAAAGCTGTTGTCTGTGCTTTCAAAAATCAGATCAGTGTCATTCAAGGGCCTCCGGGAACGGGAAAAACGCAAACCATCCTCAATATCATTGCCAACATCTTGCTAAAGAAGCAGACCGTGTTGGTGGTTTCCAATAATAATTCGGCTACGACAAATGTCCTCGATAAACTCGATAAATCCGGTCTCGGTTTTATCGTGGCTCCCTTGGGAAAGAAGGAAAACAAGGAAGCTTTTATCGCTAACCAGCCTCCTTTGCCGAAGGAGTTGCTTCACTGGAAATTAAATACGTGGGATAAGGGAAAGAACCGGAAGGGGATAAGTGACGCTTTATCCCGACTCGACAAGATTTACGCGATACAGGAGAAACTCGCACTCTCAAAGCAGGAACTCAAAGAGGTCGAGTTGGAGTGGAACCATTTTCGCAATGAACAAAATACGGACTTTTCCTCATACGACCTTTCTAAAAATCTGAAGTCGTCGTATATTCTCGACTTGTGGCTGCAATTTCAGGCCTATGCCGAGAACGACAGTATCTCTCCCGATGGGTGGGTGCAAAAAATCTTGGCTGCGATTAAATGGTGGTGGATGAATCGGATCGGAAAGTATCGGTTGAGACTGAAATCGAAGTTCGATAAGTTCAATCTTCAAGCGATTATTACCGAATTACAGGCGCTTTACTACCTGCGGAAAATAGACGAACTCAACAAACTCATAACCGATCTGATGGCGGAACTGAAGATGTATGATGCCAAAGCCGAATCCGGCAGACTCACCGACCTGTCGATGCAATTGTTTCGGGCCGCCTTATACGATAAGTATGGGAAAACAAATCGACACGTGTTTTCGTCGCTCGATGATTTGCGTACACGTAGCGGAATCTTAAAAGAGCAGTATCCCGTTGTATTGAGTACTACTTTTTCTTCACGTCTCTGTTTACCCGAGAACGACGCTTTCGACTATCTTATTATGGATGAAGCGTCTCAGGTTTCTGTCGAAACCGGTGCCTTGGCGCTCACCTGTGCCCGAAATGCCGTTATCGTGGGCGATACCCTGCAAATCCCGAACGTAGTTACCGAAGAAGACAAAATAAAACTGAATGTCATTGCAGAGCGGTACGACATCCCTCCGGGCTATAATTGTGCCGACAACAGCTTCCTGCAATCGGTATGCGATATTTTGCCCGATGTACCGCAAACGCTGCTTCGGGAACATTACCGTTGTCATCCGCGTATCATCAACTTCTGCAATCAGAAATTTTATGGGGGTAGTCTGCTCATTATGACCGAAGAAGACGATAAGCCCGATACGATGCGGGCCGTTCTCACTTCTCCGGGAAATCATGCTCGCAGTCATTACAACCAACGTGAAATCGACGTTATCAAAAACGAAGTCCTTCCCGGTCTGCCTTCTCGGGACGATGTCGGTATTATCACCCCTTATAATGCGCAGGTCGAACAGTTGTCTCGTCAATTGCCCGATTTCGAGGCGGCTACCGTCCACAAATTTCAGGGAAGAGAAAAAGATACGATTATCATGAGTGTCGTAGATAATCAGATTACCCCGTTCAGCGACGACCCTAATCTGTTGAACGTGGCCGTATCGAGAGCCAAAGACCGGTTTTGCCTGGTTGTTTCGGGCAATGAACAAGAGTTGAAGGGGAATATAACCGAACTGATGTCTTACATCGCGTACAATAATTTTACCGTTACCGAGAGCAAGATACATTCTGTTTTCGATTATCTGTACAGCCAGTACACCCGGCAGCGTTTCTCCTTTATCCGGGGACACGCCAAAGTGTCCGAATACGATTCTGAAAACCTAACTTTTGCCCTCATACAGAAAATTCTCGAAAAGCATCGCGAATTTCATCATCTGAGTGTGGTTTGTCATGTTCCCTTGCGTAATATCATCAAAGACAACTCTTTGCTGAGTGAGGACGAAAAAAACTATGTGTCCAATTACAGAACGCATGTCGATTTTCTGCTGATCAATCGCGTTAGCAAAATGCCTGTTCTGGGTATCGAAACCGACGGCTACTTTTATCATAACTGCGAGACGCAGCAGCACCTGCGCGACAAGATGAAAGATCATATTTTTCAATTATACCGTATTCCTCTTTTACGGCTGTCGACAGTCGGTAGCGGCGAAGAAAACAAAATCGTAGATTCGCTTGCTTCCCAAATTCCTGCCGGGGTTATATCCTGAGCAAATCAGAGGAGGCAGAGCCTACTTAGCGGTTCACCCGGGGGCCGGGAAAGCCAATAGCGGGGATGAGGGAATTGCCTGCTGTAAATAGTAAGGACGGTAGGGCTATTACCCGAGGTGCCCGACATCGGGGAATGTTTCGCTCGCGCCCGACATGACAAGCACCGCTCTACACGACCCGGCTTATTCACGGCGAAACAAGGATGAAATAATATAAATGGAAAAAAAATAGTAAAAAAAGAATTTTTTTTTTATTTTCGCCATATTAATAAATATATAACAGTTCAGGTAGTTTACAATGCGGAAGATCCGGCCGTCACGTACGGAGATACGGAAAGACCGCAAAAATCGATGAATAGGCAATCGCAAGAAAGAGGATTTTCCCGATGAATTCGTGATATCCGTATCCACTAAGTTTGCCGCGCGGGGAGGTGAAGGGCTGCCGACCATAACCCGTTATTGTATGCAACTTAATTATGTAAAAGAGCACGTTACGTGCATGAATTACAAAACCGATTCCGAAACCGGCTTTTCTACCGGTTCCGCTCTTCGGGGCGAGTGTTTCGATACCGACGGGCATCCGCTCGATACCAACCGTCTTATTTTTATCCTGCAAGGCAGTGCGAGCATCACCCGCGACGGGGAAGAAACCGTTTTCGTCGATGAGGGACAGTTCGTTTTCATCCCTGTTTCGTCGTCTTATACCTGCGAGGTGATTCGTCAGGTTCGTTATCTCTGTCTTTCGTTCACGCACGATCACATCTCGTTTTGCGACAAATACATGCTCGAGAATTATTTCAAAGAGGTAAAAGATGTCGAGCCCGGTTTCGGTCCGCTTGCCGTGCGTCCGCCGATCGATCTCTTCCTGAGTCTCCTGCAGGTATATCTTTCCTCGGGAGTCAATTGTGTCCACCTGCACGAGATCAAAGAAAAAGAACTTTTCATTCTGCTGCGCGCCGTCTATACCCGCGAAGAACTGGTGCGGCTTTTCTATCCCATCATGGGCTACCGGGTCGATTTCAAAAGTATCGTACTCAAAAATAAAGATACCGTTACCAGCCGCGATGAGCTTGCCCGACTTACCGGCATGAGTGTTTCCGACCTCGCCCGCAAGTTCCGCGCCGAGTTCGGCGAGTCGCCCTATTCCTGGCTGCTCAAACAGAAAAACCGCCGTATCCTCACCATGCTTAGTTTCCCTACCGTGCGCATCAAAGATATCATCAACGAATTCAACTTTTCCACACCGGCCTCGTTCAACCGGTATTGCAAAGTGCATTTCGGATGCGCCCCCCGGGAATTACTCCGGTACGTGCGTGAAAACGCGGCTCGGCCTGAAAAGGAATAAGGCGATTCCCCGCAGGTGACCGTTATCAGGGGAGGTTTCGTTCACGCCCGACAAGACAAAAGCGGGGGGGGATGACAAGGAGTAGGGCGATTGCCCGGGGCGGCGGCCATCAGGAAATCCTTTGCGGCCGCTCCCGATGACGGAAGATAACGAAAAGCCCTGCCGTTCTTCCCTCCACTCCTGATAAAAAACGGGCGCTCGCGACGACAAAGACGTATCGATAAACAGGCATTTTCCTGTTTTCATCGAAAAAAATGCTGAAAATTTGCGTAAATTTAATTTTGGATAATTTTTTGATTGTTTTGGATAACTTAATATCGAAAAATCACCCGTAGATTTGCAATAAGTAAAAAAAGATGTAGTACCGTACGACTGCCATAGGCAGAATCAGCGGACGGTACACCAGAGATGATTTTAGCAGATTATACGCCTCCCGGGGCGTCGTATCGCGAAAAGTTCATCTCTTTTTCTTTTTTAGTCAAATACAGTATTACGGTGTATTTCATGAAAGAAGGTAATGCCGTAAATAACGTAGAGGAGAGATAATTATGTTTTTGGTATCTACAAGATGTGGGATTATTGCCTGTCGGCTGCTGGCCGAGGCCTTCGGTAGCGGTACTTACCTCAACGCCCAGGCCATAGCCGCTCATTATAATATGAATGTGCGTTCGCTCATGCCGGCCCTGCGCCAACTTACCCGATCGGGAATTTTGCAGAGCCGGGTAGGCGGCAAGCAGCCCGGGTTTATCTTCGCCCGCGACCCGTCCGAAATTTCCCTGCTCGATGTAGTTACCGCCCTCGAGGGCAGCGTTAGCGTTCCCTGCTGCCGGGAAGTGATAAAAGACCTCAACTGCGATTGCGGCAACAGCGGCGAGTGCGCCGTATACCGTCTCTTCGACGGGTTGCTCACTTACAGTAAAAGAAAACTGGCTTCGGTTTCGGTCGCCGAATTCGCGCGTACCGGAAACGGTCTTTTCGCGCGTACCGGCCTCGGACTCGAATTTAAGTAAAATTATACACGTACACCCATGAAGCTACTTAAAAACCTGTTCATATTCGCACTGTTCCTCGGCTCGGTCTCCGTTCCGGCCCAGAAACTCGCCTTGAAATCGAATCTGTTGTACGATGTAAACGCCACGATCAATCTCGGGGTAGAAATGGCGCTCGGGCGCAAAGTCACCCTCGACGTTTCGGGAAACTATAACGGTTGGACTTACGCCGAAAACCGGAAGATGAAACACTGGCTCCTGCAACCCGAGCTGCGCTGGTGGACCTGCGATCGCTTCTCGGGACATTTCTGGGGATTGCACGCCCTGGCCGGGCAGTTCAACTTCAACGGCATGCTGCCGTTTACCTTCGGTAACCGGCAAGTTCTGGCCGCCGTCGCTCCCAACGGACTCGCCAAATACCGCTACGAAGGCTTTATCAGCGGGTTCGGCGTCAGCTACGGTTACCAGTGGATTCTCGGCAAGCGATGGAGTCTCGAGGCCTCTATCGGCCTCGGATACGCCTATATGGATTACAACAAGTTCGGCTGCGAGAAATGCGCCGAGAAAAAAGGTCATAACCGCTCGCATTATTTCGGTCCCACCAAAGCCGCTCTTTCGATCATATATATCATTAAATAAACGCTGTTTACATTATGAAAAGGAAATTACTATACACGATCGGAGTTTTTGCAGCCCTCTTTACCGCAGGGGAGGCCGCCGGACAAACGCTTATCCGTCAGGGTAACGTAGCCGTCGAGGTAAACGGCCTCTCGCAGGCCGGCGACTCGCTCTACGTAGATATGCACCTTACCGTGCTGGGCAAAAACGTGGCTTCCGACGAAAGCGCCGATTACATCCCCGTTCTCGTGGCCGGCCGCGACACGCTCGCCCTGCCCGCCGTGTCGTTACGGGGGAAAAACAATTATAAAGCCTATCAGCGCAAACTCGCCCTCATGTCGCCCCGCGAGCGGGAAGCCGCCCGCTACGACGCCCCCTTCCGGGTGTTGCAAGACGACAAGCGGGGCATGCGTTCGCTCGACTACCGCGTGGCCGTGGCTTACCAACCTTGGATGGACGCCGCCCGCATCGACCTGAAAGTGGTCGGTTGCAACTGCGGTAAGTCCCGCGAGACCAACGTGAGCATGGCGCCCAGCGAAACCGGCGGCGGCCGTAAAGTCGTCATTGTACACGGCGGCAACCTTATTACTCCCCATTTCGCCTACCTGCGTCCCGGCGAAGAGGCGGTGAAACAGCGCACCGTCAGCCGCGTGGCTTACCTCGATTTTCCCGTCGGCAGCGCCAGACTCGATCCCGCTTACGGCAATAACCGCGACGAGCTTTTCCGTGTCTCGAGTATTTTCTCGGCACTCTCGGGCGACTCCTACGTACACCCCGACCGCATTACCATTACCGGATACGCCTCGCCCGAAGGCTCCCGCGCAATCAACCGCTCGCTCTCCGAGCGGCGTGCCGGCGCTCTCGCCGGTTACCTCACCGGCCGGTATGCCTTTCCCGCCGCCATTTACGACGTGCGTTTCGGCGGCGAAGACTGGGCCGAGCTGCTCTCGCTGGTCGAGAACTCCCGCATGAAGGGGAAAGAATCGGTTGAGGCCATTATCCGCTACGTGCCCGACTCCATCGACGAGGTACGCAATATCTCCCGTAAAAAAGTACTTATGGACCTCGACGGGGGCGATCCCTGGCGCTATATGCTGCGCAAGTTTTTCCCCGCCCTCAGGCGTACCGTGGTGAAAGTAGATTATACCGTCGCCTCGTTCGACTTGCCGCAGGCCCGGCAACAGGCCCTCGAGCGTCCGCAAAACCTCAGCCTGGCCGAGTTCTTCGCCGTGGCGCAGAGCTACCCCGCCGGCAGCGACGAATATAACGAAACCTTCGAGACGGCCGTGCGCATGTTCCCCGATGACCGTATCGCCAATATCAACGCCGCCGTCGCCGCCCTCTCGCGACGCGATTACGTGAGCGCGGCCCGCTACCTCGACCGTATCGACGTAGTACCCGGCGAGTCGGTTTACGATAACGCCATGGGGCTGCTGCTCGTCTTGCGCGACCGCGACGCCGCCAAGGCCCGGCCCTATTTCGAGAAAGCCGCCCGGGCCGGACTCGAGGCCGCCCGGCAGAACCTCGACGCCCTCGACGCCGTCACCGGAAATAAACCGGCTCCCCCCGCCGCCGAAAATGCCGCGAAGGGGCGCCGCAAAAGATAAACCTTACTTAACGCTGAAACAGATAAGCCTATGCAAGAGAAAAAATCACCCGGTACGTGTCGCCGTTGCGGCAAGCCGGTAAAGAATACATGTTACCGAGGGTCGCCGCGACCGGAGAGACACATTTTAATCAATCTATTTTAATAACCAATTTTATTTAAAGAATGAAAGTAAAAAATCTATTTTTATCGATGTGCGCGATAGCGGCATTGGTAAGTTGTTCGCAAACCGACGAGGTGATCGACAAGGGCGGGGAGATCGGCAAAGGCGAGGCCGCCCGCGTTTCCCTCACCTTGAAAGGCTCGGGCGCAGGCTCGAGAGCCGAGGTACCCGGAGAGATCGATCCCGCTATCGATACCCAAAACGCTACGGTTAACGACGTTACCGTCTTTTTCTTAAACGGCAACAAACTGGTGAACAAGGTGTATACCACCATGACCGGAGACAATGCCGTGCTTACCACCACTACCGATGCCCAGCAGGTGGCGGTAATCGCCAATATCGGGGAGGACGAAACCCTCACGGGTATTTTTAAGAACGTAAACAGCCTCGCCACCCTGAAAGCGGCTGTGACCGGTCTCGACCACCTGAATAAACAGAAAGATGCTAAGGTGTATATGGCCGGTATGTCGACGGATAATATTGTTTTTGATGCGGATAACAACGGTGCGGTTACCGTGAAGATGTCGTATGTGAGCGCACGTATCGACCTTGTGAGCGTGAGCTGGCCCAATACGGCTGAGTTGGGTGAATACGGTACCAACTTTACCATTACCGGTGTTTACCTGATGAAGGCGCAGACCAATACCCATTTCTTCCCTATTGGTGATGGTACAACTCCCCCTGTTAAATACATCGAAGACGCCAGCCGTCTTTTCGGTGGTTTCAAACCGTGGGGTGTGGCCCCGTGGAACAATCCGAATGAATTCCCCGAGTACACTCAGGATGTCTACTTCGGCCTCTCCTCGATTCCTACGCCTACCGATATAGCCGGTGGTGGTTCGTTAACGGGTAAAGAACTCAAGAACCAGGCTCACTGGTACGTGTTCGACAACAACTTGATCAATGACAACGGTACCGCTCTCGTAATCGAGGTTTCGTGGAATAAGGTACTTGCTCCTCCTGCAGAACCTGTGACTCGTTATTTCGTCGTTTACTTCGACGGGGTAGATAAGGAACCCATCGTGGCCGGGAAGAACTACCAGGTATCTCTGCGTATCAACCAGAGTTTCTTGCCTTTCAGCGAAGGTGGTGACCCGGGTACCGATACCCCGACCGTACCGACGGTAGACGCCAACGTAACCGTTACCGTAGAAACCACTGCCTGGGATGTAAAGACGATCAACAAAACATGGAACTAATGCCGGACTTTTCGGTATCTCTCATCCGCACCGGGCGGTAACGCCCGCCGGTAACATCAGTTTTTCCTCACGGGCCGCGGCTGGTTCCGCGGCCCCCGGGAAAAACCATTACAGAATCATTTAATACAAGCAAATCTCATGAAGTACGGCAGCAAATACAGGTTTATATACGGTGGCATAATCGGTATGCTTACCCTGTTGGCGGCAACGGGCTGTATCGCCGACGATCTCAGCGGTTGTTTCCGGGGCATCTCCATGAAGGTAGAAGTAGACGCCCCCGGCGAAGAAACCGCCGTTAAAGACATCAGCCTGTATGTCTACGACGACAACGACAAGCTGCTCGATATTATCCGCACCGATAAAGACGGTACCATCATTCTCGATTACCCCGGTACTACCGCCACCTTGCGTTGCGTCGCCTGGGGAAACGTAAAAAACGCCCCGGTTACCGTTACCGCTCTCAAGCCGGGCGACCCCCTCGCCAAGGGTTTCGTCAGCCTGCAAAAAACAACCGGCCGCGCAGCGGCCGATACCTACCGGTCTCCGTCCGATTTATTCTTCGGGACCCTCGAAATAGAAAACAACCGTACGCCCGGCCGTACCGATATCGTCAAGTTACCGGTATCGCGCAAAGTGGCGTCGATGAATATAACCGTACGCGGCTTTACCTTGCTGGCCGGTACCACCTCGGGAAAATTCTCGGTCGTGGTGCACGAGACTCCCAGCCGGGTAGACTTTACGGGCCGGTTCAGCGGAACCCCCGCCGCGTATGCCCCACAGGGTAGCCTCAACGCTAAAAACGAATTTATCGTTCCCTCGTTCAACCTCTTTCCTACCGCCGGCGGAGCTCCCCTCACGGTAGAACTTTACCACGAGGGCACGCTGCTTAAGAGCGTCACGACCGACTCTGCCGGCCGCCCCATCGTTCCCCAGGTGGGTAAAACGTTGAACCTGTTGCTCAATTACGTCGGCAACGTAGATGTGCAGATCGCTATCACCGGCTGGGGCGACACTTACGTCTGGAAAGAATATTTGTAAAGAGGTTAGAAATTGTTTTTTGTCATCCTGAATGAAGTGAAACGCATACGACTCGGAATCCTGTTGCTGATGATTTATGGCGATTGATAAGTTTGAGAGTTGTGAGGGCGGAAGAGCCGCCCGAATGAGGACGCCGGCTCGTCCGGCAGGAGAGTTCCCTGGGATAGGGGATGAGATGATTGATGATAACAGGAATCCGGGTGAAGGGGATTGCTTGAATGGGGAGCGTTTCACTCAGGATGACTTTAAAAATAAAATATAGGAAAATTAATTTATATACGATACGATATGTGGAAACTCCATACCATCCCGACGCGGAAAATATTCGGCGGACCCCCGCTAACGGTACTCTTGGCGGTACTCCTTCCGCTCTTTCTGTTTCCGGGTGCCTGCCAGTTCGAAAACATCGACTGCGATACGCCGCCCGTCGACCCCGAGTCGACGCTGGTAACCCTGTCGGTTTCTTCCGCCGGGCCGATGTCTCTTTCCCGGGCTGCTGTTCCCGAGGCCGATCAGGAATCCATCAAAAATATCTACGTATTGCAGGTGTACACCTCGGGAGTTTATAACGGTACGATACGCCGTGCGGCCGAAGGCGTGCCCGACTCGCAGTCGGGAAAATATAAAGTGAATCTGCTCAAAAGCAACGCCGGCGAAAAATACAATCTCTACGTGCTCGCCAACGTCCCCCGCGAAAAATTCCTGCCCGCCGCCCTCACGGGGAAACCATACTTCCAAGTATTGGCTTCGATCTGGACCAGCGGTAAAATCAACGGCACCCTTACCTTTTATACCGCCAACGGCGTTCCCATGTTCGGCTCCGCCAACAACGACCAGCCGGTCGAGATCAGAGACGGCATGGACATTACGAATATCAAACTCATCCGCAATGTCGCCCGCGTCGATATCGGCATCGGTACGTATAATGGCACCGACAATACGTGGAATAAAGGCAGTATTAAATTTAAAATGAAAACCATCGAGATACGTAAGGTTCCCGATGAATACTCCTATTTCCCGGCTCCGGGCAATTATACTTTCGGCACCGACGGAGTGCCTCAGGTAAAAGCTGCCACGCACGTGAGCTCCGGCGAAACTACTTTCAACTATAGCACTACCGCGCCCAACCCCGACATCGTTAACAATACCTATTGTAAAAACAGCATCTTCCTGCCCGAGCTCGCGATGAGCGGCACCATATTCGACGATGACCATACCAAGCGCATGGCGATTATCGTGGGCGGACGTTACGGTGACGATACGCAGGATACTTATTACCGGGTAGACTTTTCGCAGACCGGCAGTAATTCTCTTTTCAGCGTATTGCGCAACAACCTCTACCGCTTCACGATTTCCGATATCACCTCCTCCGGATTGCCTACGGCCGACGAGGCCTATAACAGCAAGCCGGTAAACCTGCGCTACGCCGTATCGGTGGAGCCCTGGAAAGACGGTGTAGAAGACTATCCGCAGGCCATTATCGGTTTCCGTATGGTGTACGGCGGTTATAACGGATCGGTAACGAGCGGCGTGATTACAGACGATAAAACTCCCAATTCTGCTACACATACAGGTTACCCGAAAACCGTATCGGTAAAACAAAAAACAAAAGTATGGAATGGCCGCGTACGCTATACTTACGGTTACGATTACAATAAGTTTACCGGGGAGTCGAAAAACTTCTGGGCGCAACAGGGAGGGCCCGAACCTTATAACGGCGACCTGTACACCTCTTTGCAGAACGCACTCGATGTAGAGGGCGTGTACCCCGATATTATGGTGGCCGGCGACGACCTTACCGACGATCAGGGGAGCGACGTGGTTCTCTGGAAAGACGACAACGGGAAATTCCCCGCCCGAGACCTCTGCAAAAACTATTACGGAGACGGATTCCTCGACTGGCGGCTGCCCCGCCTCTCCGAACTGGTATATATCTACTTCAACCACGCGGCGTTAAAGGCCGAGCCCGGCTTCGTCCCTATGCAGGGCCGCTACTGGAGTAATTCCGAATTTACCGAAGGCCCAGACTATCGCGACTCTTATTCGCCCTACGCTTATACTTTCCAATTCGATACCAACGGCAACGGCCGGGCGATGGTAGAAGGGCATAAGAATATGGAACTGAACAAGGTACGTTGCGTGCGGCAAATGAACAGTAACCCCGCGAGTAAAACGATTAAATAGGCAATGCATATGATAAACACGAAAAAAATATTCGATCACCTTCTTGCCGCCGCGCTCGTAACGCTGCTGTTCTTGCCGGCCGGCTCGTGTGTAGAAGACTTCTCGTACGACTCCGGCGCCGGTACCGGCGCCCCGGGGAAATCGGTTCCCCTCCGTTTCTCGGCTTCGGTAAGCGGGGCGGGGGAGACTTCACCGCCTCCTGTGGAGTCGAAGGGGGTAAATCCGATAAATCCCGAAAATCTGGGTAATAGTAATCTGGGATTTATGGGAATGATCATACAGCAGTCGCCCGGGGGCGGCGATGTCTTTCCCGGCTCCCGGGAACTGCTGGTGAAAGCGTTCCAAATTTTAGACGATACACAATGGGTATATTATCCTCAAACGCCGGGTGTTACCGGGCCTGTCACACCCCAGTGCTACGCCGGTAAAACGATACGGGTCACCTACTACGGCCCTGTTGACGGAAAAAGTCTCCCTGTCGGGATTGGTATCGACGGTTTTCCCTTCGATTTCAGGGGTAACCTGAATAATGTTACACAGCAAGATTACCTGTATTGCGACACCACCTACGTAGTTCCTTCAAACGAAAAGCAGGTAAGTCTGCGACTGAAGCATGCCTTCGCCCATATCCGGATAAACGTGACCAAATCGCTCGACAAAGATACGCACACACTCTCTCAGGTTGCTCTCGACAACATGGGCGACGTGTGGATCAAGCGGAAAGGTTATATCGACCCCGCCACGGGCGATACGGTGTCGGGGGCCGCCCATCCCGGGCTGCGCTCTCAGGCCGGCCCGCTCTCGTACAGCGGCCTGAATGTTGCGCTTTCGTCTACGACGAAGCAAACCTACGACTTTTTCGTACCGGCCTTTATGAGCGACACGCTCAAAGACGAAACGGTGGTAATCGCACTCACGATTAACGGTAAGAAAAAGATATTTCCCCTGCGGCGCAACCACCTCAACCACGAGGCACGTAACGGAAAAGACTACTACGGGTTTGCGCAAGGGTATATAAATACCTACGACGTGGTGTACGACAATACGGCCATGCGGCTCATCCTTACCGACTGGAACACCGTCAACCGAGATGGGGACTTCGGCATACCGCCCTCCGGCGTGAAGGGGATACGGCTGAACGGCGCACGGGACATGATCAGTAATTTTACATGGGGCAATTTCCCTACCACCGGATATGTTACTCCCGCTCATTTGTACGAGAGTTGGCTTTCTACGGTAGCCCTCGGCAACAACGGGATGTATATCGACGGGTCGAAGAAACATACATCGAAATATTCCGGTTGGGGAACATTCGAGGGCGATAAGAATGTGTATCAAGACGAACCACCGTCGGCAGACTTTTTTATGACCCAGGAGAATGTAAGCACCATACCGGTACCTTGGGAAGGAGCCGACGGGGCGCTCATCGCCAAAGAATTGTGCCGCAAATACCGGGGCGGCGGTTTCACCAACTGGCGCTTGCCCCGGGCCTCGGAGTTCCGTATGGTCGTCGCCTCTTATACTATGACTTTGAATACGGTGTGGAATAATTTGAATTTTGGCAGCAGTCTCGATACCGAAACCTTCTGGATGGCCACCGAAGCCAGCCCGACAACAGCCTGGACCGCATTCGGAAGGGAGTCGGATGATCCTCCCTTGAGGCGTGTATACCTCGATGCCCGCGACAAGAAAACTACATTGGCGAGCGTACGCTGTGTGCGGGATAATTAAGAAGAGATGACAAAAGACAAAAACAATAGGGAGGCGGAAATTCGCGCCAGACATATTGGGGTAATACAGGGTGAGCGATACCCGGGGAAATGCGCGCTATATCGGTGTAACGAATAACCCCGATGGGCGGGTATCCGAACCTGAATCGGTTATACCCCCGGTTTTATCGAACGGTATAACCGTCCTCTTCTTGTATATTATGAAACGTTCTATGGCATAAGAGAGGCGATCGCTCGCGAAAAGACCCTGAAAGGCTAACCCCGCATCCGTCGAGGAAGCTCTTATCGCTACGGTAATCCCCGAACGCATAGACCGTTCCGCCGGCTGGATTCCCTATCATCGGGAGGTCGAAAGGTGTGATGAATGACAAAGGGGCGATTACCCGCAGGCAACAAGAAATAAAGTAACAATAAAAAACAACCCTATGAACAGAAAAATAATCAGTCTTTGTTTTGCGGCAATGCTGTTTGCCGGTTGCAATGACGAACTCGTCCCCGATGCCGGAACACCTGTTTCGGGAGAAACGGGCGAACCGATAACCGTGCAGCTCTCTTTCGGGCTGTCTCCCTACGGATCGCTGACGGGAACAACTGCGCGCGGTGCTGAGGTTATGCCTCCGGTAAAGGCGTCTTCTGACGTTATGGACGTAGAAATATCGGCCGTACCCGATACCGCCGCTTCCGCGGCGACCCGCGCCGTGCCCGAAGGGGTAGATACTTATGTGGAGGGATATCATGTGTTGCAGTTCGACGGTACACAGCCCGATTCGCATTTGAAAAAACGGGTGTATTATCCCTGTCCGGGGGGTAAACTTACTACCGCCGACGTAACCCTTTTCAAACAGCCGGCGAAACAGCGCATCGTGGTGATTACCAACGTGCCGAGCGATTATTTCGATGAACTTGTGTTGAATACTTCTACGTATAGCGATTTGCAGGATATGAATTTCGAGAGAAGCCCCGCTAAATCTGAAAATATGTTTCCCTTATTCACTAACGGGACGAAGGATCTCATCGTGATGAGCGGACAGAGCGACCTTACGCTGCAGGAAGGCAGCGTAATACAGGCTTCGGTGGTATTGCTGCGCACGGTGTCGAAACTCGATTTCGACATACAGGTGACCGGCGCCGACGTAAAGGGCAAATTCAATGTCTGGGACGTATCGCTGGCCAGTCTTCCCGGCAGGAGTTACGTGAATATTATGGGCGGCCGCCTTGCGGTATTTCCCGACCTTAGCGGAGCGGGTTCGAAGGCCTATTACGCCCTGCCGTTGAAAACGGTGTTGAATACCGATATTATACCGGCTCTCTCGGCCTTCGTACCGGTAAACCTGCAGCCCGACGTGCCCGGCACGACGTTTTACAACCGTCGTACCAACGCTCCCTTGGGAAGTTCTTACTTGCAGATCGTGGGCCAGAACCGCGATAATCAAGGCGTGGTAAAAGACATGGTGATGTACCATATCAACCTCGGGCTGAATTTCGCCGAGAACTATAGTCTGCCCGGTAACTATCATCTTAAATATACGATTCGTCTCAAAGGTATTTCAGATGAAGACAGCCATGTGATAAAATTTATCCCCGGCTATTTCGGGGGGCAGTTTAAGGCTTACAATGCAACGGGAGGCGAGGTGGAGCTTTCCAGTTCTTCAGCCGTCACCTTCCGCTACGAAAAAAGGGTAGAGGTAACGGCATCGGATGCCGCGGCTCCTGCCGCAACCGCCGATGCGGGCAGCACCTCCATGCGCTGGTACACGAATAGCGCAACGGTGCCGTCGATAAACGTGGGATCGTTGACCGACGGTTTTGCCAATACCTCCGCCGTGGCGGGCTACGTATCTCCCGCTTATTTCCCGGCGGCGTATACCGCTTTCCGGGGACTCAACGGAAATATAACCTCCGATATATATACTGCGGCCGACTGGTACCTGCCCTCTATCGCGCAGTTGATGGGTACGTGGCTTTCGGCCGCGGCTTATGTGCCTACCATGTCGCCGGTGTACTGGTCGTCGACCGTCGATGCCGGACGCCAAAATGCCTATACGATCTCGATCCGGGGCGAGGTGAAACTCGAGCCGGTACAAAGTTCTCATCATTACGTAAGGGGGATGCGTACCCTGAATAAATAGACAAGCGATGGAAATACAAATAAAATTCAAGACAATGCGCCGTCGTGTCGGGCACCGGGCCATCACCGCCCTGTGTGCGGCGGCCCTATGGCTGTGTGTGGGTATCGACGCCGCCGCACAGTATGTAAAGAAAGAAACGGTTGACAACATCACCGGTAACGTAGCCGTCGTATATGCCGACGGCATGCCCGAAGGAGCGATATGGCCGCTGGGTACCGTACTGATGAAGAATGGTGCGACCATACGCCACCAGGTAGGCAAAGGGAATGGCGGCAATATCGATGTCAACAGCCGTGTCTCGGCCCGGTTTATCGTGGCTCCGGCCGATGTTCAAAACAGCATTAACTGGCAGAACGCATCGGGTTTCGATAATGGAAACAACGATATTAACGCTGAATTTACGAATACTGCGGCCAAAACCGGTTGCCGGGGACTGACCACGGGAAACCGCAGCTGGAGGTTGCCTACCCAGCGCGAATTGCAATTGATATGGTTGCTCAAAGAGGGTATAAATAAGATATATTCCGCTAATATGATGAACAATTCACTCTATTGGAGTGCGACCGAAGAGGATGCGGGAAATGTCTGGGTGGTAAATTTCGGTAATGTACTTGAAGTGAAACCTCTACCGAAAAGCCGTTTGTATCGTGCGCGCTGCGTTAGCGATTACTGATTATAACCCGGGAAAGATATGACGAACTTGAAAATTATACTGGAGATTATACGGCACGAAATGACTAATAGAGCCGATATATGCCTGTTTCTCGAGCCTTATACTGGAATGTGGAAGGCATACGCCCAGTCGGCTGTAAACCTGAAAGGGCTGATGCCTACTCTCGAATACGAGAAGTCGGAACTGGTATTTTCCGATGTATCGTTCTGCCTCCCAGGCGTTACGGTTACCATAGAGCAACTCGACAATCGCGGTCTCATACAATTCTGTACGCTCGTCAGCGATAACTATATACGGCTTTGTGTACGGAACTGATTTCGGGGAAAAGAGCCGGTATAACCGTTGAAAGATACTGAAAAATAGCCGGTCTGGCGGGTGAAGCGACAAGAACACCTAAGTACACCTCGTAGTTGTCGGGAGACAACGAACAGATGATAGACACACAATGCTTCGAAGCCGGAGCGGCTATCTTTTATTTGCCGGGCAAATCCGGAGAGTAGAGCGGGAAAAGGTTTCCGGCGGGTGACCGTAGCGGGGCCTGTGGAAATCGGATATTTCGTGTGAATAACTTAAAATATGCCGTTATGAACAAAAAAGAAATACTGACAGCAGCCGCCAAAGAGTGCGGTCTCACCCGGAAAGAGACCGAACGGGCGTTTGAAGCGATTCTCTCGGTGATTACCGTTGGATTGAAACAGGAGGGAAAGATCTCTTTAAAAGGATTCGGTACCTTTATCGTTAAAACGTCCCGCTCCCGGATTATCTTTAATCCCCGGCGACTGGAAAAAATGAGAATGGAATCCCGGAAGAAGGTTTGTTTTAAAGTTTCGTCGATGCTGAAGCTATAACCGGGAACCGGTGGGATTCTGCCTCGTCCTCGGACTTGCGGCTTATTGCGGCGGTAGCCGGGGATCGAAGATTTTTGTATTGTCGGGTATGTTGTCCCGGCATTTAATTGAGGATAAATGTTTTTTTTATAGGATATGAAAAATAGGATATATATACTTATCGCGGGTTTCTTGCTTATTACGGCAGCCTGCTCGGGACACCATACGAATACCGCAATAAGCGGCAATGCGTCTGCCGGTAAAGCGAGGGTCCCGGAAAAGAGATTTGTTTTGCCGCAAATTCCCGACTCGCTCACCGTTCCGGCCGAACGTGCCGACTGGCTGGCGATGCATTACTGGGATTTGTTCGATTTTAAGGATACAGCCCTCGTCTTTCGCCCGGAGATCGGCGAGCAGGCATTGGCCGATTTCCTCGATGTGTTGCGTATGACCGGGGAGAAGATTGCCGGAGAAGCCATGGCGGCTATGATGGATCGTGCCTCGGCTGACAGTGCGGCGTACCGGCATTTTACGGCACTGGCGGGGAAATACCTGTATGACGTGAATTCGCCTTTTAGCGATGAAACGCGTTATGTGCCTGTTTTGCAGCATGCCCTGGCTTCGCCGCTGACCGACCCGACTGAAAAGATACGGTTGCGTCACCGCCTGACGATGGCGATGACAAACCGCCCCGGAGAACGGGCGGCCGATTTCGAATACATTCTGGCCGATGGCCGTAAGGGCCGCATGTCGCGTATAAAGGCCCGGTACACGGTGTTGTTTTTTAACGATCCCGGATGCGAAGACTGCCGGCGCGTGAAAGATTATATTGCGGATTCGAAAGTTTTTGCGTCTTTGTGCCGCTCGAGCGACAACGGAATTCCCCGTCTGGTGATATTGGCCGTGTACACCGAAGGCGATGTAATCTCGTGGCAGCAGACCCGGTACCCCCATTTTATATTGAATGCCCGGGATGGCGGTCAGGTCATAGAACGGCAGGCGTTGTACGACTTAAAGGCGATGCCTACACTGTATTTGCTCGACCGGGAGAAAAAAGTACTGATGAAGGATGCTTCGGTAGAGAAAATCGAGGAATATTTGTCGCGGGCCGAGTTATCGCAGGGGAGCGGCAAATGATCCCGGGCGGGAAAGATCGGGAAATACCTTGCCGGTGAATAAATCGTATTTTATATATCGACGAATAGAATAATTTTACATTTCGAATAGAGAGGATAGAGCGATGAAAAGTATATTGAAAAGGATAAGGAACCATGAGATAAAAACCGAAGAAGAAGAGAGCCGTTCGCTGACTTTTTCGATCTTGATATGCGCCGCGATAACCATCGCTATTTTGTTTATTTTTTCATTAATACTGTTAGTGGTTATATTTTGAGAAAACGCCGCTCCCCGGGCATATTCACACTTGGGAGTTATCGCGGTCGCTGCGGGTCTGCCTCCCGGGAGCGGCGTTTTTCTTTACCGGCTACCAGAAGAATCGATCTTGTTTTAGTCCGTATTGGAAAACGGTTGTTTTACCTGTCTGAATCTTCTATCGTAATCGGCAAAAGGTTATTCTATTCTATCCACCCGTTTTTTCTTTCAGGGTCTCGGATAAAAACATTTCCGGATTTTTTATACCATCTTTCATCTCCTGTACACCAGCTGGTTCGTCGTTTAAATATCAATAAATTATGAGCTGCTGTAATTCTGTAAATCTGGGGAAAGGTACAAAAATGCCAGTAACCGCCCCAATGACCGTAAGCTAAATCGATATATTTGCTCAAGGTTTTAAGATTTTTATTTTTTATTTTCGTTAGAGTACCGTCGGCTTTGTTTAAACCTCCTGCAAAATGCGACAACTTTGATTCTATACTATCTGTCAAATAAAGTCCTGTGGGAGAGAGAGGCGGTGTAATACTGTCTAAACGATACTCGATTATAGCATTATTATCATTTTGGTCATATATATATCCATATTTTAGATATGCCGTTGTATCTGCCTCGATGAAATATCGATCTACTTTAATATATCGAAGAAGTACATTAAATTTAGGTAAACGGGTATGGTTGGATAAATTTCTGTAAGCATTTATCTCGCAAGTGATTATCGAGTCTAAAGTTACGTCTTGCAACGGGACATTAGCGGCAATCGAATCTGAGTAGGCTTTCCAGTCGGCAAAGAATTCGGACAAGTTTTTTTTCGTTAATTCAGGATATTTAGATATAAATTCTTGTCCGTTGCATAGAGATAGGGATAAGAATGCCGTTATAAGGGTTGAATAAAATTTTTTCATGGTAGGTTTTTTACTGTAAAGTTTAGGTTTTTTTGTTTGAATGCAGGTGTGATACTAACGTTTTATGTGCAGAGTATAGCGAATTTTAAAGATAAAGCATCTGTTTTTTAGTGAATTAATGGGGTTGAAATACTCGATCGGCACATGCGGAGGAGATTTTACCGGTGATAATCTCCTTTTTCCTTTACCAGAATGACTTTTAGCTGATCATCGTTCAGCATTTTTCGTCCGCGGGGGGAAAGCAGGAGTTGCAGCTGGGTGGAACGGTGCGCCCAGGTGAGCAGGTCGACGGGACGGTGTAGATTTTCTTTGATGTCGGAGTACCACCAGTAAGGGAACGAGAGCGCTTTCACCGCTTTGCTGTCGACAATCTCCTGTAGATCTTCGATACAGTCCTGTATTTGCTCGTCATCGAGGCGCGACGGTTTGTCGAAGGGTACGTAGAAAGAAGTATAGTACCCGTTGCGGGTAAACAGGGCGAGGGGTTTCCAAGAGGAACTTTCGATAATGAGGTTTTCTTTGGAAATATGGTATAAGTCGAGAAGCTGTTCGAGCGCATCGAGCATAACACGGCTGTTTTCTTCGGTCATGTTTTTGATATCGAGCCATATGCGGCCGCCCAGTTTTTGCATGAAGAGGCAGTACGCCCGGAGGTCGAGACCGTAACTTTTGTCGAGATCGTGGGTAACATCGAATTTCCCGTCTTCCCGGAAAACGACATCGACCTCGATGTTGGGATATTTGTCGTGCTTCTCGACCAGTTTTTCGACGGAATTGCAACGATGCAACCAGATTTTTTCGGGATAGTCTCCCAAATCACCGATGGCCCTGACTATATCGAACAATAATCCTATACCGACGATAAAAAACAGGACTTTGATATACATCCGTTTGTCCTTGCTGCTACTCATGATAAACCCTCCCTTTTTTTACCGCGGGGAAACGGCTGAGACGAATCGTTTTTTAGGTTATACCGGAAGCCGGTATCGTTTTTTGTGTATATTATAGAATATATATACCGATATTAAAAAAAAGCGAATTCTTGACTTACGAAGCAAAAATACCGAATTTTATTTTTTCGGTGTAGGGGTAATTTCTGTTTTTAACTTCTGATACGGTACTATTTAACACTCTTTACGATCGAAAAAGAAGACTGGAAGCTCTACGATCCTGTTTGAGAGTATTGAAAAACAGTCTCTTAAGAAGGTTTACCGGCTGAAAAACAGTTCGGGCTCTTTGCGCAATGAATATTTTTTGACGAATTTGCGGGAGACCAAGCGATAGAGTAGCCCGTGGAACTTTCTTGCGTGCCGGGGACACACGGCGATGCAGTGGGCACATGAGATGCATTTGCGTTTGTCGGTTACCGGGGGATTCTGGGGATCGATCGCCTGTGTCGGACATTGCCCGGCGCAAATGCCGCAGCGGTTGCATTTTTTACCGGCTGAAGGGTAAAGGGGAACTTTTTGGGCTTTTCGATAGGGTTGGCTGCCTTTTATTTCGCAAGGGGCGGCTTTGTTTTGTAATGCGATGGAGAGGCTGTCGGTACCGAATTTACGGGCAATCGCCAGATCGGACATATCGGGCCGGCCGCGGCCCGTATCGGGAAAGATAGAATGCTGGCCGATGAAGGCTCCGGCCGAGAGTACCCGGAAGCCGTTGCGGGTAACGATGTCCGAGAGTTCGCGTAGGGCGTCGTCGTAGTCGCGGTTTCCGTAAACGCAGGCGATGACGGCGGGAGTGTGGTCTCCTTTTATTTTTTCGAGGGCTTCCCGGGCCGGAGCCGGGATTCGTCCGGAAAAAACGGGAACTCCGAAAACCGCGATCTCGTCGGGGGGAACCGATAAATCGGCCGGTGTATGGGACAACAAAGCGCAGGAAAGCGTATCGGTATTGCCGATGCCTTCTCCGATAGCGGAAACGATGCGAGCGGTCGTTCCGGTAGCGCTGAAATAGATAAGTCGGGTAGTACGGATCATAAAAATGAAGTATTTGTTTTTTTGTCGGGTCGGATATTGCGATACGGCGCAGAATATGTTTCGGGGTTTATTTTATTTCCGGAAGGTCGGCTTTGAAAAGAACAGAGTCTTTTTGAGCGGCCGAGAGGGCGGGGTCGTTCGCGATTTGTGGGAACGCTTCCCGGGCAGCTTCTATTTTTTCTTCTTTTAAGGTGCGGTAAATGAGCGGAATGTCGTCTCCTTTACGCGATGAGATCATGAAATTACCGCTATCGATGCGCATATTGACTTGAGGGGCGCTGATGATGGTATTGTCGAATACGAAAGCAATGCATTTTCCGATGGATTTTTCGGTAGCTTCGGCAAATCGTTCGGTTCCCTGTTTGCCGGTTTTCCCGATAATGACGAATAGGGTATCTCCTGTAGCTTCGTTTACGGAAGAGTCTAACCGGAGATCGACAAAATCACGATAGGTTACGATGGGTTCGCGCGAAAGGCTGTCGGCGGCATTGCCGGTAATGGTGTACCAGCCGTCGGCTCGGTCGGTCTGTTTTTTGGAACAGGAGAAGAATGTGCCTGTAACGGCCAGCAGAAGGAGAGATATGAAAAAAGAATAGAATTTCATCTTGTTTTGTGTATAGTTTGGATAAGTTATTTTAGGAGAAATACACCTTTCGGTGGATCGCATTAAAAAGCATCCGGGAAAAATGCTTCCTCCCGGATGCTTCCTGTAATATAAGACCGGCTGTCGTTATTCGTTTTCGGGAGCCGACATGGAAGGAGCTGCCGCTTCGGGCGAACTACCCCATTGCTTGTTGGGACGCGGTCCCATTTCGAAAACGAGTTTACCGCCTTTTACGATATCGGAGTGGTTGATCCAGGTCTGGTCGAACGGTTTTCCGTTGAGAGTGGCCGACTGGATGTATTTGTTCTGGGCCGACACGTTTTTAGCTTCGATTACGAAGGTTTTTCCGTTGCCTACATTGATAGATACTTCGTCGAAAACAGGGCTTCCGATGTCGAAGATAGGACGTCCCGGACATTGCGGATACAATCCCATAGCGGAGAATACGTACCAGCTCGACATGGCTCCGCCGTCTTCGTCACCGCTGATTCCGTGAGGATCGGTATCGAACCAGAGGTCCATGATTTGCCGAACTTTTTTCTGCGTTTTCCAAGGTTGTCCGGCATAGTTGTACAGGTAAGGGATATGGAATACCGGTTCGTTTCCCTGGCAATACATGCCCATCAGTCCGGTCATATCGGGGAATTGTCCCAGGAAAGTGAGTTTATCCATGCGGTGGGAAGTGGAGAACAACTCGTCGAGCTTCCGGACGAATTTTTCTTTTCCGCCCATCAGGTTGATCAACCCCTGTACATCGTGCTGTACGTGCCAGGTGTATACCCAGGAATTACCTTCGGCAAAGTAGGCTTCTCCGGCGAAACCGCCCGAATATTTGGGATCGAAAGGTTCTATCCATTCGCCATCGGCCGATTTCGGAGCCATCAGGCCGATAGAGGGTTTGAACAGGTTGCGGTAGTTATGCGCTCTTTTCATGAAGAGGGTGTAATCGTCTTCTTTCCCTAACTCTTTTGCCATCTGAGCCAGGCACCAGTCGTCGTAACAATGTTCGAGCGTAACCGATACCGATTGGCGACGATGCCAACTATCGACCTCTTTAACCCATTCTTTTACTCCGGTCTCGGGCATCCAGCGTACTTGATAAGGCATTTTTTCGTTGATGTCGTTCGTCACGGCTGCAGGAACGAGGGCTCCTTTTTTGACGGGGAGTGCCGGGTAAAATCCTTTATCGAAATAGCATTGTTCGAGTTCGGTCACGTAGCCCGAATCTCTCCAGGGAATCATGGTCGCCTGCAGGGCGTTCTTTTTCATCCCTTCGTATGCTTTTTCTACGTCGTAATCGCGTACTCCACGCATGTAAGCATCGGCGATGACTGCTGTAGAATGATGTCCGATCATGGCACCCGAACTGGGCAGCCAGCCGGTTTCTTCGTATTTGCGAATGAATTCCCGGATCGCTTTATTGGTATCTTCGGGTTTGATAAGACTTTGCAGAGGATAGGCGCTGCGATAGGTATCCCATACGTTCCCCATGCGCAGGGCGCGGGTACGATGCAGGGTGGTGTAGAAGAGTTCTTGTTGCTTTTCGGTACCTCCTTTTACTTTTATCAGACTTAATTCTTCGTTCCAGGCCTTTTTAGCTTTTTGTTTTACCTGGTCGAAGGTCATCGTACCGATTTCCTGTGCGATAAAGTCGGTCGCCCGGTCGGCATTTTCGGGAGAGATTCCCACTTTTACCTCGAGCGTTTCGCCATTCGGGGAAGCCGGGAAGCCGATACTCCAGCCATCGGCGGTTTGGTCGAACGACTGGCAGGGACGGCTCAGTTGCAGAGTATAGAAATTTTGAGCGTTGTTTCTGCCCGTAGAGGAACCGGCGATGGTAGAACTGTCTTTTAATGCGAAGGAGGCGTTTTTAGGCATATTCAGCAATAGATCGTACCGCTGGTCTTTCGGAATATCGAAGCGGAAAACGATCGTATTGGCCGTAACTGTAAATTCGGCGTTTACACCGGGGTCTTCGAGCAGTACCTGATAATAATAAGGGGTAGCGGTCTCGAGGTCGTGGTCGTATGTAGAGGCATTGGCCCGGATTCCCTTTTTCGTATCTCCCGTACCGATCATAAGGCTTCCGTTTCCGATGGGGAAACCGTATATCTTATCGGCGACGTACATGTCGGTAAATCCGGGAGTAAAAGAGGGGAAGAGGCCGACCGATCCTCCCGGTACTTTAATAACGGGGATGGCGCCCCTTGTTTTGGGGTTTATCGTACCGATGTACATGTACACTTTGTCTTCGGGCGCTTTCGTATCCCGTTTTCCGGTTTGGCAGGAAAATAGGACGGAACACGATAAAGCAATGAGGGATAGCAGTTTTACGTTGGTTCTCATAGCAAATGTGTTTAAGTGAAAATTTTAAATATTTTTTAAGGCATAACGTAATGTATGTGAGTGTGTTTCTTCCCGTTAAAGATACTGATATAAAATGTTTTATCAAAAAAAATCGGGGTTAAAATGGTGCTCTTTTTTGAAAATAGATAAATAGATAGTTGTTAATATATTGATATATAAATATTTATAAGATAAAACTTATTTTTTGTTTTTAGAGGAACGAAACGATATGGCACTTACTCCGGTTTCCCGGATTTCTTATCGGGGACAGCTGAAACGGTAAAGTAATAAAATCGTAATAAAAATGTAACAGATGATGCGATGGTGATTAGTAACCTTATTTTTACCTTTATTCCCGATTATTATCGTACATAATTTATTTATGGAGTATTTGCATTTCGTTATCGATTTTATCCTGCACATCGATGTGCATCTCGCCGAACTGACCGCCGATTACGGGGTATGGGTGTACGCGATTCTTTTTTTGATCATATTTTGTGAAACCGGGCTGGTGGTAACGCCTTTTTTGCCGGGAGATTCGCTGTTATTCGTTGCGGGGGCTTTGAGTTCGTTGCCTGTAAACGACATTAGCGTGCATGGGTTGGTGCTGTTGCTGATCGTGGCCGCGATATCGGGGGATGCTTCTAATTATTTGATAGGCCGGTTTTTCGGACAGAAACTTTTCGGTAACCCGGATTCGAAAATATTTAAACAGAGTTATCTGAAAAAAACGCATGCGTTTTATGAAAAATACGGCGGAAAGACGATAATACTGGCCCGTTTCGTTCCTATCGTACGTACGTTCGCACCGTTTGTGGCCGGAATGGGACGTATGGATTACCGTCGTTTTTCGCTGTATAATGTCGTGGGCGGTATCGTGTGGGTCGTATTGTTTACCTATCTGGGTTATTTTTTCGGGGGATTATCTTTTGTACAGGAAAACCTGAAATTACTGATCGTCGTCATCATCGTAGTGTCGTTATTACCGGCTGTTATCGAAGTGATTCGCAATAAAATGAAAACGCAAAAATAATTTTTTCCTGTGCGTTTCTGAAATAAACAAGGGCCTGCGGAATGAATTCCGCAGGCCCTTGTTTATTAACGGTTTTGTTTCTTATTTGTCGTTATAGGCAGAGGCTATAACGTTGAAATTACGGGTATAGCCTTCGGGAAGAGAGAACTCGATTATTCTCTTTTCTCCCGGCAGCAAGTTGAAATATCCTTCTGAGAAATAAGCCGGTAGTATGATTTCCCCGGTTTCGGGATTTGTCGCGTTCAATTTTATCGAGACGGCCGGATGAGCCGAAATATTGGTTATTTCTACCCGGTTCCGATCGTTTTCTTTCAGTAGGCGAACCGTTAACCGGCTTGCCGGCATTTGGCTTAGAGCCTGATAAGACCGGGAATCTCCGGTCGTTCTCCAATAGTCGTTTATCGATAGGGTGCGGCCTTTCCGATCTTTTAATTCTACCCGGGCCAAATATAAAGAAGGCAAGCCGGACGGTTTTTCGGGAAGGAAGCAATCGGTGAAAGCGTTGGCGGCGGCATGGAATTTACCGGATTTTCGGAATAACTCTTTTCCGTCGGGATCGAAGTACCGGAGGGTGGCCGTCAGGGATTTCGCGTCGTTGCGGGTGGTGTTTACGATAACGATTTTATCGTCGGGCCGATTCATTTGTATGTGCAGCGGTTCACAGGCTTTACGGGCACCGAAGTATGATCCCGGTGTTTCGTAATCGTAACTGTAAGTTTGCCAGATCATGCTCGGCCAGGCCGGATGCGTCATCCAGAGGATGAGTCCGGTCGTATTGTTCCACATTTTACTGTTCCAGGCTTCGAGCATGTCGCGCCAGGCTTCGTAAGTGACGAATTGGGCTTTATCGGCGAAATCTTCCATTCCGGAAGGTGTTCCGTAACGGTTTACGGCCTGCATGAAATCATCGAAATTTTGTGTGGTGTGATGCAGGTCGTGGTAGGCCCATACGTCGTTGATGGGCCAGAGGTCTTGCGGAGCGATGAATTTGCGAATCGTGCTAGCTGTGGGGACGGCATAAGTTCCTAATTCGGTGAGGAATCCCTTTGCGTTTTTCGTAAAGTAATCGGCCGGATTTTTCAGGTATCCCCAGGGGCCGCTCGTTCCCATATTCAGGTAGCGGGATTGTCCGTGATAATGCCGCGTAGGATCTTCTTTGGCTGCCATGGCAGAGAGCATGGGCGCGAGTTCTGCCGGGGCGAACCCTTCGTTGCGGGGACACCATACCGCAATGCTCGGGTGATTGCGGAAACGGCGTATCACGTCGGTGGCATTGCGCAAAAAGAGCGGGAAATCGTTCGGCTCGACGGTGTCGTCGGTGGTGATCCAGAAATCGTTCCAGACGAGCATCCCGTACTCGTCGCACAATGCATAGAAGTCTTCTTCGGTAGATTCGCCTGTCCAGTTGCGGATAATATTGAAATGCGCCTCTTTATGCAATTTGAAATAAGGTTCGAGGCGCTCTCTCGAGCAGCGTTTCATCCCGTCGTCCATTCCCCAGTTTCCGCCCCGGCAGAAAATGCGCACTCCGTTTACACGCAGTACGAGGAAAGGCCCTACCGGATCGTTGGGGTCGAGTATTTTCAGCCCCGAGGTATCGGCATTTTTAGCCAAAGTGGGGAGTTGATTGTCGGGAGTGTAGTGCACCCTTTTTTCGTAATCGAAAACCGGCTTTCCCGGATGCCGGGTATCGTTGGGAGTATAGGATACCCGGATGTTTCCCTTGTCGGGAGTATTTATCATAAGTTCGTAAGAGAGTTCCCGGATACCGAAGCGGATTTTTTTCCGGTCGGAAAAACCGTTGCCGTCGTCGGCTTCCAGCGTAAGGTCGTATAACGCAGGGGTACCGTAACCGTTGGGCCACCATAACCGGGGATGGGCCATATTCAGTTCCGGGTGTTCTTCGGGAGAAAAGCGGATTTCTTTCTGTTCGAAAGGTTGTAAGGTGTACGGTGCTGAGATCTCGGTACCTTCGATGTGGGCGTAAAGATTTCCTTTTACCGTTTTGCCGGACGTATTGCGGATATCGGTTTTTAAAGTGATGGCGGCCCGGGTAGTATCGGGGAGTGCCAAATCGGTAACAATTAGCGGATCGCCGATGATGACGTCGCCTCCGATTTTGAGTTTTACTTTCTGCCAGATACCCATGTTGCGGTCGCGTATGCCGGGTATCCAGTCCCATCCGATAGACGAGATGAAGGTGGGACCGTCGAGGCTCAGGGTCCCCCCGTTGAGGCCTTGTCCTTCTTTTATCGATTGTTCGTGAGGAATTCCGGAATTATCGGGCGGGAGAATGCGTACGGCGAGCACGTTTTTCTCCTTGTTTTTAATCAGGGAGGTAACGTCGAAATCTCCTCTTATAAATGCGCCGTTTATTTTCCCGGCTTTTTTCCCGTTCAGAAATATTTCGGCCCTGTAATTAATTCCGTCGAATACCAAACGCACTTTTTTATTCGCTGTATTTTCCGGTACCTCGAAAACAATCCGGTACCACCAGTCGGTGCGACATAGGGAGTCGGGAATGTATAGGTTGTTGAGTCCGTAATAGGGGTCGGGATATACGCCCTGATCGACCAGAGTAGTCAGTACCGTACCGGGAACGGTTGCGTTGTACCAAACTTGCGTATCCGTTTTCGGGTCGAAGATCGACTGCCGGGATTCTATGACCGTAGTACCGTCGGTCATTTCCCAGCCTTGGGAAAGAACCCATTCTCCCGGTTGCAAAGGGGTGAGCGATGTCGGGATATGCCGTTTGGGTACACGTCGGGTTTCGGGTACGGTTGCGTTGCTGACCGGAAGGTCTTTTTGAGGGGTTCGCAGTCCTGTCCAGAGCTGGTTGAGGGTTTGTGAAGATAAAGCGGGGAAGATGAACAGCCCTGCCACGAGAGCCGATAACTTCAATAGCCGGTATTCTTTTTTCATATTATAAAAAGTGTCGTGATTATAATGTGGTGAACTTGAATTAATGGAACAAAAATAACTTTTTTCCGCGAAATGCCAGCCAATAAAAGAATGTCTTATCTTTTTTTGAGAGATATGCAGAAAATAAATATAAACTTTTGGACAATATCCTAAGGATAGTACCGCTATGTTTCATAAGAGGGTTATCGGTTGCAGGGAAAAGAAATGAGTCTCGGAGTTGGCATTTTAAAAGCAAACCCGTAAGTTTGCAGTCTGAACGAAAAGATCGTATGAGATGAAGAACTTGGGTATAAGATTTGCTACGGCAGCCGATGCGGAAGATATTTTGGCGATATACGCACCTTATATAGAAAATACAGCGATAACTTTCGAATATACCGTTCCGGCTATAACGGAATTCAGGGAACGGATAGAAACAGTTTTAACATCTTATCCTTATCTCGTATGCACGGTAGATGGAAAAATCGTGGGTTACGCTTACGCCGCCCGTCACATGGAGCGGGCGGCGTATCAGTGGAACGCCGTATTGTCGGTGTATATCGATGAACAATACGGCGGTTACGGTTTGGGGCCTTTACTGTATGAAACGTTGATCGATTTGCTGAAATTGCAGAACCTGCAAAATGTTTACGGAATCGTTACCTCCCCGAATGAAAATAGTGAAAAATTGCATTCCCGTCTGGGGTTCAGTTTGATCGGTCTTTTTCATAAAACCGGTTATAAATTCGGCCGTTGGTACGATGTTTCGTGGTGGGAAAAATTTGTTGGATGTGAATCGGGCATAAAGAATTTACCCTCTTTTATAAAAATAGGAGAGATCGACGAAAATGATATAAGAACGGTCATCGATAGACATCTCGACGCATTTCGTTTCAAATAAGTATTTAACGAAATGATGGTAAATGTCATGTTTAAAATATCAGTAGGTCATCGTTTATATTAAGTCGACGAGTTTTTCGAGATAGTTGCGGTCGATAGGGTCGAATGAAGATAAATCTTTACTATCTATATCCAATACACCCCATACGGTATCGTTTTTAATCATTGGAACGACGATTTCTGATCGGGAAAGCGAACTGCAGGCTATATGTCCCGGAAATTTTTCGACATCGGGGACTATCAGCGTACTTTTTTGTTGCCAGGCCGTTCCGCATACCCCTCGGCCGTATTTTATGCGGGTACAGGCCAGTGGACCCTGAAAAGGCGCTAAAACGAGTTCTTCGCCTTTGACGAGATAAAATCCGACCCAGAAAAAACCGAATGTTTCTTTTAGAGCGGCTGCGATATTTGCCAGATTGGCGATCAGATCGGTTTCACCTTCGAGAAGACCTTGAATTTGGGGGAGAAGGCAGTTATACCGTTCTTCTTTATTATTTCCGGATATGTGTAATGATTCTGACATTATTTTCAGGTATTATTTTATGATGCGGTATTATTTCCGCAAAAATAATGAAAAAGATACATTTGTGAATCCGTTTGCGGCTGAAGCTTTTTAAATCCGAAGATCTACCGGGAGAAATTCAAATGGTTTAAAATAATTTAACATTAATATCGATCTTTATCTACGAAAACTTCGTAGATTTACGAAAAAATAGTAGTTTGATATTTAAATAAATATTTTATGAAAAGACTGACACAGCAGGAAGAAGAAATTATGTTGCTTTTTTGGCAATCGGGCTCCTCTTTTATAAGGGATATAGTAGATAATATGCCCGAGCCGCGTCCACCTTACACGAGTGTGGCATCGGTCGTTCGTAATTTAGAGAAGAAAGGGTATCTTTCTTCTGAAAAAATGGGAAATTCTTTACGATATCAGCCGGCAATAAAAGAAAGCGATTATAAGCGTTATTTTTTAAGTGGTGTTGTAAGTAATTATTTTACAGGTTCTTATAAAGAAATGGTCTCTTTTTTTGTAAGAGATCGGAAAATCAGTAAAGAAGAGTTGAAAGAACTGATCGATATTATCGAAAAAGAATCGTAAAATATTATAATATGCATATGGTCGCCTTTATTACCTATATGATAAAAGTAAATTTTGCTCTGGCAGTTTTATATTTACTTTATAAATTATTCTTCAGCAGGGATAAGTTTTTTTATGCGCATAGGGTCGTATTACTTCTCATATATGCGGTAGCGTTTACAATCCCTTTTATCGATTTGCCGGAATGGCGGCCCGGAAATGAAACTGCGGAAACCATCGTAGAGACATATAGGAAACTGGTTCCCGTAATTTCGGAGACTACATTACAACCGGAAACCGGATGGTTGCTTTTGGCGGTATTGGCGGGGATAGCTTCGGTTTCTTTTATATTATTTATAAAAATGGCGTTAGGGATATTCCTTATTTGCCGGAAAATTATAAAAATTCCCGTCGTAACGATTTCTGGAATAAAAGTTCGTAGCCTTCTATCTAAAGAAGAACCCCATTCTTTTTTCCGGTGGATATGTGTATATCCTGAAGGCTATGAGCAGGGGGAGTTATACGATATACTTCTGCACGAACAAGTGCATGTGAAGCAATGGCATTCAATAGATATAATTATAGCACAGGTAGTTACTTGTATCGGTTGGTATAATCCGTTTGTCTGGCTGTTGAGGAGTGAAATAAGAATGAACCACGAATTTATGGCTGATGAAGGCGTTTTAAGGCAGGGAGTAAATAAGAAAGAGTATCAATATAATCTGTTAGGATTCGATAAAACCCGCGAGATCAATATGGCTGCAGCAAATTTATATAATAACTTTAGTGTATTACCTTTAAAAAAAAGAATTAAAATGTTGAATAAAAAGAAAACTTCTAACATCGGAGGAATAAAATATTTGATGTTAGTGCCGGTCATAGGCCTTTTATTGATGCTGAATAATACGCGAGCCATGTCTACGGCTAAGGATGCGATTGCCGACTCTCTGCCGATAGAAACTATAGGAGAAACATTCGGTTTACAGACTGCCGATACCGTAGTTACTTCTGCTTTTGTAATGCCCCAGTTTCCGGGTGGGGAAACAGAATTGAAGTCTTATATCACAAAAAATTTAAAATATCCTGTAGACGCTTCTGAGAAAAAGATTCAAGGACGTGTTATCGTTAAATTTATCGTAGAAAAAGACGGTTCGGTAAATCAGGTTGAAGTTTTAAAGAGTGTTGATCCTTCTCTCGATAAAGAGTCGGTACGTGTTATTAAATCTATGCCTAAATGGATACCCGGTAAAAATAAATCCGGTATGCCACAAAGGGTATGGTATACGGTACCTATAGATTTTAGCTTAGTAGTTTGGCGTACTAATTAACGAATTATTGCTATAAATAGAGTTTGTAGTTGAAACATTAGTTATGCAGAGTAACGATACTGTGGATAATTAAGATAAAAAAAGTCCGGTAGAGATGCCGGACTTTTTTGTAACAGGTTTATTTTTTCTCGAGAGCTTCCTCGATTTGTTGTAAAAGAATATTTTTGAACTTAGGGGAAGCTGCGTTCATTTTTATTAATTCTCCCTTTTTGTCGAAAATAAAGTAACTGGGATATTCACTTACCGAAAGTAAATTTTCAATCATGCGTTGTTGGTGGTCGGGAAGACGGTAATGAACTATGTTTTCTCCCGAAAGCCCGGTTTTTTTGATAAATGATTTCCAGGTATCTTCGGGCGAATTGTTTGCCAAATACATAAATATAACGTCTTTTCCGGAGAGTTCCTTTTCGATGTCCGGCATCAGTGCCATATTTTCCCGGCAAGGGCCACACCAAGTTCCCCATATATCGAGGTAAACTACTTTCCCGTTATACGGTTTTAGCAATTCTTTCAATAGAATTTTCGCATCTTCAAAATCTTTAAATGCTGAAACATCTTTCAGACTGTTGAAATCGATAAATCCTTTTTCTTTAATCGTAATGTATTGATTTTGTTGTTTTAGAATATCGCTTTTAAAAGCGTCGTGGGTAACTCTTGCGTTTAAAATCGATAATGCGGTTTCTGATAAGGGTTTTTGGGTTTGATTTAATTGTTCTATAAAATAGCCGGCGGTAAGTAATTCTTTTAATATAGGGTTGGTAATGACCGAATCGATTGTTTTCAGATCATTTGCGATGAGGTCTTTTTCCAGAAGCTCTTTTGCTTGTGGCAGTTGGAAATATTTATTTAATTGATCTAATTTTTTCTGTTTATCGGGGGTAAAAGAATTGGCTCTTTTATCGATTGGCAATTTTTCTATTTCTTCGATAATGCGGGCTGTTTCTTCTTCCAGACCGGTATCTTCGTCAGGAACCAGTCCATCATTTATCAACTGATTCCATATTTTATGGATATTGGGCTTGTATATAATAGCAATACTGCCATCGGGCATCGTTACAGACTTTTGCCGATTTATATAACTGAGATACGTTTCGATAAAATCATTGAATTCTTTTGTGGCTGTATAATCTAATTCGTTATCGAGAGGAAATTCTTTTTCGATGAATTTGAAATATTCCGGCGTATCAAAAGAAATACGGTTCTCCTCTATCAGGTTGAAATAACGTTGCATGACATAATACCCGTACTGGTACAGGAAATTTTGCCGGGCGATATCGATCGTTTTTTGTGAAAGAGCCGGATATTTGTTTATGTATTCACTTAGTTTTTGTAAAGCTTCGTTATATTTTGATTTTATATCTTCGAGGGCTTTCATGTCTTCTTTTATCGATTTCATTTGATAGTAATCTACCGACCAGTAATTCTGGGATAATAATTCGGATAATTCGTTATGTAGTCTGGCATTTTTACCCATAAAGAGTTTTTCTTTTTCCCTTTTGAAATGATCGACAATACTTTTATCCTCGGGTTTAATTGTGAAATCTTTGATATTGCAATAAAAAAACAAGGATTCACCGGGTGTAACAACCGTTGAAAGTAAAGGGTAAATATCGATATACTGCGGGGCGAATGCGGGTATACGTATTTTAAACCGGCCCAAAGAATCTGGTTCTATGTTATATTCTTTCTGAGGCTTTAAGTGTATAATAACTTGAAATTTTCGAAAAAAACGCATATCTTCTTCGGTCACCTGGTCGAAATTTCTGAAATATCCTGTAATAGTTACTGAATCTGTACGGTAATCGCTTATGTTAAAACGTGAGTGGTCTTTTTGAGGATAATATGAAAATTCTTTAGATGCTTTTTTATAAACGCTTTTTTTCTTTTTCCCGGATTCGATCGAAATCGTACCGTTTTTTTCTTCCTTTATTTTTATCGAAAGAGACTTTTCTCCATTTTCGAGATTAATCATCAGAACGTTTTTCTTTAAAGGAACGATAGAAGTATAATTCCAAAAGTCGCAATCGTAAACAGCGAATTTTTCGAATAAGCCGTATTCCCATTCATTTGTTTGAGTGTTTATCCAATTGCCCTTCAGTGAGGTTGGTATAGATATATCTTCGGCAAAACATGGGATTGAAATAACAAAAGCAATGAATGACAGGATAATACGTGTTAGATTTTTTTTCATGAAATTAGTTTTAAATAAAATGTGACGTTTAAATAGCATAATTGGAAAACAAATGTATAAAAATAGATATATGTAAAGCTTTTTATTTTTTATTGTTATATATTATTAATTATATAATAACTGTGTAAATACATAGATTATGTAGTGTGTAAAAATATTAAAAATATTGGAATCGTGTCGATTATTTTCCGAAATAACGCTTTTGAAGCGAGCGAAATTCATCGCCTTTTTTGATTTCTTTGAGCCAAACATTAAGACTATCCAGTAGTACCGGCGAATTTTTACGTAAAGCCCACGATTGAAATTGGGTAAAACTTATATCGGTCCCATAATCGATTTCGGAATATTCTTTCGCCATTTTCCGGGCGATCGTTTCGTCGCACACCACATAATCGATGTCTCCTTTTGCGACCATAATTACCAGTTGTTCGGCACCATAGACGGGTTCTTCTTTTATGTATATAGTATCTCCGATCTCATGAGACAAATTTTCGATACGTAGTCGGGTAGGAGTGTCTCTGACGATATACAATTCTTTTTTCCCTAAATTCAATTGATTGCGTATCGGTTTTTTCCCGTTGTTATATTCCGCTTTCCGCTGTACGAGTACTTGTTTGTTTAGTTGTATGGTTTCAGCGAAATTATAATTTTGTTTATTTTCGGTGGTAATAGGTATGGGACGTCCTACAATATCGTAACGGTTTTCGTTAAGCCCTTCGAGGCTTTTGCTCAAACTTACTTCCGGATATACTTCTACTACCAGTCCGCTTCTTTTGCTGATGAGGTGAGCGAGTTCATAATCGAATCCGATGACCGTATCGCCCGAAACCCGGTAGCTTAATGGGGTATAGTCGGTTACGATTCTCAAGGTATCGCTTTTTGCAATTTGTTCGTAATCTCGTATGGGCAAATGAACTGGCCTTGAGCATTTTTTTATCATGACCATAACCGAGATTGAAAGAACGAGTAATATTACGTATAATATAAGTCTGTTGCGATTTTTCATAGGAAAGCCATTAATAAATTAATTAACAAAATCGATGGATATTCCGATCTGTAACATCGAAGGCGGAATGGGGTAATGAGGAATCGTAAAATAATTATTATTGCCTAAAATTCCCTGATTGGCATGGGAATACATGACGAAGAAACGCGTTTGTTTCAGTTTCATGTTGGCATAGGCGTTCATGATCGGATAATTCCCTATTTTGGTTTCATTTTGGGTGTGAAACGCAAGTATTCCCGGTTGATAGGCTTCACTGTAATATTGGGTGAAGTAGCGACAGTCTACCCCCAGTTGTACATGTAATACTTTAGCTATTTTAAAAATAAAATAGAGATTACTGCTGAAACTGAACTCGGGTAAAGGTATAACCGAAGGTTTACTCGTTTTTTGATATACGAGATGATTATCGAAATGCAAAGGGCCGGCTTTAAAATTTTGTTCGAGGGAAGCACTGAAGATCTGCATAATAGAATTTTCTTGCAGAGGAAGAGCCTCAGGTCCGAAATAAACATAATTTTGTATGTTTTCTACACCCACATTCAGTCTGGTACGCCAACGTGGGATGCTGAATTCTCCTCCTATGCGAAAACGTCGTATTTTACCGAAGTCATTGTTCCAGATAAAGTGATTCGAGGTATAATGTTTATAATAGAATGCGGGTTCGGTGTTTTTAAAAAATCCGTATGCTTTTAACTGAACCGTGTCTTTAAAAATAGGAAATCGAGTCTGAATTTCTCCTTTGATATCGAGTGATCCCGCTTCCGGGCCGGTAATTCCCAATTTCCCATCGGCATTGTAAGTCAGTATTTTACCTTTTCTTTTCGATACTTGTGCACCTACCCACAACAGGTTTTCGGTATAGTTATGACTGGCGAGAGAAGAATGGAATGAAGCTCCGTTAAGATCGAGTACTGGTATCGAAGGTTGTGCGATATAGTCGGGAGAAACCGGATCTGACATTAATTTAAAATGTCTTACTTCATAAGTCAAATAAGCAGCAAGACCCATTTTTGCATATTTATTGAATCCCTCCAGCAACGAAACACCCAGTGTATTCCGTAACGACCAATAGGAAGTAGAGTCGTTGGTGCCGTTTTTGCTGATATAGGTATTTTTAAAATATTTCTGGTCTTCCTCGGCATTATTATTTACAAATCGACGCATATTATCGTTATATTCGATCGTATGTATAAAGCTCGTAACGGGGACGAATACCTCTGTTTCTGTGGTATCTTTTACTTCGGTTCTGTAAAATCCCAGTTTATATCGTTGTGTTGCGTAATAGTTTTTCCCTTTTACCCGGTTGTATGCGTCGTTTAAATTTATTTGCACACTATGAGAGTCGAGATTTCCTAAAGTGGTTATGTAATCGTCGGGATGGGTTATTTGTCGATCGTCGATCACTCCTCCGTTTTCTTGAATTACAAAATTATAGGTGTTGAATAAAACTTGCAAATCGTAACGGTCGGTAATATAACTTCCGAACAGTTGCCAGTCGAAATCTTTTGTCGCATTATGTTCATAATGCCCTCTCGAGAGTAAATAATCTATTCTGCCGCCCAGCTCGAGTTTTTTATTTATATTTCCAGAAAATATGGCACTCAGGTCTTCTTGTTTACTTTGCTTAGATCCGCCCGAAAAATACGATAGTTGTGTGATAGGAATACGGGAATTATAAAAAGTCATATTCGAGGGAGTCTTTATCCGGTGATGGAAAGGCTCTTTAAATATGAATTGAGGCATATCCGGCCGGTCGAAAAATATTTTTGATAAACCGGGACTGCCGAGATTGCCTAAATAACCGTATGCGACCGAATAGGCGGGAGGCCAGTCGGTATCGTAGAAATTAAGTGTGAGGGTATCCATAGGTACACGATAACGATCTCCGAGCGGTTGTGTAATGCGCCAGGCATAAGGATCGGGCCCCTGTTCTTTCTTTTTGGCTGCAACACCAAGAATACAGAGGAGACCTATGAGTATAAGAATCCCGTTTCTTTTCATACGGCTGCAAAGATAAAACTAAAAAATAAATATCTCATAATCCTGTTTTCTTTATTTCTATAAAACAACTTAGCCTAAAATAAAAGGCGTTAAAGAGTGGGAAATATTCGATGAATCCCCATAATGTCTTAACATATTTTATCGTGTGTAAATAATCAAAATACTTCGTGACATTGTTATACTCGTGGAATTTATAAATTATACTTTACTTAAAAAACATTATTATGGAAGTAACGACATTTAATTTTTGGGGAAAAACAAAATATTGGTGGGTAATGATGATCATAGGGATTCTTCTTGTTCCCTGCGGTATATGGTTACTCTTTCAACCGGTGGTCGGTTATGCGGTCATTTCTATGTTATTCGGTTGGGGACTTATTCTTACCGGTGTTGTACAATTGACAGTTGCGGGAAATGTAACAAAACGTTCTCATGGGTGGGGCTGGTGGCTGGCCGGAGGAATACTTGATATTTTTATCGGTTTTCTTCTGATTGGAAATCTTGCGCTCAGCGAGGTGACGTTACCTTATTTCTTCGCTTTTGTATTCCTTTTTAAAGGGATCAGCAATATTGTATCGTCATTTACCATGACCTCTAATTACAAGTTTTGGTGGGTGTATCTGCTCAACGGTATTTTATTACTCGTGATCTCGTTTTTATTCTTTCTTTCGCCATTCGGAGCTACCTATACGATATTATTTTTATGTGCCTTTGTATTTATATATTGGGGGATATCGCTTATCGTGTTTGCATACGATCTGAAGCCCTCTAAAGATATGCCCTCGAATACCGACGAACAGAAACCGATTAGTCAATTGTAATTTGGTATATTTCTTATTTTCTTTAAATTAAATGAAGGCATCTTTTTTATGGGATGCCTTTATTGCTTTATAGTTAAAAACTCTTGCAAAACAATGTCATATACACAGATTTGTGGTATATTTGTATAAATATGGCAGATGATGTGCAGCGAACCGTACGTATTGATACGTCTTATTTTTTAAATGAGATACGGTACGCTAAAAAAATAAAACAGAGTGCCGGTATTTTAAACTCTCAATTGAGTTTGAAGTCTAAGTAATAAAATAAATAAATATATCGGGAGGACACGATTATGAGAAAAGCAAGATTATCCTCTTTATTGGTTTTTATCGGACTGGGTACGGTTGCTTTGGGGCAACGTTATATCGAAGAAGACGATTTGTATTACCAGCCGGGTGAAAAAAATCCGATTGTAGAGCAAAAGAAAAAAGAGAAGGCAGAAGAGGCCAGAACTCAGCGTACGATTATCATAGAACCTGCTCGGTCGAATACTGCCGATCGGGACATCGATGAATATAACCGGCGTTATACGGGAGGTAATGATTCTTTGTATAACGATCAGAGAGAAGATGAAGCGGTTGTAGACACCCGAGAGCAAGCGAATAATAATGACGACGGTTATTATCTGAACGGATTCAATGGTTCGCAATCGGATTATGAATATGCCGAAAGAATAAGACGTTTTCACGATCCCAAATTCACAATTCATTTAAGTGACCCGGCTTATACCGACATTTATTTTATGAATCCGGGTGACTGGAATATATATATCGATAACAATTCGTATGCCTACGTAACACCTACCTGGACTAATCCCTGGTATTGGAATTATACTTGGGCTCCTTATTCATATACCAGCCTCTCCTGGCGGTGGGGCAATTGGGGGTTCGGCTTCGGTTGGAATACACCCTGGTATGATCCGTGGTATGGTCCCGGTTGGGGCTGGGGCGGTGGTTGGTATCCCAGTTATGGTTGGGGTGGCAGTTGCTGGTATCCCAATTACGGTTGGGGAGGTCATTGGCATCACGGATGGGAATCTCCATATCGCTATTCCTCGATGGGTCGATATGCCGGAGGCCGGAGTAATTCTTATACCGGTCGTACAGGCAACGGGTATTATAATAACGGCCGGTCTTCTGTAAACCGGGGTCGTACCAGTGCTGTAAATCCGGGCCGTACTGGAGTTTCGAACGGAAGAACTGATTATAATTCGGGACGCACAGGTGTTACCACAGGACGAGATTCGTACATTCCCAATCGCGGACGTACCAGTGTTGCTACTCCTGGCCGTGGAAACAATAACAATTCGTATAACAGCGGTACCAGTCGTCCTTCTACCAATTACAATTCCGGCTCTTCAACCAACCGGGGACGTTCTTCATATACTCCTTCCGATAATCGGGGACGTAGTTCGAATAACAGTTCGTATAATAGTGGCCGTAGCAGTTATTCTCCGGCTCCGGCAACCGGCGGTGGCGGTCGTAGTTCGGGTGGCGGCGGAAGAAGTTCCGGCGGCGGCCGTGGTAGATAATTTGTGATAAATTGTATATAATAACGATTGGTAAAACCGGATAATTGAATTAAAATGAAAAAAATATTGATTATAGTCGCCGCTTTATGCGGTACCATAGGTTTACATGCGCAGGGAGAGACCGATGCGTTGAAATTTTCTCAAACAGATCTGAACGGTTCAGCTCGGTTTATGAGTATGGCCGGGGCTTTCGGGGCTTTGGGCGGTGATATTTCGTCATTAACCCAAAATCCGGCCGGTATCGGTGTTTACCGTAGTTCCGAAATCGTTACGACGTTCGGTTTTGCTAATCTGTCGAATAGTGTTTCAGCTTCGGGAGGTACGGTAAAAGATAATCAATTCAGAGGACTTTTTAATAATATCGGTGCCATAGGTACCATTAATACCGGTAATTCAACCGGGCTGGTCAGCTATAATGTCGGTTTTTCGTTCAACCGCCAAAAATCATTTAACCGGGAATATCGGGCCCATTATAACGATTTGAATACTTCCATTACAAATTATGTGGCTAATCGTACCAACGGGATTTCATTGTTCGATCTGACTTATATTCCCGATGGCCCCAACCAGCAAGATCCTTATAACTATCTTCCCTGGCTACCTGTTTTAGGATATGAAGGAAATTTTATCAGTCCCGTAGAAAATCTGGATGGTAATACTAATTATTTCGGTTTGTTCGATCGGGGTCACACTACCGGTTACGGAGATCTTTTTGTGAAAGAAAAAGGGAGACTCGATGAATATTCGATTAATTTAGGTGCGAATGTTTCAGATAGATTTTATCTGGGAATGGCTGTCGGTATTTATGATCTCAGCTACGATTTGCGCACGGGTTATTCCGAGTCGCTTACAAATCCCGTATATAATGACAATAGCGGAAATAATGTGGTACAACAAAACGGGAATATCGGGCTGCGTAATGTTCTCACGACTACGGGGTCGGGAGTGAATTTTAAGATGGGGGCGATTTTTCGTCCTACCAATTTCCTGCGCTTGGGATTTGCTTTCCATACGCCGACTTTCTTTTCGATGAGGGATGAATATTACGCTTCTACCGAGAATACCGCTGTTTTATATAAGGATGGTGACGGAGTGCTTAATCCTATATACCGTAATACCCCGGATGATAAAATATATTATACGAGTTATAAACTGAAAACGCCTTGGCGACTCATTGCCAGTGCCGCGTTTGTTATCGGTAAAAAGGGGATTCTTAGTGCCGATTACGAATATGCGGGATACAATAAAATGAGTTTTTCTAATGATGACGACTATTACAATTCCCAGGATATGTATTCTCAAACGAATGATTATATCAAGCAGGATCTTAAAGCCGGTCATACCTTGCGTATAGGTGGTGAATATCGGGTGACCCCTCAACTGAGTCTGAGAGCCGGATTTTCTCGTCAGTGGACACCCATAAAAACTGAAGTCCTCGATCAGAATATCGAGATTGTGACGGCCGGAACGGCTACACAGTATACCCTCGACAGAGGTACCAATTATTATACCTGTGGTGCGGGTTATCGTTTCGGACAGGTTTTTGTCGATCTGGCATACGTACATAAATACAGGAGTGAAGACGTATTGGCTTTTTCTCCCACTTTTGTCGATAATTTGCAATATCGTCCCGAAGTCGCGAAGCTTTCCGGACATACCAATAGTTTGGTCGTTACTTTGGGATATAAGTTCTGACCTGACATTTTTATAAAAACATATAGCCGGCATTTTCTCTCCAGAGAAAATGCCGGCTATATGTTTATTCCGTAAAATTATAACGTAAACATCTTATCTAAGTTTTGAAGATAGAATATTAAAAAATTGTATCTTTGAAAGAGTATTTCTTATAAATATTAAACGGCTTGAAAATAGATACCGATAATAAAGAATTTCAGGATGCGTTAACTTTGGTAAAGTTTACGTCTCAGTCGGTATTCCTCACCGGAAAGGCAGGTACGGGAAAATCTACGTTTCTGAAATATATTTGTGAAAACACCAAGAAAAAACATATCGTGTTGGCACCTACGGGAGTTGCCGCGATTAATGCCGGCGGCAGTACGATACATTCTTTCTTTAAAATGCCGTTTCGTCCTATTTTACCCGATGATCCCGATTTAAGTCTTACCGACAGCCGTATTTTTAATTTTTTGAAATACCGAAAATCGCATCGGAAACTGATTCGGGAAATAGAATTGGTTATTATCGATGAAATTTCTATGGTAAGGGCCGATATGATCGATTTTATCGACCGTATACTTCGGGTATATTCGGGGAATATGCGTCTTCCGTTCGGAGGAAAACAAATGCTTTTTGTAGGAGATGTATATCAATTGGAACCTGTCGTTACCTCCGATGCCAAAGATATTTTGTCGCGGTTTTATCCCAACGCGTTTTTTTTCTCGGCACGGGTGTTCCGGGAGATCGAACTGGTACCTATCGAACTGAAAAAAGTTTATCGTCAGACCGACAAAGTTTTTGTCGGCTTACTCGACCGGATCAGAAATAATACGGCAGGTACGCAAGATTTGCAATTGCTCAACAGCCGGTATGTTCCTTCTTATCAACCGGCCGGTGACGAGTTTTCAGTTACTTTGGCAACTCGCAGAGACAGTGTCGATTACATCAACGAAAAACATTTGTCCGATCTTCCCGGCGAAGAATTTGTCTTTCGGGGTGAAATAAGAGGTGATTTTCCCGATTCGAGTTTGCCGACGCAAAAAGATCTTGTATTAAAAGAAAAAGCTCAGGTAATTTTTATAAAGAATGATTACGATCGCCGTTGGGTAAACGGTACGATCGGCATGATTTCTTCGATCGGCGAAGAGGGCATATACGTATTGCTCGAGAATGGAGAAGAACATTTGGTCGAGAGAGATTTGTGGAGGAATATACGATATACTTATAACGAAGAAAAAAAATGTATCGAGGAGGAGGAACTGGGGTCTTTTGTGCAATATCCCATGCGGCTTGCCTGGGCGATTACCGTTCATAAAAGCCAGGGATTGACTTTTAATCGGGTCGTTATCGATTTTTCCGGTGGTGCTTTTGCGGGAGGCCAGACGTATGTCGCTTTAAGCCGGTGTACTTCATTGGAAGGCATAATCCTGAAAAACCGCATTTCCCGCAATGATATTTTTATTCGGCCCGAAATAGTATCTTTCAGTAAACAATTCAATAATCGGCAACTGATCGATCAGTCGTTGAAACTGGCGCAGGCCGACCGTTTGTATCGTGACGCCTCCAAGAAATTCGATGAAGGGGATTTCGATTCGTTTCTCTCTCTGTTTTTCGAAGCGATACATCACCGGTATGATATCGAGAAACCCGAGATAAGACGGTTGATCCGGTACAAATTGAGTATAATAAACCGGTTGAAAGAAAAAAATAAGGAACTTGCCGGTCGCCTCAACGACCAGTCGCAAGCAATGAAAAAATACGCTTATGAATATTACCTGTTGGGTAACGAGTGCGTGACTAAGGCTCATGACCACAGAGCGGCTCTTGCCAATTACGATAAAGCGTTGTCTATCGATCCGTTTTTGTTAGATGCCTGGGTAAGGAAAGGCATAACGCTTAGCGACGACGGCGACCAGCATGAGGCTATGCGTTGTCTCAATCAGGCGGTAAAGCTTAGTCCGAGATATTTTAAGGCGTTATATAACCGCGGGCGGGTAAGGTACAAGCTGGGCGATTACGAAGGGGCTATTTCCGATTTTCTTAAGGCTTCGGCCGAAAAGCCCACGCATGCTACGGTGCACGATCGCCTGGGTGATGCCTATTCTAAATCCGGAGAGATAGAAGAGGCGGCACGTCAGTGGGCGATTGCCGAATATATCAGAGAACAGAAAAATAAATAATCCGATAAATCGATGAAGTTATGAATGCACATCTAAAAAAAGGTCTGAAAATTACCGGTATTACCATCGGTGCGATTGTAGTGTTGTTATTGATTTTACCTTTTGCTTTTAAAGGTAAAATACTCGAAGTGGTGAAAACCGAAGCCAATAAGATGCTCGATGCGAAACTCGAGTTCGGAGACCTCGATCTGAGTTTCTTTTCTCATTTTCCGAAAGCGACGGTAGAACTCGAGAATTTTTCGTTAGTCGGCAAGGGTGAATTCGAAGGGGATACGCTTGTTTCTGCCAAAGAAATTGATATTGCTGTAAATATTATGAGTCTGTTCGGAAATAAGGGATATGAAATTAATCATATTATCCTCGATAATCCGGCGATAAAGGCTATTGTTTTGGAGGATGGGAAAGCAAACTGGGATATAATGAAATCCGATACTGCGCAAGTCGCCGAAACCGATACCGCCTCTACCTCATCGTCATTTGCTTTGCAGCTCAAAAAATTAAGGATTAAAAATGGACGGCTTGCCTATATCGACCGGGCCGGTAAAATGCAATTTTATACCGACGCTCTCGACCTTCAACTCAAAGGGGATATGTCCGAGAAAATGACCGATATCGATTGTCGTATGCTCACGCGTAATATGAAATTTATGATGGCCGGAGTTCCTTATCTCAAAGATGCCGAACTCGAGGTGAATATGAAGGTGAACGCCGATTTTGAAAATAATAAATATACGTTCGATAAAAATACGATCCGGCTCAATGCGATCGAAATGAACATCGACGGCTGGTTGGCTATGCTCGGCGATAACATCGATATGGATATAAAGCTCGGAGCGCCGAAGATCGCCTTCAAAGATATACTTTCTCTTATCCCCGGCATTTATCAGCATAACTTCGATGCTTTAAAAGCGTCCGGCAATATCGGGTTCAACGCATGGGCTAAAGGGATAATGGCCGGTGATACGTTGCCTGCGTTCGATCTGGGGCTTACCGTCGATAATGGTGTGGTAAGCTACGAAGGCATGCCTAAATCAGTAGATAATATAAAGATCAAGACCGAAGTAAAAAATCCCGGAGGCATAGCCGATAAAACGACGGTAAACGTCGAAAATCTGAGTTTCAGTATGGCGGGAAATCCGTTTAAACTTACCTTATTTGCTTCTACGCCGGTTTCAGATCTTAATTTCAAAGCGACTGCCGACGGGACGATAAATCTCGGTCATGTAAAAGATATTTACCCGTTGGGAGATTCTGTTTCGTTAAGCGGAGTAGTAACCGCTAAACTCGATTTTTCAGGCCGCATGTCCGATATCGAAAAAGAACGCTATGAAAATATCAAAGGAGAAGGAACGGTAGCGATTACCGGCATGGATCTTACGATGAAGGATATGCCGCAGGTTAGCGTAACGAAAGCCGTAGCGACGGTATCTCCCAAAGTCATGTCGCTCGACGAACTCGATGTGAAAGTAGGAAAGAATGATGTAAGGGCAAAGGGTTCTTTGTCGAACTATATCCCTTATTTTCTGAAAAACGAAACCTTAAAGGGTTCGCTTACGCTGAATTCCGATTATCTGAATTTAAACGATTTTATGACCTCTTCTTCCTCCGGGTCGGAAAGTACGGCCGTAACCGACACTTCCGCTTTGGGAGTAATCGAAGTGCCCGAAAATCTCGATCTTTCGATGAAAGCAAATATGAAACAGGTACTTTTCGATAAAATCGATATCCGTAATATTTCCGGAAATCTTATAGTAAAAGACGGTGCGGTGCGTATGTCTCCTCTTAATTTCGATGCTTTCGGCGGTAAAGTCGCGGCCAACGGTTCTTATAGTACGGCGAAAAATAAAAAACGCCCCGAAGTGAATTTCGACTTGAACATTACGAAAGCGTCGTTCGAGGAAACATTCAAACAGCTCGACATGATACGGCAGATCGTTCCTGTTTTCGCGAAAACGGGTGGCAGTTATTCCGTTAAATTCGATCTTAAAACTCCTCTCGATGAAACGATGAGCCCTGTTTTGAACGAATTATGGGCCAATGGCGTATTGTCGGCGAATGATATACACATTCAGAATCTCGAAACATTCGATAAACTCGCGACTTTACTGAAAAACGATAAATTGCGCAATATCGAAGCAAAAGATATCGAAATACCTTTTACCATTGAAAATGGTTTGGTAAAAACCAAACCTTTCGATATAAAAATGGGAAATATCTCGATGAATCTTTCCGGAACCACCGGTCTCGACCAGTCTATCGATTATACGGCGAAAATAAGTTTGCCCGAAAATACGGCGAATGGATATTTAAGTAATATAACGGCTAAGATCGGGGGTACTTTTACAAAACCGTCGATCTCACTCGATACCAAGAGTCTGGTTTCTTCAGCCGTAGAAAAAGCCATAGGAGATAAATTAACCTCCATTACCGGTAAAGACAATACCGAACGTATCGCCGAGTTACGCCGTAAAGCCGATGAAGCGGCTAAAAAAATTGTTGAGACGGCCCAAACCGAGAGTCAGAAGCTGGTAGATAAGGCATCCAAGCCATTGGAGAAAATCGCGGCAAAAGCGGCTGCGAAAAAATTGGTAGAAGAGGCTCAAAAGCAAGCCGATAAACTGAGAGCGGAAGCCGAGGAGCAGATTAAGAAACTCGAAAAAACAGAATAGGGTTTACCGATATTTTCAGGCAGGGGATGGAAAAAGCTTTCCATCCCCTGCCTGTTTTTTTGCAGATACCGGTATGCGTGTCGTCTGTCGTTTATATTCCATTAAGAAGTCCCGGTTTCGATTTGTATATGTAATGATCTTTTTTTAAATTTGAAAATATTCTTCGATTCACACATTATCTATAGCTAAAAAGCCAAGTATTACACACACACCCTTAAATCATCCGTTTATGAAAAAATCTGTTTTATCCGCCGCTTTTCTTTTTATGATTGCGTTATCTTCTGCACAGGTACGCGATTATAATCCTCAAGTACAACCTACCGAAAGGTTACAATATTTCAAACCTGTAGAAAATCATCTTTTTCCCGGTGATTGCATGCCGTATAACCACAACGGTACTTTTTATCTTTACTGGCTCCTCGACGAAGGGCATCATTCGGGATTGGGTGGCCTGGGCGGGCATCAATGGGCTTTGAGTACCAGCGAAGATCTCGTACACTGGAAACACTATCCCGTGGCTTTGGGAATCGACGAGGAGTGGGAGAAATCCATCTGTACCGGTTCGGTAATAGTAGAAGACGGTAAATTCTATGCATTCTATTCGACTCGGGTGGTCGGGGACGGAAGAGTACAGGAACAATTGAGTTACGCAATCAGTGAAGATGGCGGGAAAACCTATATAAAACAACAGCCCAATCCCTTTTATACGGCTCCGGCAGAATGTGTGAGCCGGGATTTTCGGGATCCGAAAGTTTTTAAAGATAAAGATGGAAAATTTCATTTGTTCGTTTCGGGTTATCGTAAATCTCCCGAAATCAGCGGATTCGGAGGCTATCTGGTTCATTTGGTATCGGACGATCTGAAAAACTGGACCGAAACGGTTCCCGTACTCGACGGTCAGGTCGCTGTTCCCGAGTGTAGCGATTATTTCGAATGGAACGGCTGGTATTATCTCATTTACAGTACCGGAAGCGATACGTATTATGTCATGTCCCGTAAGCCGTATGGTCCCTGGCAATATCCTCCTTCGCAACCTTTTGTAGAGTCGTGGGCCAATGTATATAAAACCGCTTTGGCGAATGACGGCCGGCGTATAGCGGTTGCTTTTATTCCCGGAAAATGGAATAATAAAGACAATGAAGGTGGGGTTTTCGGAGGAAATATCTTGTTCCGGGAAGTGGGGCAGAAGAAAGACGGTACCTTATATACCCGTTTCTTGCCCGAGGTGCTTCCCCGTATGATCGAAGTGAAGAATCCCGTTGTCAGAATGTCCGATAAAAACGGTATTGTCGAAAGTGCGGGAATGGTAAAACTGGATGCTGCCAACGGAACCCAGGCGGCGTTTATGGAAAATCTTCCCGAAAATTACCGCCTGACGATGGATGTCGTTCCTCGGGGAAACTACGATGAAATCGGTTTATTCCTGAGGGCTTCTGTACGAAATAACAATAGAGGATATAAATTCGAACTGAATGCGAATAAAAGGCTGGTTTTATTACAAAATACGCTTATATATGGGGTCGATGGGCTCGATAAACCCGTGAAACTCGATATCATAGTAAAAGGGGACATCATAGACGCTAATATCGATGGCCGTAGATGCATCGTCAACCGGTTACCCGAACAAAAAGGCCGCGATCTTTATTTTTTTACTAAAAACGGGAATTCGGTTTTTAAGAATATTCGCCTGTATAAAATAGAAGAGTGATATTTATATTTTCCTCTTGTGAATATGATATTTCAAGTAACTCTCTTTATACGGTATAGTTATATCGATGCGTTTTTACAGTATGTTTTTTTCTGAAAAATAGATTTCGAAAAGTATCGTATTTCAGAATAATTATTTTTACATTTGCATCGTCAAAAAGGAAAGATGCCGGAGTGGTCGATCGGGACGGTCTCGAAAACCGTTGTACGGGTAACTGTACCGAGGGTTCGAATCCCTCTCTTTCCGCTAATCCCCTGCAAACCATTGGTTTGCAGGGGATTTTATTTTACGGAATTTATCATTTTCCCCTGTTTCCTGAAGCATCGCCTTGTCCTCCTGGACTTATTCTATCCTCCTGATGCCTTGCTTAGTCTTCTTTAACCCTGCCTGTCCTACTTAACGGAGTGAAGGATTTCCCCCGGGTAACGTGAAAAGGGATTTGAGCCGATATAGATGTTATCAGGGGAGCCTTCATAGACAGGAAGACAAAATTCACACTCAGAATTCCCATTTTCAATACTTTACATCCGCATGATTATCTATGTATGTGTGGTTCGTTTGGCTTACAGATGTCTCCGGTTTCAATTGGCTTTCTGAGAAATCGGGTATTCAACTTTATCGCAGGTGAACCTATAATTTAGGGTAAAGTCCATAGTAGCGCCGCCGAAATTGTCTAAGTGTTTGGTGAGTCTTTCAAAAGGCCTTTCTGTCTGTTGCACCGGTTTCCAGACGTTATTTGTTTTATCGAACTCGAATTCCTGTAACAATGTAAAGTCGTTTTCATCCATTTGATCTCCCGTTTTATAGGTCTGATTTTTTACATAGAATTGAGTTTCGATACGAATGCGTGCGTCACTTGGTACCATTAAAAGTGAAATTGATTTATGAATGGGATAAAGGGCTCCAGTATTTTTGGTATTTAAAATTTGGGGTGATTCTATTAATTGTCTATCTTTTTTTTCTCCGTTATTTAAAATGGTTGATACAATGACTTTTTTTAATATCATTGCTGAATAATTCGATATTTTCCTTTTAGATTGTGGTGCGGGCATATATGCTTCAAAAACATCTATAATTACATTATTAATTGGTTTTTCAGGTAAAACTTTTTGAGTAGTTACATTATATTCAAGTGTGTTACTGAGCCGTACGGTACTGTTGTCGAGCAGGTGCGAGAGCATGTAAGAGATGGGTACGCCTATATTGTGTGAGGAAACGACGGCGCCTTCGGTGACGAAATTGCGGAGTTTTTCATAATTTCCGAATACGGTTTCCGAACCGGCGACAGGGTCGCCGCCGATCTGTATCATTGTACATTTAGCTTCGTTAAAGGTTTGTTTCTGGTCTATGGACGTCTCTGCATTTTGTCCCGCAAATGCGGCCCTCACGGCCAGCTCGAGAGCGCGGCGGCTGACGTTCGACTCGTAAAGTATTATATAGGATTCTCCGTAAGAGACCGAACTCACGTAACAGATGGGGTTTCCCGGAGCGGTATCATCTTTCAGGTCTTCGGTGGTGATCTCCTCGGTGAAGACTCCCTTATATCCGGGTTCGGCGGGTTCGTATGTGATAGAGAAATAGATTCGGTCGAGTTTTACCGCTACGTAGTTTTTATTTTTATCCCAGTTTCCGAACTTTTGTCGGAGGGCCGGAGTCCATAATTTCAGGTTTAAACCGAGTTTCAGGGCCATTTCTTCGGGTGAAGTAACCGGCTCTATCGTAAACTCGGTGCGGGCAGGAGAAGAACTTACGTGTTTTTCTATTAATTCTTCTATGGCCAGATCAGTCCGTACACTGCTCATTTGGGTATCTACATACCAATTGTCCATATCCTCCTTATTTTCGGTAAGAGATAGGTAAATGCATCCTTTTTTCCGCTTGCTGTATATGGGAATGCCGTTGGGAATGCCGTCGATTAACGATTTGCCCTGTATGAGGGCGCCGGGCCAGAGAATGTCCCGGGGGTCGAGGGTGACAAACTCCATGAGGTTATCGATAATACTATGATGTTCAGTGGTTATTACAGAATACCCTAGGTATTCGTCTCCACTTAGATCATCTTTAACCCACTCAATCTTATCCGACTTTTTTTCGTCGAGTAATATAACCGTATTTTTTTCGGGTAAAGTCTCTATATGCCCGGCATCTTGTATCAATTTGCCGACTTCGTCTATCATTTCGGTCGGTGGGTTGTTAAACTCTACGTTTTTATCGTCTTTATCGTGACATCCGCAGAGTATTGCCAGGCAGAGAATGGCAGTTGTTATTAATGGGATTTGTTTTTTCATTTTCATTAATTTTTTTCAGGAATGGGGTAGGTAATACCATCACAGTAGAATCGGTAGTTGAGGGTAAAGTCCATAGTAGCGCCTCCGAAATTGTCGATGTGTTTGGAGAGTCTTTCAAAAGGCCGTTCCGTCTGTTGCACCGGTTTCCAGACGTTATTTGTTTTATCGAATTCAAATTCCTGCATCAGCGTAAATTCATCTTCATCTTCCTGCGTACCCGGTCGATAGGTTTTATTTTTTGCATAGAATTGAGCCTTGATGCGGATACGGGATTGTTTGTCAACTTTTTGGAATAAAATTGTACGATATATTGAAAAATCAGCTCCAGTATTGATTGTACTTAATGTGGCTGGTTTAGGAAACAGGTACTTGAAATTATTAATATTTCCGATACTATCGATTTCAGATATATTTACTGCTTTTAAAGTGATGACAGAATAATTCGATATTTTTCTTTTCGATTGAGGAGCAGGCATATAGGCATTAAATATATCGATCATCACATCATTTTTTTGTTTTTGTGGTAAAAAATTTGGGGTAGTAACATTGTATTCAAGGGTGTTGCTGAGTCGTACGGTACTGTTGTCGAGCAGGTGCGAGAGCATGTAAGAGATGGGAACCCCGATATTGTGTGAGGAAACGATGGCGCCTTCGGTGACGAAATTGTGGAGTTTTTCATAATTTCCGAATACGGTCTCGAGGCCGGCGTCAGGGTCGCCGCCGATCTGTACCATTTTGCATTTGGCCTCGTTAAAAGTTTGGGTGCGATCGATACCTCCTACTACTTTATTCCCCGTGAAGGCGGCTTGTACTGCTAATTCAAGGGATTGACGGCTCACATTTGATTCGTAAAGCATAATGTAGGATTCTCCGTAAGAGACCGAGCTCACGTAGCAGATGGGGTTTCCCGGAGCGGTATCATCTTTCAGGTCTTCGGTGGTGATTTTCTCGGTGAAGACTCCCTTATATCCGGGTTCGGCAGGTTCGTATGCGATGGAGAAATATATTCGGTCGAGTTTTACCGCTACGTAGTTTTTATTTTTGTCCCAGTTTCCGAACTTTTGTCGGATGATCGGAGTCCATAATTTCAGGTTTAAACCGAGTTTCAGGGTCATTTCTTCGGGTGAAGTAACCGGCTCTATCGTAAACTCGGTGCGGGCAGGAGAAGGACTTACGTGTTTTTCTATTAATTCTTCTATGGCCAGATCGGTCCGTACACTGCTCATTTGGGTATCTACATACCAATTGTCCATATCCTCCTTATTTTCGGTAAGAGATAGGTAAATGCATCCTTTTTTCCGCTTGCTGTATATGGGAATGCCGTCGGGAATGCCGTCGGTCAACGATTTGCCCTGTATCAGGGCGCCGGGCCAGAAGAAATCCGAAGGAGTAAATGTGACATATTCCTCGAGATTATTGGTTGTGTTGTGGCGTGTTGTGGTTTTATAAGAATACCCTTTATATAGATTTCCGTTTATATCATCTTTAATCCATTCTGCTTTATCCGACTTTTCATCGTCTAGTAATATAACCGTATTTTTTTCGGGTAAAGTCTCTATATGCCCGGCATCTTGTATCAATTTGCCGACTTCGTCTATCATTTCGGTCGGTGGGTTGTTAAACTCTACGTTTTTATCGTCTTTATCGTGACATCCGCAGAGTATTGCCAGGCAGAGAATGGCAGATGTTATTAATGGGATTTGTTTTTTCATTTTCATTAATTTTTTTCAGGAATGGGGTAGGTAATACCATCACAGTAGAATCGATAGTTGAGGGTAAAGTCCATAGTAGCGCCGCCGAAATTTTCGATGTATTTCGTAAGTTTCTCGAAGGCATTAGAGTTTTGTTGCACGGGTCTCCATACGTTTTTATTTTTATCGAATTCAAATTCCTGTATCAGCGTAAATTCATCCTCCTTCTCTTGCGTACTCGGTCGATAGGTTTTATTTATCGCGTAGAATTGAACCTCAATGCGGATACGTGCATCTTTAGGAACATTTTTAGTTATAAAAGTTTTATGTATAGGAATATTAGCACCGGTGTTTTTAGTATTACATGTAATGGGGGATTCAATAAAATCATCTACGACATTTGTACCGCCACTATTTTTTATGATAGTTATATTTACTGCTCTTAAAATCATGGCAGAATAATTAGAAATTTCCCGTTTCGATTGCGGCGGCGACATAATCGCTTCATGAATATCGATAACGACGTCATTGTTTGGTTCTTCCGGTAAGAAGGTTTGGGTAGTGACATCGTACTCGAGGGCATTGCTGAGCCGCACGGTACTGTTATCGAGCAGGTGCGAGAGTTTGTAAGAGATGGGAACCCCGATATTGTGGGCGGAAACGATGGCGCCTTCGGTGACGAATTTATGCAGTTTTTCGTAATCGCCGAAAACGGTCTCGAGGCCGGCGACAGGGTCGCCGCCAAGCTGTACCATTTTGCATTTGGCCTCGTTAAAGGTTTGTTTCCGGTCTATGGACGTTTCTGCATTTTGTCCCGCAAATGCGGCCCTCACGGCCAGCTCGAGAGTGCGGCGGCTGTCGTTCGACTCGTAAAGTATTATATAGGATTCTCCGTAAGAGACCGAACTCACGTAGCAGATGGGGTTTCCCGGAGCGGTATCATCTTTCAGGTCTTCGGTGGCGATCTCTTCGGTGAATACTCCCTTATATCCGGGTTCGGCGGGTTCGTATGCGATGGAGAAATATATTCGGTCGAGTTTTACCGCTACGTAGTTTTTATTTTTGTCCCAGTTTCCGAACTTTTGTCGGATGATTGGAGTCCATAATTTCAGGTTTAAACCGAGTTTCAGGGTCATTTCTTCGGGTGAAGTAACCGGCTCTATCGTAAACTCGGTGCGGGCAGGAGAAGAACTTACGTGTTTTTCTATTAATTCTTCTATGGCCAGATCGGTCCGTACACTGCTCATTTGGGTATCTACATACCATTTATCCATATCTTCTTTGCTTTCCATCAATGACAGACTTAAACGGCCGGGTTTCCGCTTGCTGTATATGGGTATGCCGGCGGGAATGCCGTCGGTCAACGATTTGCCCTGTATGAGGGCGCCGGGCCAGAGAATATCCCAGGGGTCGAGGGTGACGAACTCCATGGGGTTATCTACAATGCTGTGGTGTGTTGTGGTTTTATAGGAATACCCCATATATTTTGATCCTGATGCCTCGTCACGGTACTGTACCAGTTTATCCGACTTTACTTCACTTACCAGCATCGTGGTATTTTTTTCGGGCAAAGCGGCGATACGTCCTGCCTTTTCGATCAGTTCGTCGACAGCGGTCTGCTGCGGGTTCGTGTCCGGATTATTTTTATCGGTATTATCCTTGTCGTTGCAGGCAGAGAATACAGTTATGCAGAGAACAATGCTGATGAGTAAATGTAGTTTAGTTTTCATTTTCATTAATTTTTTTCAGGAATGGGGTAGGTAATACCATCACAGTAGAATCGGTAGTTGAGGGCAAAGTCCATAGTAGCGCCACCGAAATTGTCTAAGTGTTTGGTGAGTTTTTCGAAGGGGTGCGGGGTTTGTTGCACCGGTTTCCACACATTTTTGTTCTTATCGAACTCGAATTCTTGCGTTAGCGTAAATTCCCACTCTTCCATTTCCTTATCCAGTTTATAGGTCTGGTTTTTCACGTAGAACAGAGTTTCTATACTAATACGGGAATCTTTAGGAACGCCTGTAAATGTAAAATTTCTAAATATGGGAATATTTGCGCCGTTATTTTTAGTATTTTGATGAATAGGGGACACAATCATAGTTTTTTTTCTTTCAACATTATCCTCACTTCTTGTACATATATTTACCTCTTTTAAGATCATTTTGGAGTAATTAGAAATTTCCCGTTTCGATTGCGGTGCAGGCATAACTGCGTCATAAATATCGATAGTAACATCATTGCTTGGTATTTCCGGTAAGTAAGTCTGGTTAGTGACTTCGTACTCGAGGGTATTGCTGAGCCACACGGTACTGTTATCGATCAGATGCGAGATTTTGTAAGAGATGGGAACCCCGATATTGTGGGCGGAAACGACGGCGCCTTCGGCGACGAACTTGTTGAGTTTTTCGTAATCGCCGAAAACGGTCTCGAGGCCGGCGACAGCGCCGCCGCCGAGTTGCACCATTTTGCATCCGGCCTCGTTAAAGGTTAGTTTCGGGTCTGAGGATCCGGTTATAATTTGGCCGGCAACTGCGGCTTTCACCGCCATCTCGAGAGTATTCCTGCTGACGCTCGACTCGTAAAGTGTTATATAGGATTCTCCGTAAGAGACCGAACTCACGTAGCAGATGGGGTTTCCCGGAGCGGTATCATCTTTCAGGTCTTCGGTGGTGATTTCCTCGGTGAAGACTCCCTTATACCCGGGTTCAGCGGGTTCGTATGCGATAGAAAAATAGATTCGGTCGAGTTTTACCGCTACGTAGTTTTTATTTTTATCCCAGTTTCCGAACTTTTGTCGGAGGACCGGAGTCCATAATTTCAGGTTTAAACCGAGTTTCAGGGCCATTTCTTCGGGTGAAGTAACCGGCTCTATCGTAAACTCGGTGCGGGCAGGAGAAGGACTTACGTGTTTTTCTATTAATTCTTCTATGGCCAGATCAGTCCGTACACTGCTCATTTGGGTATCTACATACCATTTATCCATATCTTCTTTGTTTTCCATCAATGACAGACTTAAACGGCCGGGTTTGCGCTTGCTGTATATGGGTATGCCGGCGGGAATGCCGTCAGTCAACGATTTTCCCTGTATGAGGGCGCCGGGCCAGAGGATATCCCAGGGATCGAGGGTGACGAACTCCATGGGATTATCTACGATGCTGTGGCGCGTGGTGGTTTTATAAGAATACCCTTTATATGTTAATCCTGAGATATCATCCTGATATTTTTCCAGTTTATCCGACTTTTTTTCGTCGAGTAATATAACCGTATTTTTTTCGGGCAAAGCGGCGATACGTCCTGCCTTTTCGATCAGTTCGCCGACAGCGGTCTGTTGCGGGTTCGTATCCGGATTATTTTTATCGGTATTATCCTTGTCATTGCAGGCTGAGAATACCGTTAAACACATTAATATTCCTAAGAATGAGTATAATTTATATTTCACATTCATGATTCGTTTCAGATATAGGGTAAATAACTTTGTCAAAGGAGAATCGGTAATATAAGGTAAAATCTATGGTCGCCCCGGCGAAATTATCTTTGTGTATCGATATTTTTTCTAAGGGATACGGAAGATTGTTTATCGGTCGCCAAGCGTTTTTATTCCTGTCGTATTCGAAATCCTGTTTCAGACGAATATCGGCTTTCTCGGTGCATTTTGCGGGGTACAGGCACTTTACCTCGACATAGAATTCGATTTCGATGCGGATGAGGGCATCGGGAGGTACTTTCGAGAAAACGACCGACCGCTCGATCGGGAAAAAGGCACCCGTATCGTTTATTCGTAACGTAAGGGGATATTTTATGATCTGTTTCTTGATTTTATAATTCCCGTTTCGGTCTAATTCCGACACGGTAACCGAAAGTAACGTAATCGATCCGTCGTCAATCGGGTGGTTATTTACTTTTCGCAAGGGCACCATATAAGCGTTGAGAACATTCACGATAACATGCTGTCCTTTTTCATCGGGCATATAATAGGGGCTGATATTGTAATTGTTGATAATACGTTTATATACTGCGCTATAATCGACCCATTGGCGAATTTGGGCAGCCGCCCCGGTAGGGGCGGCTGCTCTGTTGTTTCCGGGATTTTCTCTTTGATAGTAATTCATATTTTTTTAATCGGTATTTGTTAGATGTCTCTGGTTTCATTAATTTTTTTCAGGGATGGGATAGATAATGCCATCGCAATAGAAGCGGTAGTTGAGGGTAAAATCCATAGTAGCGCCGCCGAAATTTTCAATGTGTTTGGTGAGTTTCTCGAAAGGGTTCGGGTTTTGTTGCACGGGTCTCCATACGTTTTTATTTTTATCGAACTCGAAATCCTGTATCAGCGTAAACTCGTCTTCTTCCTTTTGCGTACCGGGTTTATAAGTTTGATTTATAGCGTAGAATTGGGCTTCGATACGAATTCTTGAATCATGAGGTACACTTAAATAGTTTAAAGTTTTAAATATAGGAATACTAGCGCCATTATTTTTAGTATTTTGGATATTTGGTTTCTTTACTAAATAATCGTATATTTTAGTTCCATCACTATCTAATTGATATACATTTACTGCTCTTAAAATCATAGCCGAGTAATTAGAAATCTCCCGTTTCGATTGTGGTGGCGGCATAATTACGTCATAAATATCGATAGTGACATTATTTTTGGGCACAGCCGGTAAGAAGGTTTGGGTAGTGACATCGTATTCGAGCGTATTGCTGAGCCGCACGGTACTGTTGTCGAGCAAGTGCGAGAGTTTGTAAGAGATGGGTACGCCTATATTGTGGGCGGAAACGACGGCGCCGTCGGTGACGAACTTGCGGAGTTTTTCGTAATCGCCGAAAACGGTCTCGAGGCCGGCGACAGGGTCGCCGCCGAGCTGTACCATTTTGCATTTGGCCTCGTTAAAGGTTTGTTTTCGGTCTACCGATGCGCTTGCTTCTTGACCGGCAAATGCGGCTTTCACGGCCAGCTCGAGGGTGCGGCGGCTTTCCCTCGACTCGTAGAGCATAATATACGAGCGGCCGTAAGAGACCGAACTCACGTAACAGATGGGATTATCGGGGCCGGTGTAATATTTGAGGTCGAGCGGGGTAATGTCGTCGGTAAAGGTGCCCACTATACCGCCGTCGGGCCCTTCGTAGGCCATGGTAAAAAAGATCTGGTTGAGTTTTACCGCCACGTAGCTTTTGCTGTCGCTCCAGTTGCCGCCGAAATTCTGGTTGAGTTTGCTGCCGAAAAGTTTCAGGTTTACCCCCAATTTCAGCGCCATTTCCTCGACCGAAGTTACGGTTTCTATCTCGAAGGCGGTCCGTGCCGGGTTGGCGTTGAGATGTTTCTCGAGCAGCTCGTTCATCGCCTGGGTAACGAAGGCTCCGCTCAGGGGTACCTCTTTGTACCAGGTATCCATATTCTGGTTACCCGAAACGAGGGAGAGATAGATTCTGCCCGGTTTCCGCTTGCTGAAGATGGGGATGCTGGCGGGGATACCGTCGGTCAACGATTTACCCTGTATCAAGGCGCCGGGCCAGAGAATGTCCCAGGGATCGAGGGTGACGAACTCCATGGGGTTATTCACGATGCTGTGGTGCGTGGTGGTTTTATAGGAATATCCTTTATATTTTAAACCAGATGCTTCATCGGTATAATAATCCAGTTTATCCGACTTTGCTGAATCAACCAGTGTCGTGATATTTTTTTCGGGCAAGGTGGCGATGCGGCCTGCCTTTACGATGAGATCGGCCACGGCCTCCTGATTGGGATTCATGGGCGGTAGCGGTTCCTCTTCCGGGTCTACCGGCTGTTCTTTGATGATAATGGTCTCTTTTTCGTGACAACTAAAAAATGCGGTTATCGTACAAAAAGCGATAAGGGCGGCAATTAAAAAATTCTTGTTCATGATTTTAAAGATATTTAATATTATAATGTTAATTATTGTTTATAAGTTTCGCGGTTTGCGCTGAAGCGGAAACCGAGTTGGAAGTCGATATAACAGAAATTGAAATAATCCCTGAGGTTCATCAGGGTAAAAGAATCTTTCTGGTAAATGTCTTTGTCGCTGATTTTCCAGGTTTGAGTTTTGTCGTCGAAGGCGAATTCGAGCCGTTTACGGTAAATGCGCTGGTCGGCCGAGGTGCCCCCGCCGTAGCGCTCGATGTAATAGTGTACGGTAAACTCGATCGCAACGCGTTTATCGGTATTTTCGCCCAACTCGCCGGTACTTATCCGGTGGTCGTATTTGCGGTAGGTGGCGTTTTCTTTGGTAGGTACCCGTACGATGCCCGTTTTCAGGGGGGGAAGCCTTTTAAAGAGCGACCCGTCGCGGTTGTATACGTTTACCGCGATATCGCCTACGGTAACCCACGAGTGGTTAGAGAGTTGCATATTGCCGCCGGTAAGGTTGAGCTTGTCGGAGAATATGTCTTTGATCTCGATGGTTACGTTATTGGTCTTTTTCTCGGGGATATAGGTGAGTTTCTCGGTAACGACATCGAGTTTTTTATACGTAATCAGGGGGACGGCGTTTTGCAGGTAGCATACCTTGTAACTAATGGGCGCCCCGACGTTGTCTTTCGAGAAAACGGCACCGCCGATGACGAACTCGCGTATTTTGTCGGGATCGGTCGTTATGGTCTCGAGCCCGGCCACCGGATTACCGCCCACCTGTACCATGTATACTTTAGACTTGTGAATGATTTTTTTCTCCTGCGGGGTAAAATCCTCGAGATTCTCGGTGCTATAGGCTTTACGCAGCACGTCGTAGAGTTTGTTTTCGGAGTATTCCGACTCGTACAGCAGAATGAAATACCGGCCGTACGAGACCGACGCGATATAACAGGGCGGATTGTTCTCGGTTATATAGGCTTTCAGGTCGTTGTATTCGATATTTTGCGAAAATACGTTTTCGATACCCCGGTAATCGTACGATATGGTAAAGAATACCTGCCGGAGTTTTATCATCACCTTATTGGTGTATGTGGTCCAGTTGACCGGCTTGAACGCGCCGTTGCTTTTTTCGTTCAGTTCCTCGGGGCGCATATCGAGGTAATAGGACATTTCCTCGATAGAGGAGACCGACGATTGCAGGTACGATACGTCGGCGGGAAATCCGCTCTCGTAGGGCGCCAGCATATCGTTCATGGCTTGTGTAACTCCCGCTCCCGACATGTTTTCGACATGGCGGTAATACATCATGTCTTCTTGTCCGGATACTACGTTGAGTACGATTTCGCCTCCCGCGCGCTTGTCGGCTACGGGTATAGCGGCGAGGTTACCGTCGGCCACCGACTTGCCCTGTATGAGGTTGCCGGGCCAGATGACATCGACCGATTTCATGGGCGGCAGTTCGGCCACTTTTTCGAACGCTTTTTGAGAGAACGTAAAATTCACGGGCGTGTAATACCCGTAGTCTTCGGTTTCTTCGTCGTACCGGTACACTACGTCGTTATCTTTTCTCGATACCAATTCCCGTTTCATAGGGGTAGTTTCTTCGGTAGGTAATGTACCGGCACTGTCGATAAGTTCTTTGATTTTATTTATCTTTTCGATAAATATTTCTTCTGCGGTAGGCAGATGGGGGGTCGGTAACGGGGCCTCTTCTTTATCGGTACAACGGATAAAGATGAATAAAACCATGCAGGCAATGGCGATTGATAAAATTTTGTTCATAGTAAAAATTAATTCACTTACTATAATATTAAGTAATAATCTTGCAAAGAAACGAAAAAATTTAGAATAGTACAATAAATTTAGTCCGTATTAACACTGTATTTGCGATCTTCTGAACTACTTCTGTCTGCCTAAGGCTTTGTCTTGTCATTTTGAACCTTACCTGTTCTCCTTCATTTACCCTCAGGATGACGTGTGGTTAAGCTGGAGAAAAGGGGCGAATGACCGGAAATACGATAATAAAAAACGATTGATAGGCCGGATATTAAATAATATTATTACATTTGTTACAACAGTATTAATTTTATTGAAATCTATTATGAGAAGAATTTGTTTGTTCGGCGTTGCGTTGTTGCTCTTTTTTTCTTCCTGTGAACAGAAAAAGACGGTAACGGGAGAGGTGAAAGGGCTTACTAACGATACGTTGCTGGTGATGAGGGTGGATCTCGATAAATACGGGAAAGATTTGCAGGACAGATTCAGTGATACGATCGTTGCCGTAGATGGGAAATTCGCGTTTGATCCGGCCGCTACGGGGGCTGTGAAATTGTTTATCATTCCGAAAGAGGCTGTCGTTTCCCGTGAAGGCGGCGGCTATATCCCCGGAGCGAAAGTCGCTGAGTTTGTGTTGCTGCCCGGTGAAAAAGTGAAGTTGGAGGGGACGTTGAATGCTACGTGGTTCGATTATAAACTGAGCGGGGCTCCGCTGGCCGAAGAGTTGAGCCGGATCTCTTCGCCCTGGCGGTACGAGCAGCATACGGCCGACTCGATAGAAATGCTGCTGCATGAAGGCCGGGTACCATTCGATTCGGTAGCGGCGCAGCGGCGCGAGGTATATGATAAAATACGGGAGGGGAAACTCGATTATATCCGTACTCACCTCGATAACCTTGCCGCTGGTTATTATCTTGCAGGTATGCCGATGGATACAACGATTAAATATTATGCTTTGTTAAGTGAAGACGTGAAAAATTCTGCGTTGAAACCGATGCTCGATTATTATAATGAACAAATCGAACGTTATCATATGGCGCAGGAAGCTAAAAATCAAGTGACGGAAGGGACAGTTGCTCCCGATTTTACATTAAAGACTGATAAAGGTGAGGACTTTACCCTTTCGTCGCTGAAAGGAAAATATGCCGTGCTCGACTTCTGGGGAAGCTGGTGCGGTTATTGTATCAAAGGAATTCCCGATATGAAGAAGTACTACGACAAATATAAAGGAAAGGTAGAGTTCGTCAGCATCGCTTGCCGTGATAACGACGAGAAATGGAGAGAAGCGCTCGGGAAATATGAGATGCCGTGGATACAGGTTCGCAATAACGATACCGATGCCGCTACCGATTTGAGTATCGTTTACGGTATCGAAGGGTATCCGACGAAATATATTCTCGACGGCAACGGGGTAATCGTATCGAAGATCATCGGAGAAAGGCCCGAATTTTACAAGAAACTGGATGAGTTGTTAGAGAAATAAAAAAACTCTGGCTAACCTCTTGAAAAATACTTTTGTTTACCATGCCTTTCCCCCCCTGTCGAGAGCGGTGCCCTTAACAGGGGGGGGAATGGCATCTGAGCCGGGGGAATGTTATCCGGGAATCCTTCGTTGACACTCAGGATGACAAATAAGCTTTCGTCTTCGGTAAACAGGAGGCATCCAAAGAAAATGACATTCAATAAAAGAATAAAGATGGCATTGCCATCTTTATTCTTTTATCCAGATATTTATAATTTCCCCGATAAATAATTCGGTGTCGTTTTGCGGTTGCACGGCGAGTTTACGGCATTCGATAATAACCGAAGCTCCTTCGGGCGAGATGTTGCCCGATGGCAAAACCGTCTTGTTTATGCTGCCTTCGGTACCGGATACAATCGCTTCGGCAACGTCTTTTTTATCATAGAAAGATAAGGTATAGGTTCCGTTTTCTTTCATCCGGGCATTGATGCCGAGAGTGGGAGAGATGTTACAATAAGTAACAACGGAATTCAGTATTTCCCCTAAACCGCCCCAGTTTCCGGTAACGTATTCGGCCCGATTACTTTCTCCTGTAGAAATGATCATCGCGTCTTCACCCATTTTGCGGGAGATCGCAGCCGGTATATTCCGGGGAGATATCGCTTTGTACCCTTTCAAATCGAGAAGTACCGGCTTTTTATTTACATTCTTTTCTTTTTCTGCGTCTGGTTTTATACCGAGTACGGTTTGTAATTCATTGAAAAGAGAATCTACGAAATCGATGGTTCCTACCCGGAATTTGCCCGGGATAGCCCATAATTTATCTTTCCGGATCGCTTTTTTATCGGTAATCCAGTCTTCTGCTTTATATTTATTCAGCACGTTGGGCTGGTCGTAAATATAGCTGATGTTGGTTATTTCCATTGTACATTGCCCTGGTTTGCAGGTGATGATAGCGAGGTATTTTACCGTAGTGCGGTCGATGTATAGTATTTTTTTGCTGAATACGATATACTCCATCGCTTGGGCGACGATTTTGCCTTCTTGCGGATTGGCGAACTGTATAACCCGTTGTATATTTACATCTTCGTTATTCTCGGGTGTACTGAACCTGTTTTGAGCCCATTTGAGAACTTCGTCATAAATTTGTTTTTCGGTAGCACCCGGTACTTCGAAAGTTTTCGAGAAAACAATCATCCCGTTTTTTACAGGTACCGCTCCGGCCATATACCGGCTCATATCTTTTTCTTGTTTTTGCGCCGCCGCTAAAACCGGAGAAAATGCCAGTAGAAGCAATAGTAATTTGATATACGGCACCGTGCCGTTGTGAGAATTCTTATTTTTCATAGTCATTTTTTATTAATGATATTCTGCGCCTAAAGATAATAAGTTTTGGTTTTGCTTTACAGCCTGACTACTTTCTTTTTCCCTTTTTTACTTTCGTTATGAATACGATCGACAGAGGTTACGATATATACCCAGGAGTCGTTGCCTTTGAGATAGGGTAATTTATAACCGGTATCGCGCGTGATCGCCTGTATATGAGACGGATCGGAGAGGTTTACCGGCTCGTCTTTTCTGAAACGGTATATGCAGTAATATACGGGATATTGTATTTTGTTGCGGCGTCCTCTCGGCCGTTTCCACTCGAGAACGTATCCCTGCGATGTCCAGCGGGCTTTTAACCGGCGTACTTCTTTGGGCGTTTTATCGCTGATACGGGTATAGGCCGGGATAAGTGCCGGTGTCGTAAAATATTTATCTTGAAGATAGGTATCTATGTTTCCATAATTATCGATAAGCTCGGAAGCCGGCCAGAAACAGATTCCCGAAATGTTTTCGAAACTGCGGTTCAGTTGCATTTTCCGTTCGAGCTGCGTACCGCTTTCGCTGTAATCGGGTGCGTTTAGGGTACGTTTTACATCTTGCCCGATGTATAAATGACGACCGTTGGCATGCCGGTTCCACCAATATATCAGTTTTTCCGAACAGGCTGCCTTGTGGCCTATCTCCCAATATAATTGTGGAAGCAGGTAATCGATCCATCCCATACGGGTCCATAACAGTACGTCGGCATACAGATCGTCGTAATTTTGCAGGCCGTTGGTATCGCTGCCGTCCGGATCGCTTTTGGCATTCCGGTAAATACCGAAAGGACTGATGCCGAACCGCACCCAGGGCTTTATGTGTTTTATGCTTTTGTTCAGTTCTTCGATGAGGATGTTTACATTATTTCTTCTCCATGTATTCCGATCTGTTCCTTTCCCGTACTTCGCATAACTGGCGTCGTCGGGGAAAGGCATACCGTTGACGGGGTAGGGATAAAAATAATCGTCCATGTGTATGGCATCTACATCGTACCTTTTTACGATATCTTTAACCACATCGCAGATAAACTCGCGGGGACCGGGTAAACCGGGGTCGAATACCAGTTGTTTGCCATATTGAACAAGCCATTCGGGGTGCTTGTGGGCGATGTGGGTTACGGCCAGCGGCTCTGTCGCCTGACTGGCTACCCGGTAAGGATTCAGCCACGCGTGAAATTCCATATTACGGGCGTGGCATTCGTCGATGAGAAATTTCATCGGATCCCAAAAGGGGGAAGGAGCCTTGCCTTGCTGTCCGGTAAGGAAACGGCTCCAAGGTTCGAGATCTGAAGGGTAAAAAGCGTCGGCCATGGGACGTACCTGAAAAATGACCGCGTTGATTCCCGTTTTCTGCAATTTGTCGAGCATATCGATAAAATAACGTTGCATCCGGTCACGGTCCATTTTCTGATACTGAGGCTGGAAGACCGTTTGTATCCACGCGCCTCGGAATTCTCGTTTGGGAGCCTGTTGGGGGAATACATATGCGTTGAAGCAAAAAATAAGCAGGGTGATAAAAAAGATTGTCCGTTTCATCAGGTAAAAATTTGGAATTGCAGGCAAAAGTAAAAAAACTTATCGTGAAATTTATATCATTCGCTCATTCTCTGATGAATATTTTGTACTTTTGTGTCACTTTTTATAATGCCGTAAGAAATAAATTAGAAAAATACTCTATGGAAGAAATCGCTTCGAAGTATAACCCTGCCGAGGTAGAGGAAAAATGGTATGCCTATTGGCTGAAAAACGGATATTTTAAATCGAAACCCGATGGACGCGAACCTTATACGGTCGTGATACCGCCTCCGAATGTGACCGGAGTTCTGCACATGGGACATATGCTGAACAATACGATACAGGATATTTTGGTGCGTAGGGCCCGCATGACAGGAAAAAATGCGTGCTGGGTACCGGGTACCGACCATGCTTCTATCGCTACCGAGGCGAAAGTGGTGAATAAGCTGGCTTCGGAAGGGATTAAGAAAACAGACCTTACCCGAGACGAATTTTTGAAACATGCTTGGGAGTGGACCGATACCCATGGCGGAATTATTTTGAAACAGTTACGTAAACTGGGCGCTTCCTGCGATTGGGACCGTACCGCTTTTACCATGGACGAGAAACGTTCGGAAAGCGTTTTGAAAGTTTTTGCCGACCTCTATAATAAAGGTATGATTTACCGCGGAGTGCGTATGGTGAACTGGGATCCGAAAGCCTTGACGGCTCTCTCGGACGAAGAAGTCGTATATAAGGAGGAACACAGCAAACTGTATTATCTGCGTTACCGGATAGAAGGCGGGGAGGGGAAATATATCGTTGTGGCTACGACACGTCCCGAAACGATACTCGGGGATAGCGCCGTATGCGTGAATCCGAACGATGAGCGTTACGGTTTTCTGAAAGGTAAAAAAGTAATCGTTCCGCTGGTGAACCGTGCCGTGCCGATTATTATGGACGATTATGTAGATATCGAATTCGGTACGGGCTGTCTTAAAGTAACTCCCGCTCATGATGTAAACGATTATATGCTGGGTGAAAAATATAATCTGCCGACAATCGACGTATTTAACGATAACGGGACGATCAGCGAAGCGGGTGGATTATATGTGGGAATGGATCGCTTCGATGTGCGTAAGCAGATTGCGGAGGATCTCGAAAAGGCCGGACTGATGGAAAAGATCGAGGATTATAACAATAAAGTCGGTTACTCGGAACGAACCAATGTGGTGATCGAACCGAAACTTTCGATGCAGTGGTTCCTGAAAATGAGCGATCTTGCTAAGCCTGCTCTCGAAGCTGTGGTGAACGACGATATACGGTTCTTTCCCGCTAAATATAAGAATACCTATAAATACTGGATGGAAAATATCAAAGACTGGTGTATTTCACGCCAGCTTTGGTGGGGACACCGTATACCGGCTTATTATCTGCCCGGAGGCGGTTACGTCGTGGCGGTAAACGACGAGGATGCTGTGAAAGCCGCTCGGGAAAAGACCGGAAACAAGGATTTGCAGTTAAGCGATTTGCGCCAGGATGAAGATTGCCTCGATACCTGGTTTTCTTCCTGGTTATGGCCTATTTCTTTGTTTGACGGGATAAATAATCCCGGAAATGAAGAGATGCGTTATTATTATCCTACCAGCGACTTGGTAACGGGACCCGATATTATTTTCTTCTGGGTGGCCCGTATGATTATGGCCGGTTATGAATATGAAAAAGATAAGCCGTTTAAAAATGTATATTTTACCGGTATCGTGAGAGATAAACTGGGCCGGAAGATGTCGAAATCGCTGGGTAATTCTCCCGATCCGCTCGAGCTGATCGATAAGTACGGCGCCGATGGCGTGCGTATGGGGATGATGTTGTCGGCTCCTGCCGGTAACGATATTCTTTTTGATGATGCCTTGTGCGAGCAGGGACGTAATTTTAATAATAAAATATGGAACGCTTTCCGCTTGGTAAAAGGTTGGACGGTAGATTCTTCATTGCAGCAACCCGAGTCGGCCGCTACGGCTGTACGCTGGTTCGACGCGATGTTGAGCCGGACAGCGGAAGAGGTGGCCGATCTGTTTGGAAAATATCGTCTTTCTGAGGCTCTGATGGCTGTTTATAAACTTTTTTGGGACGAATTTTCATCTTGGTATCTCGAAATGGTGAAACCGGGGTATCAACAACCGATCGATAAAGAAACGTATGAAGAGACGCTCCGTTTCTTCGATGCCTTATTGAGGCTGTTGCATCCGTTTATGCCTTTTATAACCGAAGAGCTGTGGCAACATATCTCTCCGCGTAAAGAGGGGGAAAGTATCATGGTCGCTCTTGTTCCTGAGGTAAAACCGGTCGATGGGCAATTGATAACGGATTTTGAAAAAACGAAGGAAATTATTTCGGGAGTACGTACTATTCGTTTACAGAAAAATATTCCTAATAAAGAGCCGCTTATTTTACAGGTAGTCGGTAAACATGATAGCGGAAACGATGCTGTAATCGTAAAACTGGCCAATTTGTCGGCGATAGAAACGGTAAGTGAAAAAGAGGCTACTGCAGCTTCGTTTTTGGTAGGAACTACCGAATATGCTGTTCCACTCGGTAACAATATAGATGTAGAAACCGAGTTGAAAAAACTGGAAGACGAACTTAAATATTTACAGGGATTTTTGAAATCGGTAAAAGCCAAACTTGCTAACGAGCGTTTTGTAAATAATGCTCCGGCGCAGGTGGTTGAGAATGAAAGAAAGAAACAGGCGGATGCCGAGAGTAAAATTAAATCACTGGAAGAAGGTATCGCTATTTTGAAGAAATAACGATTGTTTTTTACTTGTTTTGTCCTTTCCTTCTCCTGTTGAGCGAGAGCGAAACAGGAGAAGGAAAGGTGTTTACAGAGCGGGGGTGTTCTCTTTTTTCCGGGCATCAGGAGATCTTTCGTTATCACTCAGGATGACACAGAAGGGATTCAGAAATGACAGGGCATAGCCCCGGGATGACCAAGGAGAGTTTTGATAATGGATAATGATTGTTTATTTCTTTATCAATTCGAATCCGATAAGAACGCCTTCGTAGCTGTTTAAAATTGAGTTTACAGTTTTAACTGTCGTATTTTTACTGGCTAATGAGATCGTATTGATTAATTTTACCAGTTTACCGGCATCGAATAACAATATAATTTTGTTCTGGGATTGAATTACTTTGGCATCGGATTTCCCGATATTTATTAACCCGGCCAACTGATAGTTCATATTTATTGTTTTTTCTTTTTCATCGATGGTAAAAGAACCGTTGAGTTTGCGGGATTTATAGAGGGTACTGAATGTACTGTCATTGGCAAAGGTATAACCGAAGGAAGAAGAGCTTATGCCTGCTTTATCGTAGATTGTCTTCAGTTTGCTCTCTATTTGAGAAGCGATAATTTCCGCCCCGGCTTCTTTCAGTACGTTTTCGCTTTCGAATTCACAAGCGGGATTGGCATACATCCAGGTACCTTCGAGACTTTCGTATGATAAGTTTGTTATTTTGTCGGTGACTTTATTCACTACATTCTCTACAGCATTTCCGAACAAGTTTTTTAACGCCTCTTTTTGATTTTGAGCATAACTGTTGGCCGTAAAGCACGCTATTATGACAAGAATACTGAAAATTTTCTTTTTCATGATCCGATGTGATAATTTAAAATATATATGAGATTATATCTTACCATTGAATTTCTTTTCGATAAAATCTTTTACAAACAGAGCGGTTCCCTCGCATCCGAGGATCGAAGAGTCGATCGACAGATCGTATGAAGCTGCGGCTCCCCATTCTTTATCGGTAAAGAAATTGTAATAGTTTTGTCTCATTTTATTCTTTTTTTCAGCCAGTTCTGCCGCTTCTTCCGGAGTCATGTCCTCTCCCGATCTCGAAATAATACGGTCTATCCGGTTTTTGAGTGGAGCGTGTATGAAAACACTTACACAGGACGGGCAGTTTCTTAAAATATAATCGGCGCATCGGCCTACGATAACGCAAGGTTTCGTATTGGTAATGTTTATGATTACGTCTGACTGATATTTAAAAATGGTTTCGTTATTGAGTGACCCGTCGCTACCGAATGACGACCCGAAAGGAGTCCATACCACTGTGAAAAAATTTCGTAACGACCGGGGAGCTTTTTCATCGGCTTTTTCAAAAAACTCGGGACTCAAACCGCTTTCTTTTGCAGCTTCATTAATCAATTCTTTGTCGAAATAATCTATCCCGAAGAGTTCTGCCAGTCGTTTTCCGACTTCTCGACCACCGCTTCCGAATTGTCGTCCGATCGTGATTACAAGATTCTGTTTCATCTTTTAATAACTAACTATAAATAGTTTTTTTGATATGCAAACTTACAAAGTTTAATCGGAATAAACAGAGAAATGGTTTAAAAATAGAGATAAAATATATCTTTCGAGCACACGAAAATGCGCTGGATTGATAGAATGACAATATGGATATAATATCGATATTTTATTACTAATCATTATATTTGCCATAAAACTATATAATATGAAGATGAAAGATGTTTCTTTTCCGGTGATAAATATTTCGGTGATTAAAGAAAATATGCAAGTAGATTCTTTCAATGATGAATTGTCGGTTTTTGAACAAACTCCTGATAAATATGCTATCGGTCATCCTTTAAAAAATGAGGTAATCATGTTTGTTCTTTGTCTTAAAGGAACATTCGAGATAGAACTGAATCAGTCTCGTTATGTAATTAGTCAAAACGACCTTTTTGTGTTGATGCCCGATACGCTTTGGCAATTCATATATCAATCTCCCGACTTTAAAGCTTGTTTTATTGTTATATCTCGTCGTTTTTTAGATAGTTTTCAGGTAGATATAAAGAAATTGCTGCCGTTGTTTTTCTATATCATGGAAAATCCGCAGATACATCTTAACGATGAAGAAGTGGCTACCCTGACCGAATATTATTCGATGTTGAAGAAAAAAGTAAAGAATCCTAAAAACAGCTCTTCGGAGATCGTGTATTATCTGGCGCAGGCTCTTGCCTTCGAGATAAACGACTGTTACGCCAAACGAAAAGAAGGTTTGCAGATACCTAACAGCCGCCGGGTGGAAATAGCGAGGGAATTTACCCGCCTTGTTATAGAAGAATACGACCGGCACAGAGATGTTTCTTATTATGCCGACCGGTTGTATATTTCTCCAAAACATTTGTCGGTCGTTATGAAAGACGTCAGCGGGGAAACTGCCGGGGAATGGATTACTTCTTATGTAATCTTACAGGCAAAGGTTTTACTTAAAACCTCTAACCTTACGATACAGCAGATATCGCAGAAGCTGAATTTTGCCAACCAGTCATTTTTCGGCAAATATTTTAAACGATATACCGGAATGACTCCTAACGAATACCGTACAGAGTAATTTCACTTTACTTGTTTTTGCGTTTTGGCGGACGTATGAGCAGACGTAACGCTGTTGTATAGGTGAAGTAATACCACATCCAGTTTATAAATGTAAAAATCTTGTTTTTCATTCCCATAAGGGAAATTAAATGCACTCCCATCCAAATCATCCAAGCCGGTCGACCGTAAAAATGCATTTTAGCGATGTCGGCGACAGCCCGGTTTCGGCCTATAGTTGCCATGCTTCCTTTGTCATTGTATCGGAAGGGTTTCGGATCGATTCTTTTGTTGAGGTTAGAGGCGAGGTTGCGAGCTTGTTGTATCGCTACCTGTGCCAGTTGCGGGTGTCCGTGCGGGAATGCCGGTGTCTCCATATAACAAACGTCTCCGATTGCGAATACGTTATCGATATCTTTTATTCGATTGTATTCGTCGGTAATGATGCGACCGGCTTTGTTTACCGATTCTTGAGGAATCCCCGGTGCGGGTTCTCCGGTTACACCGGCTGTCCAGATTACCGTATCGCAAACCAGTTGGTTCCCGTTGTTGAATGTTAATTCGGTTCCGTTATAAGATGAGAGTATGAGGTTGAGTTTGACTTCTACTTCGAGTTGACGGAGATATTGCAGAGATTTTATAGAAGATTCGTTACTCATTGTGCGCAGCAGGCGGTCGCTGCCTTCTACAAGAACAACACGTACTTCGCTTTTGATAATATCGGGATATTCCCGGGCTAAAATGTATTTTTTCATTTCTCCCAGTGCGCCGGCTACTTCTACACCGGTAGGTCCTCCGCCGATAACAACAAAACAAAGCATGTGTTTGCGTTGTTCGGCGTCATTGCACGTGGATGCCCTCTCGAGAGCCCATAAGACCTGATTGCGGATGGCGATGGCGTCGGTGGTTGACTTCAACGTGTACACTTTATCTTCGAGCTGGTTGTTGCCGAAAAAGTTCGATGTAGTGCCTGTGGCTATAATGAGAAAATCGTAACTGATATTACCTGTTGAAGTTTCGACGATTTTGTTGTCGGTATCTACCCGCAGGAATTCGCCCATCCATAGCTGTAGATTTTTCCTTTTACGTAATTCCTGTCTGAAAGGGAAACATACCGACGCCGGCTCGAGTCCGGCAGAAGCTACTTGATAAAATAACGGCGGAAAAGCGTGATAATTATTGCGATCTACAAGAATTATATTATAAATTTCGCTATCGAGATTGCTAATGAGATTCATCCCGGCGAACCCACCGCCGATAATTACGATTCGCTGCTTGTCTTTGCTTATTGTCAACATTTTATTTCCGATTTATATACGTTAAAACATAATTACATATATATAAGTTTGTTTTGCCGTGCTTTCTCAGGGTATTGACAAATAACTTTGTGCAAAAATACATTTAATTGTCCGGAAAAATCGTTTAACAAGAAAGAAAATCTATAAAATATAAATATGGTTTCTGTGAATAATAGATAATTTATATACATTTGTAGGTTAACAAAAAAGAATCCGGATATTTTTACCGAATTGAATTATGTCCAAAAGAATATTATTTATTAATATCTTCGTTTTGTTGTTTACTTGTGGATTGCGGGCACAGATTTATACCGAAAGAGTACTGAACATTGGTCGTAATGCGTTGTATTTCGAAGATTATATATTATCGATACAATATTTTAATCAGGTTATTGATGTAAAACCGTATCTGGCAGAACCTTATTTTTTCAGAGCGGTTGCCAAACTCAGCCTCGAAGATTACAAAGGGGCCGAGGAGGACTGTAATCGGAGTATCGAACGAAACCCTTTTATTACCGGTGCGTATCAGGTAAGAGGCATTGCACGTCAGAATTTAGGAGATTATGCAGGAGCTATAGAGGACTATAATGTGGGTCTGAGATATGCACCCGAAGACCGTACTTTTCTTGGAAATAAAGCGATTGCTCAAGTACAGTTGAAAGACTATGACGATGCTGAAAAGACTTTCGATAAATTGATAAAGCTTTATCCTTCTGATTACAATGCTTATTTGAGCCGGTCGCAATTCTGGCTCGAGAAGAAAGATACGTTAAAGGCTATCTCTGATATAGATAAGGCGATTTCGATAGATAAATACCAGTCGTACGCTTATGCACAAAGGGCGATCATAAAATTTCAATACAAAAAGCAATATGAAGAAGCTCTGGAAGACATGAACTATGCGTTGAAATTAGACCCCAATATGACCTCTTATTATCTTAATCGCGGTATTATACGGTATTATCTCGATGATTTAATGGGGACTATGGCCGATTATAGCCATGTAGTGGAAATTGATCCCGGAAATATAATGGCTCACTATAATCGGGGATTATTACGTATGCAGGTGGGCGATAGGAATAAGGCGATCGATGATTTCTCGTTTGTTTTATCGAGAGAGCCCGATAACTTTTTTGCCCTGTATAACCGGGCGATTCTATATTTTCAGATAGGAAATAATAAAGCGGCTATACGTGATTTCGACAAAGTGCTCGAGCAATATCCCGATTTTGCCGATGGTTATTATGCCCGTTCGGAGGCAAAGCGGAAAATGAAAGATATGGCGGGTGGTGAGAAAGACTTTAAAAAAGCTATGGCGATATACGACCAGCGCAAGAATAGCGATAAACTTGTCGATCCGCTGGGAAATGCCGTATCGGATAAAGTGGATAATGATGATAATGGCGATGATAAAGTGAGGAAAGAGTCGGATAAGAACATCAATAAATTCGACCGTTTGCTTGTTTCCGATGATTTTGAAGTCAAAAGTAAATATAAAAGTGAAATCAGAGGGCGTATACAAGATCGGAATGCCCGTATAGAAATGGAACCCGCTTTCTTATTTACTTATTATGAAAACGATAGCGAATTGCGTCAGAGTTCCCGTTATTCAAAAGAACTCGAAGCATTTAACCGGGCGGGGTTGCTGCCTGAGAAATTATTGATATCGAATGACGACGTATCGATCGATACGATTCAGATAAAGAAACATTTTGCTTCAATAGATGAATATTCTAAGCAGATAGAGGCGAATCCGGAGAATCCGATCCCATATTTCGCCCGGTCTCTCGATTTTATGCTGGTACAGGATTATTCTAACGCGTTAGACGATCTGAACAGAGTCATAAATTTGAATGGTGATTTTATATTCGCTTATTTTAATCGTGCAGCAATCCGGTTCAGGCAAATGGAATATAAACTCTCGGGAGAGAATTCGGATGACGAGACTATGCCGGCCGTGACCGGTGTAAATAGTTCTGCATTTACGTCTCGGAATAAAAATAATGATATTCGTTTCGGTAACTTGCCGAAACCTGATGATCAGGGTTCTCTTGAATATGACATGATTTTACGCGATTACGATAAAGTGATAAGTCTCGATCCTAATTTTGAATATGCTTATTTTAATCGGGGCAACGTGAGATGTACCCAAAAAGATTTTAAAGCGGCATTGAATGATTTTAACGAAGCGATCAGACTTCGTCCTGATTTTGCCGACGCGTATTTTAACCGAGGATTGGTATATGTGTACCTCGGAGATAACGAGAAAGGTATCGCCGACTTGAGTAAGGCGGGAGAATTAGGTGTGGTTTCGGCTTATAGCGTAATAAAAAGGTTAAGCGATTAAAATGTTTCTTTTTGATAAAATCCGGATGTGATATTAAAAAAATTATTACATTTGTACCCCTATAAATGAACCCGAAAAAATAGCAGTGAACGAGTTGCAACAAAAACAATTGTAAATAGTTATCTGTTTTAAAGCAACGCGGTCATGGAAGTATGGAGAATATGAGTATGATTAAAATAACTTTTCCCGATAAATCGGTAAAAGAATTTGACAAAGGAACGACTCCTTTGCAAATTGCTGAAAGTATAAGTCCGCGTTTAGCGCAGGACGTTTTGGCCGCAACGATCGACGGAAAACCCTGGGATCTTACCCGGCCGATTGTCGAAGACGCTGAAATAAAATTATTTAAATGGGACGATCCTGAAGGAAAACATGCGTTTTGGCATTCGTCGGCGCATCTTTTGGCAGAGGCCTTGCAAGAATTGTATCCGGGTGTTAAATTCGGAATCGGACCCGCTATCGAAAACGGGTTTTATTACGATGTAGATTTGGGTGAAACCCCGATTAAAGAAAGCGATTTTGCAGTTATCGAAGCAAAAATGCTGGAACTTGCTTCGAAAAAAGAGGCGATTGTAAGACAGGATATTTCGAAAGCCGATGCTCTGAAAATGTTTGGAGACAGAGGCGAAGAATATAAAGTAGAACTCATTAGCGAGCTCGAGGATGGAACGATTTCTACCTATACGCAAGGTAATTTCACCGATCTTTGCCGGGGGCCGCATTTACCCACGACAGCTCCTATTAAAGCCGCTAAAGTATTGTCGCTTGCGGGGGCTTATTGGAGAGGCGATGAAAAACGTCATCAGTTGACACGGGTATATGCTATTACATTCCCCAAGAAAAAAATGCTCGATGAGTATCTCGCTTTGCTCGAAGAAGCCAAGAAACGCGATCATCGGAAAATAGGTAAAGAACTGGAATTGTTTACTTTTTCGCATGCCGTAGGACAGGGACTTCCGTTATGGTTACCTAAGGGGGCGATGCTGCGTGACCGCTTAGAGAATTTTTTACGTCGTATTCAGAAACGATTCGGATACCAGCAGGTTATAACACCGCATATCGGTAATAAGATATTATATGTCACTTCTGGCCATTATGCCAAATATGGGAAAGATTCGTTTCAGCCGATACATACTCCCGAAGAAGGAGAAGAATTTTTGTTGAAACCGATGAATTGTCCTCACCACTGTGAAATATATAAGGCTTTTCCCCGGTCGTATAAAGATTTGCCTTTGCGATTTGCCGAATTCGGTACCGTTTATCGATACGAACAAAGCGGCGAATTGCACGGTCTTACCAGAGTTAGAGGTTTTACTCAAGATGATGCTCATATTTTCTGTCGTCCCGATCAAGTGAAAGACGAATTCCTGAAAGTAATGGATATTATTTTTATTATTTTCGGTGCACTCGATTTTAAAAATTTCGAAGCTCAGATTTCGTTGCGCGACCCTAACAATCGAGAAAAGTATATCGGGTCGGATGAAAATTGGGAAAAAGCAGAACGAGCAATTGTAGAAGCTTGTCAGGAAAAAGGGTTGAATGCCCGTATTGAGTTGGGCGAGGCTGCTTTTTACGGACCAAAACTCGACTTTATGGTGAAAGATGCTATCGGTCGCCGTTGGCAGTTGGGAACTATACAAGTAGATTATAATCTTCCTGAACGGTTTGAATTGGAATATACCGGAAGTGATAATCAAAAGCATCGTCCGGTAATGATACATCGTGCACCTTTCGGGTCGATGGAACGGTTTGTCGCTGTACTGATTGAACATACTGCCGGGAAATTCCCCTTGTGGCTTACCCCCGAACAGGTAGTTGTTATGCCAATCAGTGAAAAATATAATGATTACGCTCATGAGGTTGCTCGTGAACTCGAAATGAGAGATATTCGTACGATCGTAGATGACCGAAACGAAAAAATCGGACGTAAAATTAGGGATAATGAACTGAAAAGAATCCCATATTTACTCATCGTAGGAGAAAAAGAAGCAGAAAATGGTGAAGTTTCTGTAAGAAAACAGGGCGAAGGTGATAAAGGTTCTATGAAAATTGCTACCTTTGCCGGGATTTTAACCGAGGAAGTAGAAAAAATGATAACCCAATGGTAATTTGAATGGAGAAAAAAGAAACTTTAGGAGTTAAAAGGAATTTCCCCGTAAAGAAAAATGAAGGGGCGAAAGAAATGTACCGTATTAATGAGAGAATCAGAGTAAAAGAGGTACGTCTTGTGGGCGATAATGTAGAGCAGGGGATATATCCTATTCAGGATGCTTTGCGTATAGCTGAAGAGATGGAACTCGATTTGGTAGAAATCTCTCCGAATGCCGCTCCTCCGGTTTGCCGGATTACCGATTATCAAAAATTCCTCTATCAACAGAAAAAAAGGCTGAAAGAACAAAAAGCGAAGTCATCTAAGGTCGTTGTTAAAGAGATACGTTTCGGACCTCAAACCGATGATCATGACTATAATTTTAAATTGAAACATGCCAAAGGCTTTCTCGAGGAAGGGGCAAAGGTAAAAGCTTATGTGTTTTTTAAAGGCCGTTCGATTCTGTTTAAAGAACAAGGGGAGGTATTATTACTTCGCTTTGCAAATGATCTCGAAGATTATGGTAAAGTAGAACAACTTCCCGTTCTCGAAGGAAAGCGCATGATTATTATGCTTTCGCCGAAAAAGAAATAAATATGATCGGGGACATCCCGATTAATTAAATACATAATTAAAATTTAGTAAAATGCCAAAGATGAAAACTAATTCCGGTGCCAAAAAGAGGTTCGCCCTTACCGGATCAGGAAAAATCAAAAGAAAACATGCTTTTAAAAGTCACATTTTGACGAAAAAAACTAAAAAGCAAAAACGCAATCTTACGCATTTCACGATCGTATCATCTGCCGATGTGAAGAACGTGAAAGAATTATTGTGCATGAGATAATTGCCGTTTATTTAAAATCACAAAAAGCGAGTTTAAATTTTTATTAACCGAATGTTTTAGCCTGAAGATCATCGCGAAGACGATGACGCTAACATTCAAAACAAGAAAAACTATGCCAAGATCAGTAAATCATGTTGCTTCGAGAGCAAGAAGAAAGAAAATTTTAAAATTAACTAAAGGCTACTTTGGTGCGAGAAAAAATGTTTGGACAGTAGCTAAAAATACTTGGGAAAAAGGTCTTACTTATGCTTATCGCGACCGTAAAGCTAAAAAACGTAACTTCAGAGCCTTGTGGATACAGCGTATTAATGCAGCCGCACGTCTCGAAGGAATGTCTTATTCTAAGTTGATGGGTGCGTTACATAAATCGGGTATTGAAATTAATCGTAAGGTTTTAGCCGATTTGGCAATGAATAATCCTGAAGCCTTTCAGGCAATTGTTGCTAAAGTGAAAAATGCATAAGATTTGTAGTTAAAATAATGTTTAAAATGAGGTTTTACAAAATGTAAAACCTCATTTTTTTGATGAAATATTTGACTTTTATATATTAATTCCTTATATTTGTAATAAGGAAATGAGAAAAGCAAAAAGTCGCATCGCAGTTGATCGGGAAACTCATCAATTAATATGAAATACCGAGACAAGCTTTCTCTTCCAATGGCGGGCCACGACCTTCGGGTTGCAAATATGCACAGTGGATTACAAAGGAGGGGGGCACTCAAATCCTGTTATTCGGAGTTTCATCACATCCTCCGATGCGACTTTCTTTAAAATACTTTAAAAACCGGATAGAGAGTAATCTTTATCCGGTTTTTTGCTGTTATAAGTGCGTTATTCGTATGTTGCTTAAGTGGGTGAATACCTGCGGGCAGCTGGGGTTTTCACATTAAAAACTAACAGATAGATAGTATGAAAAAGTTATTGTATTTATTTATTGCTTTGTTTATCTGCTCTTGCGCAGGTAAATCTGCCGATAAAAAGGCGAGTTCCGAAGAAATGACCGTTAATGGAAAATCGGTATCGATGGGCGATACAGCAAATTCGAATAAGAAATCCTATGAGGGTATACTTCCGGCTGCTGATGCTGAAGGCATTCGTTACGAACTTGATTTGTATACTCCTAAACAAGGTACTGGTGATAGTATTTATCATCTGACGATGACTTATATCGGCGCCGGAGAAAATGGTCAGGACGAAACTTTTGTTCAACAGGGGCAGTGGGGAATTGTAAACGGTCCGGTTATCGATGCTGGTGGGACGATTTATCAGCTTAGAGGGGATTCGATAGATGAAATTAATTTCCTTGCTGTTAACGATAGTCTTGTCATGTTAGGGCAAGATATGAAGAAACCGCAATCGAAATTAAATTATACACTTAAAGAAAAGAAATAAGAATCAGTTTCGTGCTGTATTTTTAAGAACAAAGAGGGTTGTCATCACGACAACCCTCTTTGTTCTTTTTTAATTAACCTAAACCTTAATTCCATGAAAATCTGTTTCAAATATAAGAATCACTTTTAAATCGATCGAATATTTAATGAAAAAAATGCGCTGTTATTAACATGATTTGTTAAATGAAGAGTTTGTGTTAACTATTTAAAGTGTAAAAATTAACATTTTAAGTAGGGATGTTTTTTTCTGTAACATGATGATCTTTTTATTGTTTGTTTTTTGCTTTTTAGAGAAACAGTAATATTTTATTACTTGAAAGTAGGGAGAGTGCATATATGATATTTGTTTGGAATAAATTTCAAAAAAAGTATTGTCAATGAAAAATAAGTATTATATATTTGCACCGTAAAAAGTATATGGCGGTTTAGTGTAGTGGCCTAGCACGCATCTCTCTCACGGATGAGACTCGGGTTCGATTCCCGAATCCGCTACAAGTTGAAGGTTCGAAGTTTCGAGCCTTTTTTTTGACTTTTTTTCTTATTCATAAGAAGAATAAGATTGTGAGGGTATATTTTATAAAACTACTAATAAAAAAGATTTGTGTATTTCTATTCTGCTTGAAAGAAGTTCTTTTTGTATCTTTACACCGAAAATATTATTATTTTTTATCACATATAATGCTTATAAAATGAAAAATACAAAACGTTTCGGAATTTTATTTCTTGCGGGGGTTTTTGCATGCCCTTTTGCTTCGGCTGTACCGGTTGGCGGTATCGATGTTTTGGGTGGTCGTAATCGTTTAGTAGTTCGTATCGATCCTTCGTTTGAACCTTCTTCACAGTTCGAACTTAAAGTAGACCGGAAAAAGTATGTATTCGATATAAACGAAACTCAAAAAAGAAATACAGGTAATGAATTTACTATAGATAATTTAAAAGAAAAAGATCATAAAGTGACCTTGTCTTTTAAAGATAACAACGGGAAACCTGTAAAATATACCCGGGAAGTGACAGTTTATGGAGATAATTATGAAAAAACGCTTCCGGTTAGAGATCTAAAATCGGCAATATATAACAAAGAAATTAATGAACTTACTCTTAATTGGGGAAATCCGGTTTCAGATTATGCAGGGGCTGTTATTTCTTACACTAATATGAGAGGACGTAAGGCTGTTCTGAGCTTACCCTATGATCGTACAACCATCGCAACTCGGGTAAACGCTCTCGAGGTACGGTCGGCTTATTGTCCCGATGCATGTGTAGATACTTTTTATTCGGTTGCGAAAGTTTTAAAAGATGTGCCCGTGGCGACTCCTAAAGATATATGGGGGGGCGTGTATGTTCCTACTGTCGTATACGAAGTAATGGATACGGCAAAGAATACCGAAGGGGAAACGATATATCGTAAATTGATTAAAGACGATCCTACTTCTTTCTTTGCCAATGTGGTATATCGGGTTTTGAACGCTTTGTATGAAACGCCTCAGGATTCTTTCCCCAAAGTATATACGATGAGAAATATCCTTGGTCCGGTTATTCCGGCGAAAGAATATAATTTCCCGGCTTCGACTCCGGCATATATGGGTAGTGACGGTTCGGGAAATTGTACGATGAAAATAAATGTAACGCATATCGAAAAATTTATGAAAGATCATCCGGGAGAATACCAAAAGCTCGAAGATGAGATTATCGGTATATTCCTGCATGAATTTACCCATTCTTATCAATTCCGATGCCGTGCAAATAATAGAGAAGAAGGTGCTTTTACTGAAGGTATGGCCGATGCCGTACGTTTTATGACCGGCGGTTTTACCGAAGAGGATCGGGTAAGAGCCGGATTAGCCGGAGAAAAGAGCGATTTAAAATGGTTCTCGAGATATCGTATTACCGGATGTTTCTTGATGTGGCTGCGTAATTTCGATGGAGATTTTGTACACAAATTCAACCGCACTGGTGTCGACCTCAAAAATTGGTCTTTCAGTAAAGCTGTAAAATCGATTCTCGGTGAACAGTATGAAGTTCAGGACCTATGGGATCAATATATACGTGAAGTGAAAGAAGAAGCTCTTGAAATGGGAATAAATTAAAGACAGGTAGTAAATTTCTCATCTATTTGTTCAATAATGAAGAAACCGACAAAAACAGAAGTATTCAGGGAGATTAAAGACTATGTCATGGTGACTGTGGGGCTTATCTCCTATGCCATAGGATGGACGGTCTTTTTACTACCTAACGGTATTACAACCGGGGGAGTGCCGGGCATAGCAGCCATTGTGTATTATGCGACAGGCATAGAAATGCAGGTTACCTATTTAATTATAAATGCTATTTTAATGGTATTCGCAATTCGTTTTTTGGGTTGGAAATTCTGTATGAAGACGATATATGCGATCGCGATGCTGTCTACATTACTTTGGTGGTTTCAGCGTATTGTAGGTGGTGTGTCGGTGGTAGGAGACGAGCCTTTTATGGCGTGTGTACTTGGTGCCGGACTGTGTGGTATCGGATTGGGAATCGCTTTTGCGCATAATGGCAGTACCGGAGGAACCGATATTATTGCGGCGATCGTTAATAAATACGCTAATGTATCTTTTGGCCGTATGATTATGATGTGTGATATTCTGATCATATCTTCTTGTTATTTTGTTTTTCATGATTGGGGACGGGTCGTATTCGGATTTTCCACATTAGTGATTATCAGTTATGTATTGGATATGATTGTAAACAGTGCACGTCAGTCGGTACAATTTACCATTATATCTAAAAAACATGATGAAATTGCCGAACGCATTGCGCTCGATGTGCATCGCGGGGTTACTTATCTTAATGGTGAAGGCTGGTATACCGGAAATAATTTAAAAGTTATCATGGTGTTAGCCAATAAAAGAGACTCTGTTGCGATTTTTCGCCTGATTAAAGATATAGATCCTAACGCGTTTATATCACAGGTATCGGTAATAGGTGTTTACGGAAATGGTTTCAGAATGTTGAAGTAAAAAACATAGGATTAAAAAATAAGAATTTGTCTGATGAATGAAGAAAACCCTAAAAGTTTTATAAAACTTTTAGGGTTTTCTTCATTCA